>NZ_JBMDXE010000099.1:0-1884 GCF_048594845.1 Rhodopseudomonas sp. | reverse complement strand
AGCCGCATAAACATAGCGTGCATCCGGCCGCGCCTTGACGATCTCACGCAGTACCGTCAGCCCGCCGAGGCCGGAATCGAAGACCAGGATGTTCGGATGCCCAGACACGCGGCAAGTCTATCGCAGCTTGGTTAGTTTTCGGTTGTTTTTCCCGCGACGCTGCCTTGCGGCGACGGAAGGAGTGCCAGCGCGGCGAGGCGGGCTCCCTCGCCCGCTCTCGCGGGGAGAGGGCTGGGGTGGGGGGCGACGCGAGTCGCTTACTCTCGTCCGCGTCGAGAGGCCCGTTCACCCGGCGCGCATCTGGCGATGCACGTCGACCTCTCCCCGCGCGCGGGGAGAGGTGAAAAACGCGCGCGTCCTCAGCTTTCGCCGAACACCCGCTTGAAGATCGTGTCGACGTGCTTGAGGTGATAGCCGAGGTCGAACTGTTCTTCGATTTCGGCGTCGGTCATGTACTTCTTCATGTCCGGATCGGCCTTCAGCAGCGTCAGGAAGTCGCCTTCGCCGCGCCACACCGGCATGGCGTTGCGCTGCACCAGCTTGTAGCTCTCCTCGCGCGAGCAGCCCTTCTGGGTCAGTGCGGTGAGCAGGCGCTGCGAATGGATCAGGCCGCCGAGGCGGTCGAGATTCTTGGTCATGTTGTCCGGATAAACGACCAGCTTCTCGATCACGCCGGCCAGACGATTCAGCGCGAAGTCGAGCGTCACAGTGGAGTCCGGCGCGATCATGCGCTCGGCCGAGGAGTGCGAGATATCGCGCTCGTGCCACAGCACGACGTTCTCCATCGCCGGGCTGACATAGCCGCGAACCATGCGGGCGAGGCCGGTGAGGTTTTCGGTCAGCACCGGATTGCGCTTGTGCGGCATCGACGACGAGCCCTTCTGGCCCTCGGAGAAATACTCCTCGGCCTCCAACACTTCGGTGCGCTGCAGATGGCGGATCTCGGTGGCGAGCCGCTCCATCGACGAGGCGATGACGCCGAGCACCGCGAAGTACATCGCGTGGCGGTCGCGCGGGATCACCTGCGTCGACACAGGCTCGACCGAAAGCCCCATCGCCTTGGCGACGTGCTCTTCGACGCGCGGATCGATATGCGCGAAAGTGCCGACCGAGCCGGAGATCGCGCAGGTCGCAACTTCCTTGCGGGCGGCGATCAGGCGCTCCTTGGCGCGCGAGAATTCGGCGTAGGCGTAGGCCATCTTCAGGCCGAACGTCACCGGCTCGGCGTGGATGCCGTGCGAGCGGCCGATCGACGGCGTCATCTTGTGCTCGAACGCGCGCTTCTTCAAAGCGGCCAGCACCTTGTCGAGATCGGCCAGCAGGATGTCGGCGGCGCGGACGAGCTGGACGTTGAAGCAGGTGTCGAGCACGTCCGACGAGGTCATGCCCTGGTGCACGAAGCGCGACAGCGGGCCGACGAACTCGGCCAGATGCGTCAGGAAGGCGATGACATCGTGCTTCACCTCGCGCTCGATCTCGTCGATCCGCGCGACGTCGAACGCTGCGTCCTTGCCGCCCTTCCAGATCGCCTCGGCGGCCTCCTTCGGGATCACCCCGAGCGCCGCCTGCGCGTCGGAAGCGTGGGCCTCGATCTCGAACCAGATCTTGAAACGGGTCAGCGGCTCCCAAATGGCAGCCATTTCCGGACGGGTATAACGCGGGATCATCGCAAACTCGTGGGTTTTGGGGGATTACGCCGCGCTTTAGCAGATCGGGCGGGCAGGGGCTAGGCGGCGGCCACGCTCTCGGCAGTTCGATCCGCGTGCCATCGGGCCGGCGCAATACCGCCCGTGTCCCGCACGAGGTGCAGCGCGCAGCGCTGCTCCGCAGATGCGGGACCCCGGTTTCTTCGTCGACAAGCAACCCGCCGTGAGCCCGGGCACC
>NZ_JBMDXE010000098.1:0-1686 GCF_048594845.1 Rhodopseudomonas sp. | reverse complement strand
AGTCGGTCGCGGAATTTGCTGAGACGATCGGCTGCAGCCAAGGTCGTTCCTCCTTTGTCATCTTTGGTGTTTCACCGACGCATCGGCGTGCTACTCTTGCGCCGAACATTGGCACGCGCAAAAGCCGATGACAAACATTCGGGAGCAAGCCCCATGACCGACGCCCTCAACTCATTCCCCACCGCCGGCACGCAGACGCTGCGCGCCCTGTCGCGCTATCCGACCCGGACGGCGTTCAGCTGGCCAGGCGGGACGCTGAGCTATCGTGGCGCAGTAGACATGATCGGCAGCATCCAGAAGGTGTTCATGGAGCTCGGCGCGCAGCCCGGCACGCGCGTCGCGATGCTCACGGCAAACCGCGCCGAAACCTGGTGCGCCGGCGTCGCCGCGCAACTCTGCCGCTTCGCCATCACCTGGCTGCATCCGCTGGGCTCGCGCGAAGACCAGATCGACCAGATCGAGGATTCCGGCGCAGAGATCCTGGTGATCGATGCCGCCGCCTTTCTGCAGCGTGGCGGCGAGCTCGCCATGCAGGCGCGCGGCCTGCGTCACGTCTTCACCATCGGCAAAGCCGATTACGGCCTCGACCTGCTCGTTGCGCTCGACAAGGCCGGCAGCGCCACGCCGAAGGACTTTGCGCAGCTCGACGATGTCGCGGTGCTCAACTACACAGGCGGCACCACCGGAAAATCCAAGGGCGCGCTGCGCCGGCATCGCGAGAACGCCGGCTTTGCCAACGCCATCCTGGCCGACTTCGAAATCCCGATGGACCCGCGCTATCTCACCGTGGCGCCGATCAGCCATGTCGCCGGGACCAAAGTGCTGCCGTCACTGATGCGCGGCGGCACCATCCACATGCTGAAGGGCTTCGATCCCGACGCGGTGCTGCAGACCATCCATCGCGAGAAGATCAACTTCACGCTGTTCGTGCCGACGATGATCTACGTGCTGCTCGATCATCCGGCGCTGGCAAAGACTGATCTGAGCTCGCTGGATTTGGTGCTGTACGGCGCCTCGCCGATGTCGCCGACGCGGCTGGTCGAAGGCATCGAGCGGATCGGCCCGGTGTTCTCGCAGCTCTACGGCCAGACCGAATGCTACCCGGTGTCGGTACTGCGCAAGGCCGATCACGATCCGAAGCAGCCCGAGCTGTTCCTGTCCTGCGGCTTTCCAATCGCGGCGTGCGACGCGCGCATTCTCGATGAGAACGATCAGGAAGTCCCCGACGGCGAAGCCGGCGAGATCTGCGTGCGCGCGCCGCATGTGATGAAGGAATATTGGAAGCGGCCAGAGCAGACCGCCGAAACGCTGAAGAGCGGCTGGCTGCACACCGGCGATATCGCCAAGCGCGACGACCGTGGCTACATGTACATTCTCGATCGCAAGAAGGACATGATCGTATCCGGCGGCTTCAACATCTTCCCGCGCGAAGTCGAGGATGTGTTGTCGACCCACAGCGGCGTCGCGATGGTCGCGGTCGTCGGCGTGCCCGACGACAAATGGGGCGAGGCCGTCACTGCGGTCGTCGTCAGCAAGCCGGGCGCGGAGCCGGACGAGCGCGAACTCATCGAGCTGGTGAAGACCCGCAAGGGCTCGGCCCACGCGCCCAAGCAGGTCAAGTTCGTCAGCGAAATGCCGATGACCGGCGTCGGCAAGATCGACAAGAAAGTCCTGCGCGCCCAATTC
>NZ_JBMDXE010000097.1:0-7417 GCF_048594845.1 Rhodopseudomonas sp. | reverse complement strand
CGCGGCGCGGAGCGGCGTGCCGCTGCTGCCGGGCTCCGGCCTGCTGGAGACGATCGACGAGGCGCTCACTGAGGCCGCGCGGATCGGCTTTCCGCTGATGCTGAAGAGCACTGCCGGCGGCGGCGGCATCGGCATGCAGCTCTGCCACGACGAGACGACGCTGCGCGAGCGCTTCGCCACCGTGCAGCGCACCGCCCGCGCGTCGTTCGGCGACGCGCGCGTCTATCTCGAACGTTTCGTCGCGGTGGCGCGGCACATCGAGGTGCAGATCTTCGGTGACGGCAACGGCAACGTGATCGCGCTCGGCGAGCGCGACTGCTCGCTGCAGCGGCGCAACCAGAAGGTCGTCGAGGAAACCCCGGCTCCCGGCATCTCCGATGCGATGCGCGCGCGGCTGCATCAGGCCGCGGTCGCGCTCGGCCAAAGCGTCAACTACGAGTCCGCCGGCACCGTCGAGTTCATCTACGATGTCGAACGCGAAGATTTCTACTTTCTCGAAGTCAACACCCGCCTGCAGGTCGAGCATCCGGTCACCGAGGCGGTGTTCGGCGTCGACTTGGTCGAATGGATGGTGCGGCAAGCCGCCGGCGACAGCCCGCTCGCCAACTACACGCCGCGCGCGCCGCAAGGCGCCGCGATCGAAGTGCGGCTCTACGCCGAGAACCCGAATGCCGGTTTCCGCCCCTCGGCCGGCCGGCTGACCCATGTGGCGTTTCCGGGCAGCGCACGGATCGACGGCTGGATCGAGACCGGCGTCGAGGTGACGCCGTTCTACGATCCCATGCTGGCGAAGATCATCGTGCATGCCGAGGACCGGCCGCGCGCGATCGCCAAACTGATCGACGCCCTGCGCGACACGGCCGTGGCCGGCATCGAGACCAATCTCGATTACTTGCGGGCGATCGCGCAGGCCGAGGTATTTCACAGCGGCCGTGTCGCCACCAACGTGCTGGCGAGCTTCGCCTTCGCACCTCACACTATCGACGTGCTGGCGCCCGGCGCGCAGTCCGGCCTCCAGGAGTTGCCCGGCCGGCTGCATCTGTGGCACGTCGGCGTGCCGCCGAGCGGGCCGATGGACGAGCGCTCGTTCCGGCTCGCCAATCGCCTCGTCGGCAATCCGGAGACCACCGCGGCGCTGGAGCTGACGGTGAACGGCCCGACGCTACGCTTCAACACCGACGCCGTGGTGGCGCTCGCCGGCGCCCGCATGGTGGCGCGGCTCGACGGTGGCGAGGTCGGGCATCATGCGCCGATCGCCGTGAAGGCCGGCCAGACGCTGGCGATCGGCAAGGTCGAAGGGTCCGGGCAACGCTGCTATCTGGCGGTGCGCGGCGGCTTCGAGGCACCGGAAATTCTCGGCTCGCGCGCCGTGTTCATGCTCGGCGCGTTCGGCGGCCACGCCACCGGCGTACTCAAGGCCGGCGACGTTCTGCATGTCGCGGCGCCGACCGCCACGCTTCCGACGCCGCGCGCCGCGACTGCGGAGGAAATCCCACCGCTCACCCGCGAGTGGGAGATCGGCGTGATCTACGGGCCGCACGGCGCGCCGGACTTCTTCCGCGACGACGACATCGCGACGCTGTTCGAGGCCGACTACGAAGTGCACTTCAACTCGGCGCGCACCGGCGTGCGGCTGATCGGGCCGAAGCCGCAATGGGCGCGCAGCGACGGCGGCGAAGCCGGGCTGCATCCGTCGAACATTCACGACAACGCCTACGCGATCGGCTCGATCGACTTCACCGGCGACATGCCGATCATTCTCGGCCCCGACGGGCCGAGCCTCGGCGGCTTCGTCTGCCCGGCCGTGGTGGCGCGCGAAGAACTATGGAAGATCGGGCAGCTACGCCCCGGCGACAAGCTGCGCTTCGTGCCGGTGACGCGCGCGGGAGATCCGCCTGCAGGACCGACGGTACTGCGCGGGCCGGCCGAGCTGGGTTCTGCGATTGTCGGCCGCCGCGACGATCAGGCCATTCCGGTGGTGTATCGCCGCGCCGGCGACGACAATCTGCTGATCGAATACGGCCCGATGGAGCTCGACATCACGCTACGGCTGCGCGTCCACGTGCTAGCCGAAGCGGTGGCGCAGGCCAGGCTGCCCGGACTGATCGATCTGACGCCCGGCATCCGCTCGCTGCAGATCCACTACGACAGCACGCAGCTCTCGCGCCGCAAGCTGCTCGACGTGCTCGGCGAGCTCGAGCGCGATCTGCCGGCAGTGGACGCCATGCAGGTGCCGAGCCGTATCGTGCATCTCCCGCTGTCGTGGAACGATCCGCAGGCGGTGCTGGCGATGCGCAAGTATCAGGAGCTGGTGCGGCCGGACGCGCCGTGGTGTCCGTCCAACATCGAGTTCATCCGCCGCATCAATGGCCTGCCCGACGAAGACGCCGTCAAGCGCATCGTGTTCGACGCCAGCTATCTGGTGCTCGGGCTCGGCGACGTCTATCTCGGCGCGCCGGTAGCGACGCCGGTCGATCCGCGCCATCGGCTGGTGACCACCAAATACAACCCGGCCCGCACCTGGACGCCGGAGAACGCGGTCGGCATCGGCGGCGCCTATATGTGCATCTACGGCATGGAAGGCCCCGGCGGCTATCAGCTGTTCGGCCGCACCATCCAGATGTGGAACAGCTGGCGGTCGACGCCGGAGTTCAAGCCCGGCCATCCCTGGCTGCTGCGGTTCTTCGACCAGATCCGGTTCTTCCCGGTGACGGCAGAGGAGCTGCTCGACGCCCGCGAGGCGTTTCCGCACGGCGCCTATCCGCTGCGGATCGAGGACACGACGTTCTCCGCCGCCGACTACGCGACGAGTCTGAAGGACAACAGCGCGTCGATCGCAGCCTTCAAGACGACGCAGCAGGCCGCATTCGAAGCCGAACGGCAGCGCTGGAAGGAGCTGCGGCTCGATCAGGTCGCCGACGATGCCGACCTCGCCGAGGGGCCGAGCGAAGACATTCCGGACGGCCACGTCGGCGTGTTCTCCGAAGTGCCGGGCAACGTCTGGAAGCTCACGGTGACCGAAGGTGACGCGGTCGAGGCCGGTCAGACGCTCGCGGTGATCGAATCCATGAAGATGGAGATCGCCATCCCCGCCACCGTGCAGGGCATCGTCCGCACCGTGAACGTCAAGCCGGGGCAGACCCTGCGCGCCGGGGATCTGGTGTGCGCCCTGGAGACGACGTAACAGCAGCGCTGCGGCGGGACGCCAGACGCGCCCGCCGCTTGCGCGCCCAGATCACCACGCCGGTGACCGACAGCGCCGCCACGACGAGGCCCATCGCCGAGATCAGGATGCGTCCCGGCAGGCCGAGGATGCGACCGGAATGCAGCGGAAACTGCATCTGCACGAAGACGTCGGCGGCGGTGCCGACCCAGGGCAGCCGATCGCCGAGCGGACGGCCGTCTTCGCTGTCGTAGTACAGCTGCGCCGGACCGACGCCGGCGGCGCCGTGATCGTCGCCGGGCTTGAAGAACGCCGCCGCATAGACGCCATGAGCCGGGCCGTAAAATAGCGAACCGAGCGGCTCGGTGAAGCCGCGCGCCTTGCCGTCGGCGGCCGCACGCTCGGCGATCTGCGCGAAGGTCATCTTGGGCTCGATCGGATCGTCGAGGCTGCGATAGGGCCGTTGCTCAAACGGCGTCGGCGTGTAGTTCGACACCGTCTTCATCAGCGGCGAGAACACTTCGAAGTACAGATTGAGTGAGAACGCCGTGAAGGCGACCACGAACAGCACCGCCCAGGTCCACAGGCTGAAGGCGCGGTGGATGTCGAAGTTGATCCGGTAGGCGCTGCCTGATGTCTTGATCTTCCAGGCCGGGGCCCAGCGCGCCCAGAAGCCCTTGCCGAGTTCGCGCTTGACCGCCGGCGCCTGTCCGGCGCGCAGCAGCTTGCGGGCCGGCAGCGTCAGATAGAAGCCGACGAAGCAGTCGATCGTCCAGATGATCGCGATGATGCCGAGCAGCCGCGCGCCCCAGCGATCGCTGCCCCAGAATTCGGGAATGTGCATCGTGTAGTGCAGCTTGTAGAGAAACGAGACGAAGTTCTCGCTGTTGACCGGCCACACCGCGCCCCAATAGCGCCGGCCGAGTTCGGCGCCGGTGTTGGGATCAAGGAAGATCTGATTGTAGTCGAGCGTGTAGCGTTTGCCGGTGGTCGGATCGATCCGCGGCTGCACGAAGAACGCCAGTGAGTGGCCGGGCTCCGGCGTCATCGGAAAGAAGATCACGCGCGCCCGCGGATCGCGCTGTTCGATCTGCCTGGCGAGATCAACCGACGGGATCGCCGGTCCGGCACTCGACACGTCGAAAAATTTGGCGTTGAGCGTCTCGGCGATCTCGTGATCCCACGAAATCACCGCACCGGTCACGCCCGAAAAGAACAGGAACGCCGCGGTGAGCAACCCAGCCCAGCGATGCAGGCGCCCGAAAACCGCTCTCATGGCACGCTCCGCTTGAGCGACCGCGCGATGATAGCCGCGCCGCCAATGGCCTTGCGGAAACACCGGGCCATGGGAGCGACGTGGAAAACTAGCAGAGCAGAACCTGACTGGATCATGGCGCCTTCTAGGTCAGAACCGTTCTGACCCGCTCTAGCGCGTTCAGCCGCTGAGTACAGACTCGCAGCCTTGGAATCGTTCAAACGCGGCGTCGCGCGAGCAAGTTCACGCGACTAACAGGCGCTGCGCAAAGCGTGATGCGACATCGTGCCTCGCGCTAGGCCGCACGCCGCGCGCGAGTTCCGCAGGTCGTCACGCCGACCAGCGATCCTCTTCCTCGCGATGCGCCTGCTCGTTGAGCCGCTGCGCGATCTCCTCGGCGAGCGTCTTGGTCTTCGCCTCGGCGATCTTCTCGCCGTCCTGAGTCTTCAGCTCGGTCCGGTCCGCATGAACCGGAAAGTCATCCGCTTCGAGTTCGTTTCCGCCTGCCTGATCGGGCATCGCGCATCCTCCGCTTTGACGCTTGCTGGCGGGAACAACGTTCTTCATCCGCAATTGTGCCACAGACGCACCGTCCACATAATGGACGAACAATGCGATTTAGCGATAATAATTGGACATCGCGACATTCGTCTTCATAATGCTCTGCATGATTGAAGATACGCCGTCCCACTCGCTGCCTGCGACGATGCTTTCGGCCGAAGCCATGCTGGCCGAAAGCGCCGGCGACGCGGCATTCGCCACCACGCTGGCCAAGGGTCTGATCGTGCTGGAGGCGTTCGACGCCGCGGCGCCGCTGCTCGGCAACATGCAGATCTCGGTGCGGACCGGCATTCCGCGTCCGACGGTGGCGCGGCTGACCCACACGCTCGCCGAACTCGGCTACCTGCGCTACGACCCGACGCTGTCGAAGTACGGCCTCGGCACCCGCGCGCTGCGGATCGTCCGTCCCCTGCTTGCCGACATGCCGTTCCGCCAGCTCGCCCGGCCGCTGATGCAGGATCTCGCGGTCAGCGTGCGCGGCACCGTGTCGATCGGGCTGCTCGACGGGCCGTCGATCGTCTATGTCGAGACCGCGCGCTCCGGCGACGTCGGCCCGCATAGTCCGGATATCGGCCTGCCGATCCCGGTGGTGCGCACCGCGATGGGCCGCGCTGCGGCGGCGCTGCTGCCCGACGACGAGGCCGCCCTGCTGGCGACGCGACTCGCCGCCACCGATGCGACGACGTGGGAGAGCTACGCCGAGCTGTATGGCTCCGGTCTGGCGCAATGCGCCGAGCGTGGCTTCTGCACGTGCTTCGGTGAGTACATGCCGTCGATCCACGCGGTCGCGGCGCCGCTGTTTCGCGCCAAATCGCTGCAGCGCACCTTCGCGATCAATTGCGGCATCCCCGAATTCCGCCTGCAGCCGGGCCAGCTTGAAGCCGAGATCGGCCCGCGGCTGCGCGCGCTCGCCGCCAGCATTCGCGCGCTGGTGGGCGAAGCCGAGCCGGTGATCCCACAACGAGCTAACGCCGCGGCGCGCTGAGCCGCGACGCCATCGATCGACCACGCCAGGGCCGCCGAGCAACGAGCGGACCGGACTGAGCACGGAGGACGATATGCCCCTGACGCGACGCACGCTGCTCGCATCGGCCGCCGCGCTCGCCGCGATCCGGCCGGCCTTCGCCGACGCCGAATGGCCGACGCGGCTGGTGCGGATGATCTCGCCCTACGGCGCCGGCGGCGCCAACGACATTTCGCTGCGGATCTTCAACGAATATTTCGAGCGCGAGCTGAAGCAGCAGTTCATTGTCGAGAACAAGCCCGGCGCCGGCACCCGCATCGCCAACGAGATGGTCGCCCACGCCCCACCGGACGGATCGACGTTTCTCTACGTTGCCGCGCCCTATGCGACCGCCGAAGCGCTGTTCGGGAAGCTGAACTACGAGCGTAAGGACCTAGCGCCTGTGGCGATGGCGGTGACGGCGCCGATCTTCCTGATCATCAACGCCAAGTCCGACTACAAGACGCTGCCCGAGCTGATCGCCTACGGCAAGGCCAAGACCGACGGCCTGACCTTCGCGTCGCCGGGCCCCGGCTCGCAGCCGCATCTCGCCGCCGAACTGCTGTTCAAGACCGCCGGCGTCAGGGGCCTCAACATCCCGTTCCGCGGCGACTCGGCGTCCTATACCGAACTCCTCGCCGGCCGCGTCGACGCCACCTTTACGGCAATCAGTTCGGCGCTGCCGCACATCCAGGCCGGCAATTTCCGCGTGCTCGGCGTCGCTTCCAGCGAGCGCAGCGCGATCTATCCGGATGCGCCGACGCTGGTCGAACAGGGCTTTCCGCAGATCGTCGCAGCCGGCTGGTACGGCTTCATGGCGCCCGCCGCGACGCCGGCGCCGATCGTCGCCAGGCTGCAGGACACCGTGCTGCGCGCGCTCCAGGACCCCGCCGTCAAGCAGAAGCTGCTCGATCAGGGCCTCGAAGCCAGCGGCCGCGGCGGACCGGAGTTCGCCGCCTTCATCGAGGCGGAAACCAGCAAGTGGAGCAAGGTGATCGAGGAGGCCGGCCTCAAGGGACAGCAATAACCGGCCGCGCCCCGCGGCCACGCGACAACCACAAACAAACAGCAAAGAGGAACGTCATGAGGACACTGATCGCCGGCCTCGCCGCAGCGATGGCTATCGCCTGCGCGACGACGGCCGCCCACGCGCAAAAGAAATACGATCCCGGCGCCACCGACAGCGAGATCAAGGTCGGCAACTTCGTGCCCTACTCCGGCCCGGCCTCGGCCTACGGCACCATCGGCAAGACCCATGCGGCCTACTTCGCCAAGCTCAATGCCGAGGGCGGCATCAATGGCCGCAAGATCACCTACCTGTCGGCCGACGATGCCTACAACCCGGCGCAGAGCGTGGAGCAGACCCGCAAACTGGTCGAGCGCGACGGCGTGCTGCTGATGTTCGGCGCACTGGGCACCTCGCACAACCAGGCCG
>NZ_JBMDXE010000096.1:0-3526 GCF_048594845.1 Rhodopseudomonas sp. | reverse complement strand
CTGCTGTCGTCGGGCTACACCATCCTGTTCGGCTCCAATCCGCAGGAAGCCGCCGACCTCGCCGCGATCTCTTATAAGGTCGCCGCGATGTCGCTGATCCCGGTCGCCAACGCGATGGACGGCTTTGCGACCTCGCACATGCTGTCCGAAGCGCTGATGCCGGAGCCGGACCTGCTGCGCGAATTCCTCGGCGATCCGGCCGGCCGCATCAAGTGCCCAACCGTGGCGCAGGAGATGCTGTTCGGTGCCAAGGGCCGCGTGTTCCAGCTCAAGCAGTATCTGCTGCGCCACGACACCGACTTCGTCGCGGCCGATCTGGCGGCGCTCAAGAAATTCCTCGACGACAATGCGGATGCGATCGAAGCCGACAATGACGGCGCCATCGTCGCCGAGACGCTCGCTTATGTGCCCGAAGAACTGCGCGGGCCGTGGAAGCGGCAGTGGATCAACGCGCCCGAGAAGGGGACTCGCCAGCTCGTGCCGGCGCTGGTCGACATCGACAATCCGGGCCTGACCGGCGGCGTGCAGAACCAGCCGGACTTCCAGGCCGGCGCGGTCGATCATCGCACCCACTTCGTCAATTCGGTGCCGCGCTTCGTCAAAGAAGCGATGGCCGAATACGCGGCGCTGACCGGCCGCGAATACAAGCCGGTGATGACTTATATGTGCGACGACGCCGAGCACGTCGTGGTCGGCCTCGGCTCGGTCACCGACGACGCCGAAGCCGTCGCGGCGTACTTGCGCTCGCAGGGCAAGAAGGTCGGCGTGGTGTCGATCAAGATGCTGCAGCCGTTCCCCGAAGCCGAACTGGTCGAAGCGCTCGCTGGAAAGACCGCCGTCACCGTGCTGGAGCGCTCGGACGTCACCGCGCTGACCCAGCTCGTGACCCAGGCACTGTGCAAGGCGCGCGAGAACGGCGACGCCGGCGTGCGTCATGCCGGCATCCCGGCGCTGACCAAGCTGCCGAAGATCACCACCGCGATCTTCGGCCTCGGCGGCCACGATCTGCAGCCGCGCGACCTGATCGCCTGCTACGCCAATATGGAGAAGCAGGACTCGGCGCCGTTCGTGTATCTCGGCACGAAATTCTTCACCGAGAACACGTCGCCGCGCATGGAAGCGATGCAGGCCAAGCTGAGGGCGGCCTATCCCGAGACGCAGTACATGGCGCTGGAGACCGGGCCGAACCCGAACTTGCTGCCGCCGTCGGCGTTCCGCATCCGCTTCCACTCGATCGGCGGCTACGGCACCATTGCGTCCGGCAAGCTGCTGACCGACATCCTAGCCGGCGCGCTCGACATGCATTCGAAGTCGGCGCCCAAATACGGCTCGGAAAAGAGCGGTGCTCCGACCAATTACTACATCACGCTGTCGCCCGAGCCGGTGAAGATCACCAACGCCGAGCTCGAAGACGTCGAGATCGTGATCTCACCGGATCATAAGGTGTTCGTGCACACCAACCCGTTGCGCGGGCTCGTTGCAGGCGGCACCTTCATCCTGCAGACCAATTTGTCGCCGCTCGAAGTGTGGCGTGATCTGCCGGCCAAGGCGCGCCAGACCATCCGCGACAAGGCCATCAAGTTCTACGTGATCGACGCGTTCGCGGTGGCCAAGCGCCATGCGCCGACCGCCGAACTCGAAACCCGCATGATGGGCATCGCCTTCATCGGCGCGGTGTGCGGCAATGTCGACCGCGTGGTCGCCGACGCCTCGCAGGACGCGATGCTCAACAAGATCCGCCAGCAGATCTCGAAGAAGTTCGGCGCCAAGGGCGGCGACATCGTCGAGGGCAACATGGCGGTGATCCGCGAGGGTCTCGAGGCCACCCACAAGGTCGACTACGACGCCACCGAATTCGGCGAGGACGCCATCAAGGCCGCCCCGAAGGCCAAGCGCGACGCCTCGATCTCGGCCTCGATGTGCCGCGTCGCGGCGCCGGCTTCGGCCGCGGGCTTCCTCGATCCGGAGTACTACGACGACGTGCTGGCCGGCCCGTTCCGCGACGGCACCATCGCCGAAGCGCCGGTGCTGCCGGGCATCGGCATGTTCATGCCGGCCGGCTCCGCGGCCGCCAAGGACAAGGGCCTGTTCCGCCGCAACGTGCCGGAGTTCAAGGCCGACCTGTGCACCGGCTGCATGGAATGCGCGCTGGTCTGCCCCGATGCGGCGATCCCCAACGCGGTGCACGACATCCACGAACTGCTGCTGACCGCAATCAAGCAGCTTGACATCGCGCCGGCTCAGCAAGACAGCTTGCGTGAGAAGGTGCCGGCGCTGACCGAGGCGATCCGTGACGTGTATCGCTCCGGCAACGACGACAAGCCGTTCCACGACATCGTGGCGCAGGCTGCCGAAGCGCTGAAGCTCGACAACGCCACGCTGAACCGCAACTTCGGCAAGCTGTCGGCGGCGCTGTCGGTGTATCCGGTGGCCCGCACCCGGCCGTTCTTCGACGCGATGGAAAAGAGCCAGCCGGGCACCGGCGGCCTGTATTCGGTGAGCGTCGACCCGTGGAAGTGCTCGGGCTGTCTCGAATGTATCGACGTCTGCGGCCCCGGCGCGCTGGTCGATCGTGAGCAGGACGAGCCGATGCTGGAGCAGCTCCAGGCCCGGTTCGAATTCCTCAGCCGCACCCCGAACACCCCGGCGCGGTTCACCGAGAGCGCGACCAAGCCGGAAGGCGAGACCAAGCGCCTGATGCTCGATCGCGCCAATTACTACGCGACCACCGGCGGCCACGGCGCCTGCCGCGGCTGCGGCGAAGTCACCGCGATCCGTCTGGTCACCTCGACCAACCACGCCATCCACGACAAGCGCCGCAAGGATCACACCCGCGAGTTGGAGAGCCTGATCGATCAGCTCAGCGCCAAGCGCGCCGAGGTCGCCGCCGACGCGGCCCGCGTCGCGCGCATCGACGCCACCCTGAAGACGCTGGAGAAGCGGCTGTATCTCTATGAAAGCGGCCCGACCGGCAACGGCCCGTCCGGCATGGTGATCGCCAATGCCACCGGCTGCTCGAGCGTCTACGCCTCGACGTTCCCGTTCAACCCCTACACTGATCCGTGGGTGAACAGCCTGTTCCAGGATACGCCGGCGGTGGCGAAGGGCATCTTCGAAGGTCTCACCGCCAAGGCGACGGAAGATTTCCGCGCGCTGCGCGTGGCCAAGCTCGAACTGGCCGACGCTTACGACCCCGCCAAGCACGACGGTTACTTCCGCTACTTCGGCTGGAACGAGTTCACGCCGGAAGAGCGCCAGATGCTACCGACCGTGCTGAGCATGGGCGGCGACGGCGCCACCTACGACATCGGCTTCGGCGCGCTGTCGCGGCTGCTCGCCACCAAGACGCCGATCAAGGTCGTGGTGTTGAACACCGGTGCTTACTCCAACACGGGTGGCCAGACCTCCACCGCCAGCCTCACCGGGCAAGACTCCGATCTGTCGCGCTTCGGCGTCGCCCAGCACGGCAAGCAGGAATCCCGCAAGGAGCTCGGCCTGATCGCCTCGTTCCATCCCAGCGTGTTCG
>NZ_JBMDXE010000095.1:0-1567 GCF_048594845.1 Rhodopseudomonas sp. | reverse complement strand
AGGATTGCGCCGGTGGCGGCGTCGATCTTGAATTCGTCGCGGCGGCCGTCGGCGTGTTCGGTGAGCCACGACCTGATCCGGATGGTCGGCTCGCCGCCGCTCGGCAGCGTCAGGCGGGCGGACGCATAGGCGTCGCCGCGGTCCTGCACGAACGCAGCCCAGGCGCGGTCGAGTTGCGGCGCTGCCGTGGCGGCGGAACGTTCGGCGCGCGCAGCCTTGCCGCCCGACACCTTGGCCTTCATCGGCTCGGCCACGGCAGGCGCGCGCGCGAACAGCCAGGTCGCGCCGGCCCTGTACCAGTCGAACGACCACCACAGGCCGGTCAGCACCATCACCGCATAGATCAGCATCACCCAGGTGCCGACGACCGAATGCAGCGAGCGATGGAAGCCGCGGCCGTGCAGCCGCAAATTCGGCTTGAGCCAGATCTTCAGGCTGCCGGGCCGATGCGGCCAGCGCAGCACCAGGCCGCTGATCAGCATCGCCAGCAGACCGATCGCCGTGATGCCGGTGATCAGCCGGCCATAGCCCTTGCCATCGCCCGGCAGCAGCAGCCAGCGATGCAGCTTCAGCACCGTCGCGAAGAACTCTTCGCCGACCGGATGGCCGAGCACGCGGCCGTCATACGGATCGACATAGAGCGACGACGGACGCGAGCGATCCTCTTTGCGGGCGAAGCGAATGCGTACCGCGACAGCCGGATCGCGCGACAGCGTGATCGCGGCGACGGGGCCATAGGACTCCGCCTGCAGCCGCGCGACCAATTCGTCCGGCGACAGCCGCGGCGCCGTGCGCGGCTCGACGCGCGTCACACCGGCATTGAGGCTGGCGAGGATCTCGTCCTCGAAGCTCATCACCGCGCCGGTGACGCCGATCAGCATCAGCACCACCCCCAGCACCAGGCCGACGATCGAGTGCAGCTGAAACAGCGTGGCTTTGACCGCGGCGCGCATCTCAGGCTCCGCCCATGCCGTCGAGCTGCAGCGGCGCCGGCATCAGAACTTCACCGTGGCGGCGAGCGAGAACCGGCGCGCGTCGCCGACCGCCACGTTCAGCGTGTTGACGGCGGACGGATAGTACACGGTGTCGAACAGGTTCTTGACGTTGAACTGATAGGTCACCGGGAACGGGCCGGTCTGGGTCTGGTAGCTCGCGAAGATGTCCGCCACGGTGTAGGACGGCAGCACGAACGAATTGGCGCTGTCGCCGGGCCGGGTGCCGACGTAGCGCGGGCCGCCGCCGACACGCAGGCGGCCGGGCAGCGCCGTGCCGAAATCATAGACCAGGAACAGCGACGCGGTGTTCATCGCCACGTTCTGCAGCCGCATCCCGACCAGCGTCGGATCCTCGGTGACGATCGCGTCCGTGGAGCCGTAGCTCGCGATCGTGCTCCAGTGGTCGTCGAGCCGGCCGGTGACGTCGAACTCGACGCCGCGCGAGCGGACCTTGCCGGCGGCGCGATATTCGTTGAGGCCGGTCGCGGCGTTGAACTGCGACACCAGCACGTTCGTCTTGTCGATATCGTACACCGCCAGCGTGCCGGACAGCCGCTTGTTGAGGTCGAACT
>NZ_JBMDXE010000094.1:0-4953 GCF_048594845.1 Rhodopseudomonas sp. | reverse complement strand
GGCCCGACATGTCGGTGAGCACGCCGATGCGGACCGGCGAAGTGTCGGCCTGCTGCGCAAAGGCGCCGCCAAGGCCCGCAAGGCCGAGCGCCGCGCCGAGAGCGAGCGCCGTGGTGCGCCTGGTGATCGTCCGCTGAATTCCCATCATGCTGTTTTCAATCCCCCGTTTCTGTCGATGTTCCAACTCGTGACCTCGTGCGTCCTGCCGGGCTTTTCTTAGACGTCGACGTAGTTCAGCGGCAGCGCTGTGGAGTATTTGATCGTCTCCATCGCGAAGCTCGAACTGACGTCGAACAGTTCGGCGGCACTGATCAGCCGCTTGTAGACGTTGTCGTAGGCAGCGACGTCCGGCACCACGATGCGCAGCAGATAATCGACGTCACCGCTCATCCGGTAGAACTCGGTGACCTCTGGAATCTTGGCGACCTCGCGCGCGAACGTCGTCATCCATTTGCTGTGATGCTTGCTGGTTTTCAGCGTGACGAACACCGTCACCGGCACATTGACCAGATTGGCATCGAGCAGCGCGACGCGGCGGCGGATGATCTTCTTCTCGATCAGCGCCTGGATGCGTCGCCAGCACGGCGAGGTCGACAGCCCTGCCTTCTCGGCCACCGCCGCGACCGGCATCATCGCGTCGTCCTGCAAACAGCCGAGTATCTTCAGATCGATCCGGTCCATCAGCGCACCATCCTTGCCGCGCTATCAGCGCAACGTTGCGGATGCATTGCATAAAGCACGCGCCATGCCAAACGCGCGGCGCGCGCAGCATCGATGTGCATCAAATCGTGGAGAGAGAGTGAAATCGTCCGGCGCGAACCCGGTTTCAGAGAAACACATTCGCGGCCGGATCGAGGACTCATAGCCGCTGGCCGCCGCTTGCTTCGATGGTTTCGCCGGTGATCCAGCCACCTTCCTTCGACGCGAGGAAGGCGACGACCGGGGCGATGTCCTCGGGCCCGGCGATGCGGCCGAGCGCGACGCTGTCGCGGACCGCGGCGGCGCGCGCCGGATCGGACAATGGGTTGAGATCAGTGGAGGTTGCGCCGGGCAGCACCGCATTGACGGTGATGCCACGCGGACCGAGATGCGCGGCGAGAACGCGGCTCAGCGTCGACAGCGCCGCCTTGGTGGGCGCGTACACCGGCATGGTGGGAAACGACAGCCGCGACGCCATCGACGAGATGTTGATGATGCGGCCGCCGTCGGCGATCACCGGCAGCAGCTTCTGGATCAGAAAGAACGGCGACTTGAAGTTGATCTGCAGCATGCGATCGAAGTCGGCTTCGGTCACCTGCTCGATCGTCTTGCGGTCGTCGATGCCCGCATTGTTGACCAGAATGTCGAACTGAGGTGGGTCGCGCCGCGCGCGCAGCTCGGCGATCAGCGCCTCGGAGAGCTGCGTTGCGCCGGCCGGATCGGCGAGATCGGCCGCGATCAGGAAACCGTCGCCGCCCGCCGCGCGAATGTCGTCGAGCGTCTGCTCCGCCTTGTCGCGCTCAGCGCGATAATGAATGCCGACGAGGGCGCCATCCTGCGCCAGCCGGACAGCGATCGCGCGCCCAATGCCGCGGCTGGCGCCGGTGACGAGAGCGATCCTGTCGGCGAGCGGCTTCATCGCGGCGGCGCCCTTCCCGTCTAGATGGCGTAAGTGGCGCGCCCGATGGCGAGCAGCGCGCCCTTCTCGTCGTGCACGTCGACATCGGCGACGCCGACGGTGCGGCCGAGCCGCCGAACCCGACCAGTGGTCACCAACGCGGTGTTGATCGCCGGGCGGAAGTAATCGACCCGGAAATTGATGGTCGGCAGGCCGCGCCCGACGAACATCACCAGCGCGTAGTCGCCAACGGTGTCGATGATCGAGGCGATCGGGCCGCCATGCCACTGCCCGGTGCCAGCCTCGCGCTCAAACTCCGGCCGCATCGGCGCGCGCATCGTCACTTCCTGCTTGGCAGCGTCGAGCGACGTCACCGACAGGCCAAGGAAGGAGATGAACGGCGATGCCTGGAGCATCGCATCGATCTGCGCGGCGGTGAGCGGCTCGCTCATGGCGTCACCACCACCTTGCCGATCACGGTGCGCTCATCGAGCATCCGCAACGCATCGGCGGCCTGCTCAAGCGGGAACGCCTTGTCGATCCGCGCGGTGAGCTTGCCGCTCGACAGCAGGTCGAACAGCTTCTCCAGATCCTCGCGCTCCCAGCCGTTGGAGCCGCGGACCTGCAATTCGAAGGTCCAGATCACGCGCAGGTCTTCGGCCGGATCGTAGCCCGCGGTCGCGCCGCAGGTCAGGATGCGGCCTCCGAGCTTGAGCGTGCGCAGTGATTTCACCCAGGTGTCGCCGCCGGTGAAGTTGACCACGACGTCGACGCCGCCGTTGACCGACGAGCCGCCGCCGACCCGCGCCGGCCGGCCGTGGCGCTCGCGCACCACCTTCATGAAATCCTCCTGCGTGTAGAGGATGACTTCGTCGGCGCCGAGCTCCTTGAGGCGCTCGCCCTTCTCGGCCGAGCCGGCGCAGGCGATCACGTAGGCGCCGGCGATCTTGGCGAGTTGCACGCAGCACACGCCGACGCCGCCCGAGGCCCCGAGGATGAGCACCTTCTCGCCGGCCTTGACCTGGCCGTTGGTGGTCATCATGCGATGCGCGGTGCCGTAGGCCACCGGCAACGCCGCCGCCTGCTCAAAGCTGACATTGTCCGGAACACGCAGCAGCTGATGCGCACGCGCCTTGCAAAGTTCGGCGAGACCACCGTTGGTGGTCTCGCCCATCAGGCCGCCTTCGACGCGATTGAGCGGATCGACCAGCACGCGGTCGCCCGCCTTCCAGCCTTCGACGCCCTCGCCGACCTTGACGATCTCGCCTGCGACATCGAGTCCCATGATCACCGGCAGCGGGATCTTGATGCCAGGCATGCCACGGCGGGTGAAGATGTCGTGATAATTGAGCGACGTCGCGCGAACGCGGATCAGCACGTCACCGGGGCCGATCTCCGGATCGGGAAAATTCATGTCGAACGAGAGCTTGTCGAGCCCCCCGTGCTCCCGCAGGACCATCGCGCGCATGTTTTCTTATTCTCCTTAGGCTGCGTCGGCGCGGCCGAGCGGGCCGCTGCCCAGTGCGAATTCGACCGCCGCATCGGCATGCAGCAGCGTCGAGTCGTAGGCGGGTAAATCAATGTTCTCGGGCTGGATCAAGAGGCCGATCTCGGTGCAGCCGAGAATCACGCTGTCGGCCCCAGCCGCACGCCCCCGCGCGATCGTCTCCATGTAGCGCTGCCGCGAGGACTCGCGGATGATGCCGCAGCACAGTTCCGAGAAGATGATGTCGTGCACCGCAGCCCGATCCTCGGCGTCGGGGACCATCGGCGTCAGGCCGTGGCGGCGGCTCATTCGCTCCCGATAGAAGTCGTGCTCCATGGTGTAGCGCGTCGCCAGCAGCAGCGGCTTGCGTGCGCCGGCCGCCTTCAGCTCGTGGGCGCAGATGTCGATAATGTTGAGCAGCGGAATATCGATCGCGCTCTGCACCGCATCGGCGAGCTTGTGCATTGTATTGGTGCAGATCAGCACGCAATCGGCGCCGGCGATCTGGAGCTCGCGCGCGATCTTTTGCAACACGCGCGTCGCGCCGTCCCAATCGCCCGAGGTCTGCATCGCGACGACCCGATCGAAGTCGACCGAGCGCATCAGGATCTCGGCGGAGTGCAGCCCGCCGCACAGCGTGCGCACCTGTTCGTTGAGCCGGCGATAATACACCGCCGTGCTTTCCCAGCTCATGCCGCCGATCAGGCCAATCGTCTTCATCGTCCGTCCTCGCAGTCCGGCGCTACTTGCGCAGCGCGTGCCGTGATCGGCGCCTGTGGGCGGCGTCGCATCGCCGGCAGGTCGATCATCGATTGTCGGGAAACTGTAACATCGAGCGGCGCCCGAGGAATTTCGTTGTGAGCGACACAGCCATTCGGTTTTGGAATCTGATTCCTATATTCTACGATTTATAGGCATATGAAACCGGCCATGCGCACACAGATGGCGAGTGGTTTCAAATCTGGACCTAATTGTAGATTCGCGAAGGCACTATCCGCGGCATGGAATTACACGCGACCGGATACGTCGTGCACAAGGTCGCGCCCGCGTTCCCCTTCGACAATGCCGCCGGAACGTGTCTATAAAGACCCGCAACCATCCATCCAGGATGGACCAACGCGATGATCACATCGGGAGGACGATACGATGCAAGTGGCCTATGTGCCCCGCCAGACCCCCTATACGCTGTCTCCGGAAGACGAACTGAATGATCTGCGGATGTCGGAAAAGGTCCGGCCGCTGTACGACCACGTCAAGAAGTTCATCGCCGAGACCGTCGAGCCGATGCAGCACGAGTTCGATATCGCGGAAGCGAAGAATCCGAACCGCTGGTCGTTCTCGCAGGAGCAGCTCGATCTGCTCGGCAAGGCCAAGGCCAAGGCCAAGGAAGAAGGCCTCTGGAACTTCTTCCTTCCCGACGCCGAGACTGGCGAAGGCCTGAGCAATCTCGACTACGCCTATATCGCGGTCGAACTCGGCAAGGCGCCGCTCGCCTCCGAAGTGATGAACTGCTCGGCGCCCGACACCGGCAACATGGAAGTGCTGGAGCGCGTCGGCACGCCCGCCCAGAAGGAAAAGTGGCTGAAGCCGTTGCTCAACGGCGAGATCCGCTCGGCCTATGTGATGACCGAGCCGAACGTCGCCTCCTCGGACGCCAAGAACGTCTCGACCTCGGCCGTACTCGACGGCAACGAGTGGGTGATCAACGGCGAGAAGTACTACATCTCCGGACTCGGCGATCCGCGCTGCAAGATCATGATCGTCATGGTCAAGACCGATCCGACCGCCGCGCCGAGCAAGCAGCAGTCGCAGATCCTGGTGCCCGTCGACACCCCCGGCGTCGAAGTGCTCGGCCCGATGCACGTGTTCG
>NZ_JBMDXE010000093.1:0-15753 GCF_048594845.1 Rhodopseudomonas sp. | reverse complement strand
GCCGACGGATCGTTGTCGCGCAGCACGCTGTTGCCCGTCGCCGAGAGCACTTCGCCATCGCGCACGATCACGGCTCCGAACGCGCCACCTGTCTTTTCGACGACGCCGGCCTTGCGCATCAACGCGATGGCCTGGGTCATGTACTGACGGTCCTGCTCGGTAATCGCCGTCGCAGCCGCCTGCTTCGCCTGCGCAACCGTTGCGCCGGCCGGCAACATCGCAGCGCCGAATGCGCCAGCGCCTGCGGTGAGAAAATTCCGGCGATGCACGACGGTCGCGGACGCGAACAGCGTCTCGAGCGACGACGCAGCTTTGATCGGTGATTTGGTCATGATGTGCTCCGGTTGCGACTTGGCTCCGATCCGCACGATCGCAAACGGGAGCTTCAAGGGTTCCGAAGCTAGTTCCCATTGATTGAGAATTGATCGCAACAACGCCACCGCCTGTCGGCGTCAGCGATCTCAGTGCCGACGGATCAGGTTCAGCACGATGTCCGCCGCCCGCGCACTCGGCGTCTGATCGCCGGTCGAGAGGATGCCGTCGATGGTGGCAAACGCGTCAAGCTGACGCTGTCGTGCGGGGCTGTCGGCGAGCAAGTCCCGCAGCGCCGGCGCGAGTTTCTGAGGGATGCAGTCTTCCTGGATAAACTCCGGCACCACATCCTGGCCGATCACCAGATTGGCGAGGATCACCGTGCCGGGACGCACGACGCGGCGAGCGATCCAGATCTCGACGCTGCCGGCCCGATAGGCCGTCACCATCGGCACACTGGCGATCGCCAGCTCCAGCGTCACCGTGCCGGACTTCGCCAGCGCCGCACGCGCAGAGCGAAACGCAGCGCGCTTGTCCTGCTCGCCGACCACGATGCGTGGCTGCACCTCCCAGCCAGCGACCGCCTCGCGCACCAGCGGTTCGAGATGTGGCGTGGTCGGCAACACCGGCTCGAACGCCACGCCGTCACGACGAAGCTGCGCCAGCGTGGAGCCGAACGCTGCGGCGTGGTGGCGGACTTCGCTGCGGCGGCTGCCTGGCAGCACCAGCAGCAGCGGCGGCTCCGCCGCGCGCCGCTTCTGCTCCTCATCGTTCGGCCGCAGCGATCCGATCTGCGCGGTCAACGGATGACCGACGTAAGTACACGGCGGCCCGTTGAGACGCTGGTACTCGGCCGGCTCGAACGGCAGCAGCGCCAGCACGTGATCGACATAGCCGAGCATGGCCCGAGCTCGCCCGGGCCGCCATGCCCACACCGTCGGCGAGACGTAGTCCACGATCGGGATCGACGGATCACGCCGTCGGACCCGCCGCGCAACGCGGTGCGTGAAATCCGGACTGTCGATGATCACCAGCACGTCAGGCTTGGCGGCGAGCGCCGCATCGGCTGCGCGCCGGATCAGCTTCATGATGCTCGGCAGTCGCTGCACGACGGCAGCGAAGCCGATGATCGACAGCTCCTCGATCGGAAAAAGCGACACCAGCCCCTCGCCCGCCATCGTCTGGCCGCCGATGCCTTCGATGCGGATGCGATCGCCGAACCGCGCCCGCAACTCGCGCATCAGCGCGCCGCCAAGCCGGTCTCCGGACTCTTCGGTCGCGATCAGGTACACGGTGCGAATGCGATCGTTCTGAGGGAGCGCCATCATGCGCGCGTTCCGACGACGAACACGCCGGCTCGGTCCGCCGCAGCGATCATCGCCTGCGGCTCGGCCACCACGGTGTGGCCCGCCTCCACAGCGACGCCGCCGAGCTGCGCGGCGATCAGGCCCTCGATAGTCTTGGGGCCGAGCGCCGGCAGATCGAAGCGCAAGTCCTGTCCGGCCTTCGGGGCCTTCACCAACACACCACGGCCGGGCTTGGCGCTGATCCGGCGGTTGGCACGAAGCTGCGCGACGCGGCGCAGCAGCTCGTCGGTGCCTCCGGTGTCCTCGACCGCCACAATGTGACCCTCGATCACCACGCACCCCTGCCCGATATCGAACGGGCTCAGCGTGGCGAGCAGCGCCCGCCCCTTGGCGATATCCGCCTCGACCGCGGCGTCGGGTACCATGCGCGTCAGGCAACCTTCGGGCATCAGCAGATCGGTCGCGACGTCTTTCAGCCCGAGTAGCCTAAAGCCGTAGCCTTCGAACAGCCGGCCGACGCCGGTGAGAAGGTGATCGTCGCCGCCGCGATACGCGGCGAGTACCGCCGGCAGCACCTTGAGGGCGCCCCAGTCGAGCCGAAGTTCGCTCAGCGACGGACGAACCAGCGAGCCGATGAAGACGAGATCGCGGCAGTCCTCGCTGCGCAACAGCCGCAGCAGCTTGCCGAACGCGCCCATGCCCAGCCAGTGATGGCGATACGCCGCGACGCGCGCGGCGTCGCAAGCTCCCTTTAGCGCGAATAGCACCGGCGTGATGCCGCGCGCGGCCAGCGAGTCCGCGACTGCAAATGGCAGCGTACCGCCGCCGGCGATGATGCCGATCCTGCTGCCGAGCTGAGGGAGAGAGTCAGTCATAGCCGGAGCGCCGGCCGGTCAGGCGTCGTCGTCTTCGTTGACGTTCGCACCGCCCTCGCGCGCCGGGCACAGCGCGACGCGCTGGCCGCGTCCGCCGCGGCCCTTGATATCGTCGATGAAGCCGATGATCTCGGCGATCGCCGGATCGTCCGCCGTACGCGGCCGAACACGCTCCAGCCGCTCGGCGAGCGGGCCGGCGCTGTAGAACAGTTCGTCGTAGAACGCGCGCACAATTCGTAACCGCTCCTTGGTGAATTTGCGCCGGCGCATGCCGACGATATTCAACCCGGACAGCTTCGCATAGATGCCGTTGGCGAGCGCATAGGGAATGACGTGATTGCGCAGCCCGGTCATGCCGCCGATCATCACCTGCGGGCCGACGCGGGTGAACTGCTGCAGCACCGTCATGCCGCCGATGAAGGTGAAGTCCCCGATCTCGCAATGGCCGCCGAGGGTGGCCGCATTGGCGAAGATCACGTCGCTTCCAACGATGCAATCGTGGCCGACATGGCTGCCCGCCATGAAGAAACCGCGGTCGCCGACCCGCGTCACGCCGCCGCCGCCGACGGTGCCGGTGTTCATGGTAACGTTTTCGCGGATGGTGCAGGCGTTGCCGATCGTCAGCGTGGTCGGTTCGCCCTTGTAGCCCGTCGACTGCGGCGCGCCGCCGAGCGAGGCGAACGGATGGATCGTACAGCCGTCGCCGATCGTGGTGTGGCCGGTAACGTTGACGTGGCCGATCAGCCTGGTGCCGGCGCCGATCGTGACGTTCGGGCCGATCGTGCAATACGGGCCGATCACGGCATCGGCGCCGATCGTGGCGCCGTCTTCAATGCGTGCGGTGGGATCGATGCTGCTCATCCGGTGCGATCAGTCGGCCAGCATGGCGCCGACGTCGGCTTCGGCGACGATCTGGCCGTCGACCTTGGCCTCACCGTGAAACCACCACATCGTCTTGCGGCGACCGGTGCGTGTCATGTGGTACTCGACCGTATCGCCGGGCATCACCGGCTTGCGGAACTTGCACTTATCGATCGTGAGGAAGTACACGGCGCGCGGCTGCTCGGTGCCGGTCACCGACAGGATGCCGATGACGCCCGCGGTCTGCGCCATGCCCTCGATCATCAGCACGCCCGGATAGACCGGACGCTCCGGAAAATGCCCCTGGAACGCCGGCTCGTTGACGGTGACGTTCTTGACGCCGATGCCGCTGTAGTCCTCGCGGATATTCTTCACACGATCGATCAGCAGGAACGGAAAGCGGTGCGGCAGGGTCTTCAGGATCGTGTTGATGTCCACGTCCGCAAAACGTATCGGCGATTCCATCAACCCCGTCCTTCATCCTTGTCGTGCTCGGACTGAGACACGGCCGCGTCGGGGCTGCCGGCCTCGGCCAGCCGCCGCACTGCGAGCATTTCCCGGAACCAGGTCTTGGTCGGCCGCGCAAACATTCCGCCCCAGCGCTCGCCGGGCGGCACGCTGTCCTTGACGCCGGACATCGCGGCCACCTGGGCGCCGTCGCCGATCACCACGTGGTTGTTGATACCGACCATGGCGCCCAGCGCGACGTTGTCGCCCAGCGTCAGGCTGCCGGCAAGACCGCATTTCGCGGCAATCACACAATGTCGACCAATTGTTACGTTGTGGCCGATCTGGACCTGATTGTCGACCTTGGTACCCTCGCCGATCACCGTATCGCGCAGGCTGCCGCGATCGATCGTGGTGCCGGCGCCCAGTTCGACGTCGTTCTGAATGATCACCCGGCCAGTCTGCGGCACCTTGGTGTGCCGGCCGGCAAAGATGAAGCCGAACCCGTCCTGGCCGATATGGCAGCCGGGATGGATCAGCACGTTGTTGCCGATCAGGGTATGCTGCAGATGGCTGCCGGCGCCGATGTTACAGTCACGGCCGATCTTCACCCCGGCGGCCAGCACGGCGCCTGCCCCGATCACCGTGCCGGAGCCGATCTCGACGTCGGGGCCGATCACGGCCAATGGCTCGACGATCACCTCGTCTTCCAGCCTGGCCGTCGGATGGATGACGGCCGTCGGCGCGATCCCGGTGGCGCGGAAATCAGGCTCCGGGCGCAGCGCATCGGCGTAGATCTGCCGGCTGTAGGCGACGAAAGCGTGGAATGGCCGCTTGCTGCGCAGCACCGCGACATGCGCCGGAACGCGCCCTTCGAACCGCGGGCTCACGAGGCACGCGCCGGCGCGCGTCGCCGCCAGCTCGCTCTCGTAGCGGAGGTTCTCGAAAAAAGTCAGGTGCATCGGGCCCGCCTCGTCGAGCGAGGCGGTACCGGCGATGAGCATGTCGGCCCGCGCGGGGTCGACCAGCTCCGCCCCCGTCGCCGTGGCGATCTCTGCCAGCGTCGACGAAGGGCGTTGTTTGAAGAATGTTGTAGAGGTCATCCTGCGGTCGCAGTCCGGACCGCGGGACTTAGAACGAAGTCCCGCCGCCGAATTTGAATTCCTGGACGCGGTCGTACTTGCCCTTGGTGATCGGAACCGCGTAGTCGAAGCGCAGCGGACCGAACGGCGAGGCCCAAATCAGGCCGATACCGACCGACGACCGGACCGTGTTGGTGTCGTCGTAGTTCAGGCCAGCGCAGGTGCCGATCGACGTCTGGGTCGCCTTGATACAACCCGGCGCGTTGACTTCGTTGGTGACCGTCCACGACGTCGGGCCTTTGTAGTCGAACAGCGAGCCGGCGTCGGCATAGACGGCGCCCTTGAGCCCGACTTCCTTCGGCAGGAACCAGAACGGCATCTGCAACTCGACTGACGCACCCCAATAGTTGGTGCCGCCCAGAGCGTCGCCGCCGTAGCCGTAGAACGCATACTGGCCGATGTCGCGCGGACCGATGCCGTTCGGCGCGAAGCCGCGGACCAGGTTCGGACCCATCTGGAACTGGTCGAGCATACGGAGCTGATTGCCGCCGTACGAGCTCAGGTTACCAGCCTGCAGGTGGATGATGCCGACCACTTCCGACACCAACGGCGTGTAGTACTTGGCGTCGAAGGCCGTCTTGAGGAACTTCACGTCGCCACCGACACCCGCGAAATCCTGGCGGAAGTCGACCAGCAGACCGTCGGTCGGGTTCCGGGTGTTGTCGAGGGTGTTGTAGGTCAGGGTGTAGCCGACCGACTACGTCCAGTAGGCGCCGTTGGACAGGCCGATTCGGACCGGCAGCGAAGCTTCGCCGTCGCCATAGCAGCCCAGCGCGCCGTACCCGGTGTTGTTCGGGGTGCCAGCGGCGATAAACTGCGGCGTCGGGAAGTAGGCGGACGTGCCCAGGTTGTTGTTACAGTTGTTGAGGTACGACGGCAGCGTGATTTCCTGCCGGTACAGCGAGTAGCGCAGCTGCAGCGACAGATCTTCCCGCAGCGCGAAGCCGAGGCGCGGGCTCACGCCGAGCGTCTTGGTGCCGTAGGAGATGTAGCTGTTGGCGAGCTGTTCGCGCTGGTAGACGTCGAGGCCGAGCGCCACCCGATAGTCGAGCAGATAGGGCTCGACGAAGGACAGCGAATAGCCGCGCGCATACTGGCCATACTGCACGGTCGCCTTGGCGAACAGGCCGCGGCCGAGGAAGTTGCGCTCGGAGACGCTGACTTCACCCAGCGCACCGTCGCTGGTCGAATAGCCGCCCGACACCGAGAAGTCGCCGGTCGATTTTTCTTCGAGATTGACCACCAGGATCACGCGGTCGCTCGATGAGCCCGGCTCGGTGGTGATCTTCACCGACTTGAAGAAGTCGAGATTCTTCAGGCGGCGCTCGGCGCGGTCGACCAGCGCACGGTTGTAGGCGTCACCTTCCGAGATGTCGAACTCGCGGCGGATGACGTAGTCGCGGGTACGGGTGTTGCCGACGACGTTGATGCGCTCGATGTAGACCCGCGGCCCCTCCTCGATCGAGAACACGATCGAGACGGTATGCGTGTCGAAGTTACGGTCGCCGCGCGGCCGCACCGTCGCGAACGCGTAGCCGCGCCGCGACATTTCGATCTGCATTTCCTCGACCGACTTCTCCAGCGCCTCGGCGTTGTAGAGCGAGCCGACATTGACGCGCGAATAGCCGCGCATCGAATTGGCGTCGAAGTTGGCAATGGTCGATTCGAAGGCCACGGAGCCAACGCGGTACTGCTGGCCCTCCTCGATCTTGAAGGTGACCAGGAAGCCCTTCTGCGAGGGATCGTATTCAGTGAGCGCGGCAACCACCTGCACGTCGGCGTAGCCGTTCTTCAGATAGAAGCGGCGAAGCAGGTCGCGATCAGCCTCGACCCGATCCGGATCATAGACGTCACCCGAACCGAGGAAGCTCAGCAGATTGGTTTCGCGGGTCTTGATGACGTCGCGCAGCCGATAGGACGAATAGGCGTTGTTGCCGATGAACTCGATCGACTTCACGCCGGTCTTGGCGCCCTCGGTGACGACGAAGACGAGGTCGACGCGGTTGTTCGGCTGCTCGATGATCTGGGGATCGACGCGAACGTCGTAACGGCCCGAGCGGCGATAGATTTCGGCGATGCGAAGCGCGTCCGACTGCACCATCGGGCGGGACAGCGTACCGCGCGGCTTGGACTGGATTTCAGCCTGGAGCTGCTCGTCCTTGATCTTCTTGTTGCCCTCGAAAGCCAGCCGGCCGATCACCGGGTTTTCGATGACGCTGACCACCAGCCGGCCACCGGCCTGGTTGATGCGCACGTCCTGGAACAGCCCGGTCTCGATCAGGGCCTTGAGGCCGTCGTCGATGCTGCCCTGGTCGAGCCGCCCGCCCGGACCCGGCTTGAAATAGGAGCGAATGGTATCGGCCTCGACCCGGCGGTTGCCCTCGACCTGGATCGAAGAAGCTGACTGCGCGGCCGCAGGCGACGCCGTGAGAACAGCAGTCGCCGTAGTGGCGACCGGTCCGGCGAAAAACACCAGGGCGGCAGCAAGAAGTCCCCCCCGCAACACTCGCATTCCAGCATTCATGCGCAACGCGCCCTTGTCATTCCGTTGCCGACGCGCAGCCCATGCGCCGACAGAATCCCCAACGTGCCTTGCTTGTAGACAATTTTGCCAAACCGGCAAACGTCCTTTCGCAGTGCGATTTCAATTTCATTCCAACACGTTGCCTATCGGCCACGAATTGCATCAGCGTTACGAGAAAGCCAAGTGCCGAATGTCGTTATAGGTCGCGAAAACCATCAGCATCAGCACCAGCCCCAACCCAATCCGGAAGCCCACTTCCTGCGCCCGCTCGGACAGCGGACGCCCCCTCACCGCCTCGATCGCATAGAACATCAGGTGACCGCCATCGAGCAGCGGGACCGGAAACAGGTTCAGAAGCCCGATCGAGATCGACAGCACCGCAGCCAGATGCAGCAGCGGAGTGAAGCCGATGGTCGCGACCTGTCCAGAGATCTGTGCGATTCGCAACGGACCGCCGAGCTGGTCGGCGGCTTCGCGGCCGGCGAACAGGCCGCCGATGTAGGAGAAGGTCCGGTCGACGACGAACCAAGTCTCCTTGATTCCCATCCAGAACGCTGCGGCCGGGTTGACCCGCTCGGTGGTCACCTCGCCCGCCGAGGTCGAGCGGCTGATTCCGAGGATGCCGAGACGCTGGACGTTGCCGAACCGATCCTTGATTTCGCGCAGCTCGGGCGTCGCCTTCAGCTCGACCGTCGAGGCGCCCCGCTGAACCGTGAAGTTCAGCTGCCGTCCCGGCTCCGCGCCGACCGTACGCTGCATATCCAGAAAGCTCTGAATCTTGCTTCCATCAATCGTCAGGACCACGTCACCGGGCTGGAAGCCGGCCGCCTCGGCGGCGCTGCCCGGCTGGATGTTGTCGACGCGCGGCGACGTGCTCGGCACGCCGAACACCGCGAACAGGAAGGTGAAGAGGACGATCGCCAGGATGAAGTTGGCCACCGGCCCGGCCACCACGATCGCGGCGCGCGGCCCGACCTTCTTGTGGTGGAAGCTGACCGAACGCTCCGCCGCCGTCATCTTGGACAAGGAATCGGTCGACGGCGTCGAGGCTTCGCTGTCGTCGCCGAAGAACTTGACGTAGCCGCCGAGAGGGATCGCCGAGATCTTCCACCGGGTGCCATGACGGTCGTTGAAGCCCGCGAGCTCCGGCCCAAAGCCAAGCGAGAAGGTCAGGACCTTAACGCCGTTCCAGCGCGCGACTAGAAAATGCCCAAGTTCGTGGAAGAATACCACGATCGTAAGGACAAAAAGAAACGGCACCACGTAACCCACGACGCCGTGGCTCAACGTGTTGAACCCGTTCAGAAAAAGATCGGCCATCCCATTCCTCTCAAGCAGAACCGACGGCCCTGTTCCCCAACTCTCTAGGATGCCTTTGCGGCAATTTGAGGCAAGAGGGTGGCAGCCATTTTTCGCGCGCTATGGTCAACGGCGATGGCATCGTCGGCGCTGGCGAGCGGCGCCAGATTGCCGGCCCGTACCCAGCCATTCATGGTGTCCTCGACCAGCCGCGCGATCGCCCCGAAGCGGATCTTCTGGGCGATGAAGGCGGCCACGGCGATCTCGTTGGCGGCGTTATAGACGGTGGTCGCGCCGTGCCCGGTGCGAAGCGCGTCATAGGCCAGGCGCAGGCCGGGGAAGCGAACGAAATCAGGAGCTTCGAAGGTCAATTGACCAATCTTGGCGAGGTCCAGCCGGGCGGCGCGGCCCGGAATGCGGTCCGGCCAGCCGAGGCAGTGCGCGATCGGAATCCGCATGTCGGGCGCGCCGAGCTGCGCCACCACCGAGTGGTCGGCGAACTCCACCAGTCCATGAACGATCGACTGCGGGTGCACCAGCACGTCAATCTCATCTGGCGACAGCGCGAACAAATACGAGGCTTCGATCACCTCGAGGCCCTTGTTCATCATCGAGGCAGAGTCGATGGTGATCTTCTGGCCCATGCTCCAGTTCGGATGCTTCAGCGCCTGCGCCAGCGTCGCCTGCTCGATATCCTCGGCAGTCCAGGTCCGGAACGGCCCGCCCGAGGCGGTGATGATGACCCGCAGCAGTTCGTGGCGGTTACCGGAAGCCAGCGCCTGATACAGCGCATTGTGCTCGGAATCGGCCGGCAGGATGCGGGCATTCGCCGCGACCGCCCGGCTCATGAAGAAGTCGCCGGCGCAGACCAGGCACTCCTTGTTGGCCAGCGCGACGGTGGCGCCGCGGTCGACCGCTGCCAACGCCGGCTTGAGGCCGGCAGCGCCGCTGATCGCCGCCATCACCCAGTCGGCCGGCCGCGCTGCGGCTTCGATCAGGGCGCTCTCGCCTGCCCCGCATTCTGTCGACGTGCCGGCCAGAGCCGCGCGCAGTTCTCCGAGCCTGGCCGGATCGGCAACCGCGACGAAGCGGGCATTGAATTCCTTGGCCAGCTTGGCGAGGCCGGAAATATTGGCGTTTCCGGTCAGCGCCTCCACCCGGTACTTCTCGGGCGCGGCACGGATCAGGTCCAGCGTGCTGTCGCCGATGGACCCGGTGGCGCCGAGGACGCTGATGCTGCGCACGCCGTCATGGGCCGGGCGATCGTTCTTCAAAGGGACTGCGCTCATCAGATCACCACACCATAAGACCGCGGCCAATACCATCCACCGAATCCCGCGCCACCCCCACCAAGGCCGCCAGCGCGACAGCCGCGACGTAGCCGTCGAGCCGGTCGAGCAGCCCGCCATGGCCGGGAATGATGTGGCTGGAATCCTTGACGCCGAACCGGCGCTTGACGGCGGATTCGAACAGGTCGCCGAGTTGGGAAACGGTTGAAAGAATCGCTGCAAGGATCAGCAGCGGAACGATTTTCCCGAGCCCCGCGATGGCAAAGCCGAGCGCCACCGCAAGGCTCAGGACGAGGCCGCCGATGGCCCCTGCCCAGGTTTTCTTCGGGCTGACGCGTGGCCACAGCTTCGGGCCGCCAATGCCGCGACCAGCGAAATAGCCGCCGATGTCGGTGCCCCATACGATCAGGAAAATCAGGATCAGCGAGACGAAGCCGTAATCCGGATCACGCCGGATCAGCACCGAGGCGATCAGCGCCAGCGCCGCGTAACCGAGACCGGACGCAGTCCATTGCCGCGGCTGGTCGTTCAGCACAAGCAGGCCACCGACGCCCAGCACCGCCGCGAGCGCGGACGGCCCAGGCTTGTCGAACATCAGCCCGATGCCGCACACAAGCAGCGTCAGACAGCCGATCACCAGCACCCGGAAGTCGCGCGCGGCGCCCACGACCGACAGCCATTCCAAAAACAGGCCGATGGCCACGGCTGTGCCAAGCACGGCCCAGGCCCAGCCGCCCAGATAGGCAATCGCGATTGCGCCCGGAGCCAACACAACGGCCGCGGCGACGCGCAGCCAAAGATTCCGGGAGCCCTGCTCGGCCGCCGGCGCGGACGCCGCATTGTCCTGGCTCACGCGTGTCACGATCCTGTTTTTGCGGCCAAGCCGCCGAACCGGCGCTCGCGCCGGGCGTATTCGGCGATCGCCTCTTCCAGCGCCGCCTTGTCGAAGTCGGGCCAGTGAATAGGCACGAACACCAGTTCACTGTACGCCGCCTGCCACATCAGGAAATTCGACAATCGTTGTTCTCCGCTGGTGCGGATGATCAGGTCTGGATCCGGAATGTCGGGCGCCTCGAGATAACTGCCCAGCGTGTCGATATCGATTGTGTCCGGGTCGCGCTTGCCCTCGGCGACCTCGCGCGCCAGCCGCTGCGCGGCCTTGGCGATCTCCTGCCGGGAGCCGTAGTTGAACGCGACGACCAGGTTGAGCTTGGTGTTGTTGCGGGTTAGTTCCTGCGCCTCGTCGAGCATCGCGCACAGGTCGCGGTCGAGCCGGTCGCGCTCCCCGATCACCCGGACGCAGACGCCGTCGCGATGCAGCGAGGCGAGATCGTTGCGGATGAACCGGCGCAGCAGGCCGAACAGATCGACGATTTCGGTGGCCGGCCGGGTCCAGTTCTCCGAGCTGAACGAGAAGATGGTCAGGTAGCGGATGCCGAGATCGTTGGCGGCCCGTACAACCCGGCGCAGCGCCTCGACGCCGCGGCGATGGCCTTCAGCCCGCGGCAAGCCGCGCGCTGCGGCCCAGCGGCCATTGCCGTCCATGATGATCGCGACATGCGCCGGAACTACCGGGGGATCCGATCGGTCGGTCGCGGTGGCGGCAGCTTTCGACATACGTCAATTCCCGAAGCGTCATCCCGCGAAGAAATACCCGTTCGACCGCCAGAACTTTATCGGATCAATAAGTTATGGCAGAGGCGATCACAAGGCTCGATACCGGCATCGTCACCGTCCCGTAGCACTAGGCCCGATTCGCTCATCTGAGCGAATTGCAATCCGACGCAGGCAAACCGCAGACCGCCGCTGCGCCGGACTTAGCAGATGCAATCGCCGCCGCGCGACAACCCCGGCCCCGCGCGATGCGGCACCGAAACGTTGACGTTAGACCGTCATGATTTCTTTTTCCTTGTTCGCAAGCAACTGATCGATCTCGGCGATTGCCGCATCGGTTGCCTTCTGAACTTCCTGATCAAGCCGCTTCTGATCGTCCTCGGAGATCTCGTGGGCTTTCTCGAGCTTCTTGATGGTGTCCATGCCGTCACGGCGGACATGGCGAACCGCGACGCGGGCCGCTTCGGCGTATTTATGCGCGACCTTCACCAGTTCCTTGCGGCGATCGGCGTTGAGCTCGGGAATGCGCAGCCGCAGCACGGTGCCTTCGGTCGCGGGGCTGAGGCCGAGATTGGAATCGACGATCGCCTTCTCGACGGCCTTGACCATCGACTTGTCCCAGACCTGCACCGACAACAGCCGCGGCTCCGGCACGGACACGGTCGCGAGCTGATTGAGCGGCATGTGAGTGCCGTAGGCGTCGACCTGCACCGGCTCGAGCATCGAGGCGGAGGCACGGCCGGTGCGCAGACCACCGAGCTCGTGCTGCAGCGACTGCGATGCGCCCTGCATCCGGCGCTTCACTTCATTGATGTCGAACTTGTCGGACTGCATGCCAGTCTCTCCTTCCAGAATTCTGATCTCGCGTCGTGGCGGCGGTCCGCCGGGCGCGCTTCAACCGGCCACGACCGTGGCCCTGCCCGCTCCGCCGAGCACGGCGCCGATCGAGCCGGCCTCGGCAATCGAGAAAACGATGATAGGCAGCGAGGTTTCGCGGGCAAGCGCGAAGGCCGTCGCGTCCATGACCTTGTAGTTGCCGGCGAGCGCTTCGGAATGCGTCAACTTGTCGAACCGCTTCGCCGTGGGATCGCGCTTCGGATCGGCAGTATAGACGCCATCCACATTGGTCGCCTTGAGCACAGCGTCGGCGCCGATTTCAGCGCCGCGCAGCACGGCCGTCGTGTCGGTCGTGAAGAACGGATTGCCGGTGCCACCGGCAAGCAGCGCGATGCCGCCATCGGCGAGCGTCTCGAGCGCGGCCGCGCGGGTGTAGAGATCGCAGACTTCCGGCATCAGCAGCGCCGAGTAGGTCCGGGCGGGCTGGCCGTGGCGCCGCAGGGCTTCGCCGAGCGCGAGGCAGTTCATTACCGTAGCAAGCATGCCCATGGTGTCGCCGGTCGGGCGCGAAACGCCGCGGGCGGATACTTCGACGCCGCGGAAGATATTGCCGCCGCCGACGACGACGGCAATTTCGACGCCGAGATTGCGGGCGGCGATCAGGTCGCCGGCGACGCGGTCGATGGTGGGCTGATCGATGCCGTAGCTCTGGGGGCCGGCGAAATACTCGCCCGATAGCTTGACCACCACACGACGATAGATCGGCTCACCCATGATGCGGTCGCGTCCTCAGCGGGTTAGCTCCCGGCCGGATGGCCGGGAGTCCGTCACGTGAAAAGCGAAGACGCCTGATCCAGTTACTTCTGGCCCGAGGCGGCGGCGACTTCGGCGGCGAAGTCGCTGGTCTGCTTTTCGATGCCTTCGCCGAGCGCGTAGCGCACGAAGCCGGTGATCTTGATCGGACCGCCGACCTTGCCCTCGGCTTCCTTGACGGCCTGGCCGACCGGCTTGCCCTTCTCGTCGTGGATGTAGGCCTGCTCGAGCAGGCAGACTTCCTTGTGGTAGGTCTTCAGGCCGTTCTCGACGATCTTCTCGATCATGTTCTCCGGCTTGCCCTGCTGACGATACTTGTCGGCCATCACCTCGCGCTCACGCTGCACCACGGCCGGGTCGAGACCGGCCGGATCGAGCGCCTGCGGGTTGGCGGCGGCGACGTGCATGGCGAGCTGGCGGCCGAGCGCGGCGAGTTCGTCGGTCTTGCCGGTCGATTCCAGCGCGACGATCACGCCCATCTTGCCGGCGCCGTCGATCACCGCGCCGTGGATGTAGTTCGCCACCACTCCCTGCGTCACTTCGAGCGAAGCGGCGCGGCGCAGCGTCATGTTCTCGCCGATGGTGGCGATCGCATCCGAGATCGCGCCGGCGACGGTCGACGAACCGACCGGGGCAGCGTTGATCGCGTCGACGTCGGCGCCGACCTTCAGCGCCACCTGGGCGATCATCTTGACCAGGCCCTGGAACTGCTCGTTGCGCGCGACGAAGTCGGTTTCCGAGTTGACCTCGATGACCACGCCCTTGGTGCCGTCGGTCACAGCGCCGATCAGGCCTTCGGCGGCGACACGGCCGGCCTTCTTGGCGGCCTTCGACAGGCCCTTCTTGCGCAGCCAGTCGATCGCGGCTTCGAGGTTGCCGTCGTTCTCGTTGAGCGCCTGCTTGCAGTCCATCATGCCGACGCCGGTGGTCTCGCGCAGCTCCTTGACCATCGCTGCAGTAATCGTTGCCATGCTCGTATGTCCTTTGCCTGTCAGGGCGCACCGCACGGCGAAGGCCGACGGCACGCGATCAGGAAGTCATCACAGATTTCGACGACCGCAGCATTTCCGGACAGCGCGAAAAGCGGCGCTCCAAATGGAAATACTCGGCCGAATGGATCAGCGCTGCGGCCGGTCAGCCGGCCGCAGCGTCACGCCTTATTCCGCCTCGGCGGTCATGCCCTTGGCCTGGGCGACCCAGCCATCGGCGCGACCCGGCAGACCGACTTCTTCGCCGATCTGATGAGCGGTCGCCTGATCGAGCTCGGCCAGCTGCCAGAAGTGGAAGATGCCGAGGTCGTTGAACTTCTTCTCGATCGCGCCGGACACGCCGGTGAGCTTCTTGAGGTCGTCCGGGGTGCCACGCGGACCGGGCAGACCCTGGAAGCCGCTGGTCTGCGCCGCCGGCAGATCTTCACGGAGCGGCTGCGACGCCGCACCGATGTCGAAGCCCGAGTCGCCCTGGGCGCGACCGATGCCGTCGATCACCGCGCGGGCGATCAGGTCGCAATACAGCGCGATCGCACGGCCGGCGTCGTCATTGCCCGGCACCAGATAGGTGATGCCCTTCGGGTCGCAGTTGGTATCGACGATCGCCGCGACCGGGATGCCGAGCCGCTGGGCTTCCTGAATCGCGATGTCTTCCTTGTTGGTGTCGATCACGAAGATCAGGTCCGGTAGGCCGCCCATGTCCTTGATGCCGCCGAGCGAACGGTCGAGCTTGTCGCGCTCGCGCTGGAGCTCGAGCCGCTCCTTCTTGGTGTAGGCATTGGCGTCGGCCGAATTCAGCACGTCGTCGAGGTGACGCAGCCGCTTGATCGAGCCCGAGATCGTCTTCCAGTTGGTCAGCGTGCCGCCGAGCCAGCGCGAATTGACGAAGTACTGCGCCGAGCGCTTGGCCGCATCGGCCACGGCGTCCTGCGCCTGGCGCTTGGTACCGACGAACAGCACGCGACCACCCTTGGCGACGGTGTCGCTGATCGCCTGCAGCGCGCGATGCATCAGCGGCACGGTCTGCGCGAGGTCGATGATGTGGATGTTGTTGCGGGCGCCAAAGATGTAATCGGCCATCTTCGGGTTCCAGCGATGCGACTGGTGGCCGAAGTGAACGCCGGCTTCGAGGAGCTGACGCATAGAAAATTCGGGTAGTGCCATCGTTTTATTCTCCGGTTTGTTCCTCCGGAAGCGTGTGAGCATCGGGGTGTGCGGACAGGTGAATCTGCCTGCAGCCCGGTGCCACCGGACGGCGATTAAGCCATGCTTCCGTGTGAGATGGGGCGGCTTATAGCCGGATTCTGGGGAGAAGCAAGGCGAAAGCGCGGGGTTTTGCCCCCTGCTCCGCTGCCGTAGGATGGGTAGAGCGCAGCGAAACCCATCATGCCGTCGCCTGCGGCAGGCTCTGCCGATGGGTTTCGCTCCGGCGCTCCGCGCCTGC
>NZ_JBMDXE010000092.1:0-5760 GCF_048594845.1 Rhodopseudomonas sp. | reverse complement strand
GGCCGGCCGGGTGTTCGTCGGCGAGCTGTCCGCCTTCGGCATCAACTTCGCCTGGGGCTGGAGCCGCAAATGGGTCGATCCCAGCACCCGCAAGAAGACAGAGGGCGGCCAGACCCGCATCAACCGCCGGGAGAAGTACCGCGTCTTCACCGTCGCGTTCGACTTCCTGACGGACGCGGAAGCGAGCGGCTTCGTTGACGACGTCGACCGCATCAACGGGCTTTGCGACGACGTGCTGTTCGTCGCGGATCCGGAGAGCGCGGACCTCGAGCGGGACTCGATCTGGGGACTGATGACGGACCTGTCGCCGACCGCCCAGCAGTTCATCGATCGCTGGACCAAGACCTACACCATCGAACAGAGGCTTTGAGCATGGCTGTCCTCAAATATGCAGATCGCGTCGCCGAATCCACGGTCGCGAGTGGCACCGGCGACATCGAGCTCGCCGGCGCGATCGACGGCGATCACGCGACATTTGGGAGCCAGTTTGCCAACGGCGACGAGATGCCCGTCACGGTGTTCGGTGGCGGCGCGTGGATGACGTTTCGCGGTCGCTACAATGCCGGCGCGAACAGCCTGACGCGCGTGACCTTCCGCGACAGCTCCACCGGAACAAATCTGAGCCTCTCCGGCACCATGACCGTGCTATGCGGCTGGACCGCAGCGGATGCCGCCGCGATGATCCGGACTGACGAGGCGCAGGCGCTGACGCCGGACCAGAAGACGCAGGCTCAAACCAATCTCGGTTTGACGGTAATTGGGCGAGCGCTTGCTGCGGCCACAGATCAGAAGGCCGGCCGGGCAGTGATCAACGCGTCCGGGCGTCTGAATGCTATCGTGTTTGTTGCGAGTCAGACGTTTGTCACACCTGCCGATTCAACCACCTCGACGGTCTACAAGTTCACCGTCATCGGCGCGGGCGGCGGGGGGGCTGGCGGCGGTCCTGGCGGCGCGATCGGTTCCGGCGGCGGAAGTGGCGCGGTGGTGGTCTTGTGGATCACCGGGCTTGCGCCGGGTACGTCGATCAGCATTGCGATCGGCGCTGGCGGCGGCGCGGTTGCGGGCGGTACAGCTGGCACTGGTGGAGCGACCACGCTCACCGTCTCGGGCCTCACTGTTACTTGCCCCGGCGGATTCGGGGGGCAAGGCAACACGACATCGCAGACTTCATCGGGCACCGCGGGCGGTGGTGGCCAGAGCCCGACGGTTACTAACACCGGCGCACTCACAATTCTTGGGCAAATGACTTTTCCGGGGCAGGCCGGCGATGGTGGCTGGCAAGTCGGCGGCATGACGCAATTCATCGCCGGCCGGGGCGGCAATACGCCGCTCGGCTGGGGGCTCTCTGGGCAGCCCGCAACCGGAAACCTCTCGTTCTCGGCATTAAACGGCGGCGTCGGTGTCGGAGCCGGCGGATCTGGCTCCGGCAACGGATCATCCGGGGCAACTGGTCAGTCTGGCCTAGTTGTCGTCGAATACGAAATCTGAGGAAGCATCATGGCCAACTACGCGCTTATCAAGATCGCGACCGGCGAGGTCGTCAATCGGATCATCTTGGACGACGAGAAAGAGTTCCCGGCGCAGGACGGCCACAAGCTGCAGCTCGACCTGGATGACACTTTTGCAATTGGCGGCATGTTTATCGCCGGCAGCTACACGCCGCCGCCCTCGGCACCCATGCCCGCGACTGTCCCTGTCAGCGCCTCGCGGCTTGGTCTGATGCGTGCATGGAAAGAGCAAGGCGTCTGGGATCAGATCAAGGCTAAGATCGCCGCCGACCCGGAAACGCAAGAAGAGTGGGATGTTGCGATCGAGATCCGTCGCACCGATCCGCTAGTTCAGCAGATGATCGCGGTGACTGGCATGAGCGAGCTGGATGTCGATGCACTGTTGATCCGCGCCAATGAATTAGTAGCCTAATTTGGGTGCGCCGCGTGCACGCGTGGATTACGCAGCCAGCATTATATCAGCCAGGTCGCTACAACTTGAGACGTTCTTTCTCGATTCAAAACTGCCGTCAGATGCGGCTAGAGTTCTTTTTCGGACGTACGAAAATAGGTTGCGTGAAGTGATTTGACGCGATCTTTACCGACCGCTTCGCAAATCCGTTCCTGCCAAAGCTGATACGCTTGCTGAACTTGCGTGAAGTCTGCAAATTCCTGCTCGGTCAATGCGATTTTTGCAGCTCCACGGGTTGGGTCTGATGAGAGGGAAAAGTCTGGGTAACGATCGAACCATTCGATCGAATAGCTGCCCATCATGCTGTCCTTCGGTCTTTGGAAATCAGGCGGGGAGGCGTCAACTGTAAGGGCGCCGGAGATGCCATCACGACAAAAGCCACTTGTCGCCATGGTGGTTGAATAACGTGGTGATGAGGGGTGTATGCCCTTTGGAGCGAACCCGCAGGCACGCTCAGCTTCGACAAACTCGCTCCTCGTGACGTTTCGCCAGCCGGTAAAATCGTCAGTCTTGAGCCAGTAATAAGGCCCCGAGCGCTCGTTGCTCATCGGCGAATTTCCAGATCCGGTCTGTTGAGGCTGGCCCGACTATACAGCGTCTAATAGCGACGTAGCACCCGGCGATATTACCTTTGATTTGAATTCCCCATCAACCTCGATCCCGGGGGCGCTGTCGCATGCGCCGTCGGCAATAGTGGAGACAGACATGCCGATCAAACTCACGGCCGCCGACTGGCGGGCGATCTTCCCGCGCGCGCCACAACAGGTGGTTGATGCCTTCTCGGCGAAGCAGGCTGTGCTCGACAAGGCCGGCATCACCGCGACGCGGACGCGGCTGGCTTACTTCCTTGCCAATGTCGAGCACGAGTGCAGAGGGTTCACCATTCCGAACCTGACCGAGAACATCAATTACACCGCGGCGCGGATGGCGCAGGTGTGGCCGAGCCGCTTCAATAAGGGCGGGAGTGCGGCGACCGGCTACATTCCTGATCCGAGCAAGGTGGTGGCGAAGTACGGCCGAGCGCAGGGCTGGCAGCTCAAAGCATTGGACGACATTTACGGAAACCGGATGGGCAACCGGCGGGGCACATCGGACGGCTCGCGCTATATCGGCCGCGGCGGGCCGCAGTGGACGGGCAGGGACGGCTACGCCGCCCTCGAGCGCATCACCGGCCTGCCGGCGGTGATGAATCCCGAGATCGCCAGCCGGCTCGATCTGCAGCCGGAGATCTGCGCGGCGTTCTGGCAGTGGAAGGGGCTCAACCGCTATGCCGATGCCGGCGACTTCGCCGGCTGCGTCAAGGCGTGGAACGGCGGCAGTAACGGCATGGCGGATCGCAAGGCGCAAATGGCCGGCAACGATCCGATCATCTGCCGGCTGCAAGTCGTATCCGACCAGGCGGCCGCGATCCCGGACGCCAAGGCGGCACCTGTCACCAAGCGTGAAGCTGTAGCCGGTGGCGCGGTCGGCGTCGTCTCCACGGCCGCGACCGCCGGCGTGCAGCAGGGCTGGGGCTGGGAAGCCTGGGCCGTCGCAGGGTTGCTGCTGGCCGTTGTCGCGGCTGCCAGCGCGCTCGGCTGGTGGTGGTGGCGCAAGCGTCGCGCCGCAAGCGAGGTGCTCCCTGCGCCATCGCTGGGGCTGTTGGGCACGATGCCAATGACGGAGGCCTCGGCGGCCGTGCCGCCGATGCCTCCGATTGCCAAGCCCCGTCGCAAGCGCCGGCCGACCGCCAAGCCGGCGGTGAAACGCAAAGCCACCAACCGAAAGGCGGCCTGAGATGGCGATCGACCTTGGACGATATGCGTGGCTCGCCCAGACGGCGATCGACTTCGGCTTGCCGATCTTGGGTACCGCGCTCGGCATTCCAGGCCCAGTGTCGGACTTCGCGATCTCGAAAATCAAGAGCGCGCTCGGCCTGAAGTCAGGCGCCACCCCGGAAGACGTCAGCAATGCCGTCGCGGCGAACCCGGACGTCGCCAAGGAGCAGCTCTCGGCGGCAGAATCCGAGGTCGCGGCCAAGTATGCCTACTTGATCCGTCTAGCCGAGGTTCAGGCCGACGTCGCAAAGACGCAGGTCGAGCAGGTCAACGAGAGCATCCGCGCCGAGGCGGCGACGCCGAACGGCTGGTGGGGGCACTGGCGAACTTGGATGGCCTATGAGCTGGCGATTGAATGCCCGTTCTGGGCCGCGTTGATCGTGTGGTGCATCGTCGCCGGCAAGATCAATGAACTGGTAGGTGCAACGTCGCTGCTAACGGTATGGTGGGGGGCTCGTTTCGGCGTGCTTGGTGTCCACGTCTGGACTGGTAGCATCGAACGTCAGACGGCGATCGCCGGCCAACCCGTTGGCGGCGCGGCATCGACCATCGCCGCGGCCGTCACGGGCAAGCGCAAGTAGTAAGAACGACGATCCGATGGTTGATCCTCACCCGCTTGAAGAACTCACCGACGTGCAACGAGCGTTCCTGGTCGGCCTTACTGATCAGCGCGTTGCTAATCTGTGGGCCGCGGCCGACGATTGGCACGATCTTCGGCCGGAGGCGAAGGAGTTGCTGCGCAACGCCAGGCCGGAGACGCTCGAATGGCTCGAGCGTGCCTCCGAGGAAGACGTCGAGCTGCTGCGATACAGCATCTCGTTCATTGCCGCGTCGCGGTTGCTCGGCAAGGTCACTTGGTTCGTCGGCGCCGCACTATTTGGCATCGCCGTCGGCATACTGACCTTGTGGGACCGCTTCAAAGCGCTAGTCGTCTCCAAATAGACATAACTTTCTAACGAGCCATTTCAGGACGGTCTATCGTCTTGTCCCCCAATGCAGCCGATGTTCCGTGCGCTGAATAAAGAGATACCCTTCGCACGAAGATGCCCAACTCCCGGGGATCATTCGACACTCCGAGCGAAGCCGGGATCGCTGGTGATCTAATGGTGATATCGATCTCAATTGGAGCGCTTGGGTTACGATCGGGTTCAGGAATCCCGATCCGTTCATTAAAGCTGGCGGCAGCGCTGGTCAGACTTGCTCGCCTTGCAATGTGCCCGTTTACTTTGATCTCGATCCATACGTGATCATGCACCCCTCCGAAAAAGCCGAGCCCCTCAATTTCGAGATCTTTCGGCTGTATTTCCGGTGAAGCATCAATCTTCAATGTAGCGCGAGGACCGATTGTCCAGGTGCCAGTCGGTTCAGAGTCCGACCACCCCCGCACAAGCGACAGGCCGCGCGTCTGACCCTGCGCGAGAGAGAAATCCAATCGATCTGTTGAAACGCAAGAGAAAAGGCCGTTGATGTATATGAAGGGGCCTCGGATCCGGGCCGTGTTTATCGCCGACCTAGGAGCCAGCGACGCTTGGGGGCCGCAGACATCTTCGTCCACGTAGCCCAATCGCGTGCTAAGTGTCAGGATCTTGGTAATCGCCCCGTCGGAATTCACGAATTTATACGGCGTGGGGGGGCGTGACGCCTCCGAACCAAACAACCTTTCGTAAAAGACCTCCAACTCGGGGTTATAGCGCTGCGGGTAGTGCGCAAGGAAGAACTCCGCCAAAGGAGTGAACCTCACACTGCTCAACTGATGGCGGACCAGTGGACCGCCGTAATGATATGCAGCGAAGGCTTGCAATGTGACAGCGGCTGTCGCTGCGAAAGTAGCAATCTGCCTCGCTTGCATGATCCGATAGATCGACCAGAACACCAGGATCATCCCTGACCACGCAGCATAGCGCGACATCATCGCCGAGGCCGAATTCCAGTTAACCTGGGCGAGAGTGGGCGTGATCACAAGAAAGAAGCCGACAACCAGCAA
>NZ_JBMDXE010000091.1:0-8887 GCF_048594845.1 Rhodopseudomonas sp. | reverse complement strand
GCCGCTGCACAAGGCCGCGAGATCGCGCGGGCCGCCGCGACCGAGCGACAGCCGGGCCAGCGCGCGCGCCATATCGGGGGCGGCGCGCAGCGCGCTGCGGATCATTTCGCGCAACGTCGGTTCGGCGACGAACGCCTCGACCGCATCGAGCCGCCGCGCGATCGCGGCCGCATCGGTCAGCGGCGCGGCGAGACGTTGGGCCAAGAGGCGCGAGCCGGCGGCGGTGACGGTGCAGTCGATCGCATCGAGCAGCGAGCCGCGGCGCTCGCCGGCGAGCGTACGAGTCAGTTCGAGATTAGCGCGGGTCGCCGGATCGATCGCCATGGTGGTGCCGACCGCCTCGCGCGACGGCGGCGACAGCGGCGGGCGCTTGCCGAGCTGGGTGCGGTCCACATAGGTGACGCAGGCCGCGGCCGCGGTCGCCTCGAGCCGCGACAGCGCGGCGAGGCCGTCCATGGTGGCGACCGCGAAGTAATCGCACAGCCGCTTCTCGGCGGTCGCCGAGTCGAACACGTCGCGGGTCAGCGGTGTCACGGCCGCGAGTTCGCGCAGCAGCGGACCGATCTCGGCGTCGCTGTAAAGCGCGTCCGAGACGATCGCCTCGTTCGGGTTGATCCGTGCCAGCGTGGCAGGCAGTTCGCCGGTCGAACATTCGGTGACGATGAATTCGCCGGTCGAGATGTCGATCCAGGCGAGACCGATGCGGTCGGCGCCGGACGAGCCGCGGGCGCGGGCGATCGCCAGCAAGTAGTTGTTGGCGCGGGCGTCGAGCAGCGGATCTTCGGTCAGCGTGCCGGGCGTGATCAGCCGCACCACGTCGCGCCGCACCACGCTCTTGCGGGCGCGCGCCGCCGCCGGATCCTCGGTCTGCTCGCACACCGCGACCCGATGTCCCAGCGCGATCAGCCGGTGCAGATAGTCGTCGGAGCGCTCGACCGGCACGCCGCACATCGGGATGTCTTGCCCAAGATGCTTGCCGCGCTTGGTCAGCGTGATGCCGAGCGCGCGCGCGGCGATTTCGGCGTCCTCGAAGAACAGCTCGTAAAAGTCGCCCATCCGGTAGAACAGCAGCAGGCCCGGATTGGCCGCCTTGATCTCGTGATACTGCTCCATCATCGGCGACATCTTCGCCGGCGCCTCATTGGGCGGGGACGGATCGGGCGGCGTCGCGATGTCGGCATGCATGGTCATGCCCGATGTCTAGCAAACTTCCGAGGGCCGGCTCCACCGCGTGACCTCGGCCATGCACGGATTCCGCACCTGGTTGTGCGTTGCGTATGCATTGACCACCCGGGGCATGCTTCCTAAAACCCGGGCTCAAGTCCGGCCCAGCCCGGATCGCCACAAGGGAGAGTTTCGAATGGCCGACGTTTTCATCTGCGACGCAGTGCGCACCCCGATCGGCCGGTTCGGCGGCTCGCTCGCCAAGGTCCGGGCCGACGATCTTGCGGCGGTTCCGATCAAGGCTTTGATGGCCAAACACCCCAATATGGACTGGAGCGCCGTCGACGAGGAGTTCTTCGGCTGCGCCAACCAGGCCGGCGAGGACAACCGCAACGTCGCCCGCATGGCGGCGCTTCTCGCCGGCCTGCCCGACTCCGTCCCCGGCCAGACCCTCAATCGGCTGTGCGCTTCCGGCCTCGATGCAGTCGGCGCGGCGGGCCGCGCGATCCGCGGCGGCGAGATCGATCTCGCCATCGCCGGGGGCGTCGAGTCGATGACCCGCGCACCGTTCGTGCAGGGCAAGGCCACCGAGGCGTTCTCGCGCTCGGCCGAAATCTTCGACACCACGATCGGCTGGCGCTTCATCAATCCGCTGATGAAGCAGCAATACGGCGTCGATTCGATGCCGGAGACCGGCGAGAACGTCGCCGAGGAGTTCCAGATCTCACGCGCCGACCAGGACGCTTTCGCGATCCGGAGCCAGCAGCGTGCCGGCGCGGCGATCGCGGCCGGTTACTTCGCCCAGGAAATCGCGCCGGTGACGATCCCCGGCAAGGGCAAGGCTGGTCCGACCGTGGTCGACCAGGACGAGCACCCGCGCCCGGAAACAACGCTGGAAGGCCTCGCCAAGTTGAAGCCGATCGTGCGCAATCCCGGCACCGTGACGGCCGGCAACGCCTCGGGCGTCAATGACGGCGCCGCCGCGCTGCTGATCGCCTCCGAAGCCGCCGTGAAGAAATACGGCCTGACGCCGCGCGCAAAGATTCTCGGCCTCGCCTCGGCCGCCGTGCCGCCGCGCATCATGGGCATCGGCCCGGTGCCGGCGACCCGCAAGCTGATGGAGCGGCTCGGCCTCAAGATCAGCGATTTCGACCTGATCGAACTCAACGAAGCCTTCGCCAGCCAGGGCATCGCCTGCATGCGCCAGCTCGGCGTCAAGGACGACGCCGACTTCGTCAATCCGCACGGCGGCGCCATCGCGCTCGGCCACCCGCTCGGCATGAGCGGCGCCCGGCTGGCGCTGACCGCGGTGCACGGCATGGAGGCCCGCGGCGGCAAGCTCGCCCTCGCCACGATGTGCGTCGGCGTCGGCCAGGGCGTCGCGATGGCGATCGAGAAGGTGAACTAAGCACGGCGCGCTCCCTCGCCCCGCTCTTGCGGGGAGAGGGTTGGGGTGAGGGGCGACGCGAGCACTGAGTCTCGGCTGCGTTGAGACGCCCCCTCACCCGCCCGGCTCCGCTGCGCTACGCTGGTCGAACTCTCCCCGCACGCGGGGAGAGGTGACGACGACTACTCCATCACGGCCGGATGGTCGTCGCCGCCGGGCTTCGACGCCATCGCCTGCAGGGCCTTCTTGGACGAGCCGATGATCAGCGCCATCGGCACCGCGCATAGCGTCACCATCATGATCAGCTGATAGTCGAGGCTGAAGGCGATGATCGAGGCCTGCAAGGTCACGATCCCGTCCATCATCGCCTTGCCGCTGTCGGTGGCGAGGTTGATGACGCTGGCGACATTCGGCATCTGCAGCGCATTGTTGAAAGGCGTGACGTGCTCGACCAGCACGGAATGCGCCATGGTGGTGTTCGAGCTGAGCTTGGCGATCACGATCGAGATCCCGACCGAGCTGGCGACGTTACGCAGCAGCGTCAACATCGCGGTGCCGTCGGTGCGCAAATGGCCCGGCAGCGTCAGGAACGCCACCGTCGACAGTGGGACGAACACCAGGCCGAGGCCAAAACCCTGGGCGACGCTGACGATGATGAACTCCGGCACGCCGGTCTGATCGGTCCAGCGCGTGGTGAAGTACATCGTCACGGTGAGCAGCGTCATGCCCGACATGATCAGCGTGCGCGCCTCGATAAAGCGCATGATCCGCCCGACCAGCATCATCGCCACGAAGGTGCCCGAGCCGCGGGTGGCGAGCAGCAGGCCGGCGGTGAGGATCGGATAGCCGATGACGTTCTGCAGATAGGGCGACGACAGCGACATGGTCGAATACAGCACCAGTCCCATTACGCACATGAAGATCGCGCCGCCGATGAAGTTCTTGTCCTTGAAGATGGCGAACTGGATGAACGGCCGCGACGTCGTGAAGGAGTGCGCGAAGAAGTAGTAGAAGCCCACCACCGCCACGATCGCCTCGGTGATGATCTCCTTGGATTCGAACCAGTCGAGTTGCTCGCCGCGATCGAGCGCGAGCTGCATCGAGCCGATGCCGACGGCGAGCGCCCCGAAGCCGAACCAGTCGAACTTCGCGCCTGAGTTCACCTCGGTCTCGTCCATGAACAGCATCAGCCCCGCCACCGTGACGATGCCGAACGGCAGGTTGACGAAGAACACCCAGTGCCACGAATAGGTCTCGGTCAGCCAGGCGCCGAGCGACGGCCCCATGATCGGGCCGAGCATCACGCCCATGCCCCAGATCGACATCGCCTTGGCGCGCTCGTGCAGTGCGTAGATGTCGAGCATCACGGTCTGCGACAGCGGCACCAGAGCGGCACCGAACACGCCCTGCAGCAGCCGGAACAGCACCATCTGGGTGATGTCCTGGGCGAGTCCGCACATCACCGAGGCGGCCGTGAAGCCGGCCGCGCAGATGATGAAGATGCGCTTGCGGCCGAACCGGCCGGCGATGAAGCCGACCGGCGCCGTCATGATGGCGGCGGCGACGATATAAGAGGTCAGGACCCAGTTGACCTGGTCCTGCGACGCCGACAGCGAGCCCTGCATATAGGGCAGCGCGACGTTGGCGATGGTCGTGTCGAGCGCCTGCATGATCGTCGCCGTCATGGCGCAGATCGTCACCATGGTCCGGCGCAGGCCGGGGACCGCAGCGGAAGAGGCCGCGCTCGACATCGCTTACTTCACCTCGTGCGCGTCGTCGTGATCGGGCTGCGCCGCCTTGGCGGGACCAAAGCCGAACAGGCCGGCCAACGAGCGGTGATGGTTGGTGTCGATCGAGACGTTGACGCTCATGCCGGCCTTCAGCCGGCGCACCATCGCGTCGTTGCTGTCGAACGCGATCCGCAGCGGCACGCGCTGCACCACCTTGACGAAATTGCCGGTGGCGTTCTGCGGCGGCAGCACGGCGAATTGCGCGCCGGTGCCGGGGCTCAGCGACGACACGGTGCCGACGAACTGATGATCCGGGAAGGCGTCGACATCGAGCGTCACCTTCTGGCCGACCGCCACGTAGGTGAAATCGCTTTCCTTCGGATTGGCGTCGACCCACGGCGCGGTGGTGTCGATGACGCTGAACACCGGCGTGCCGGCGGCGACGAATCTACCGAGCTGGATGTTGTCGACCTGCGTGGCGGTGCCGTTCATCGGCGCCCGCACGGTCGACAGATTGAGATTGCGCTGCGCGTCGTCGAGCGCCGCCTTGGCCTGCAGATAAGCGGGGAATTTCTCGAGCGGCAGCTCCGGATCGCCGAGCAGTTGATTCAGCGCCTGGTCGCGCGCCTGCTTGGCCAGCTCGAGCTGCGCCTTGGCGGTGACGAGCGCCGAATTGGCGTTGTCGAGATCGAGCATCGAGCCGGACAGGTTCTTCACCAGCGTCGATTTGCGTTCGACGTCGCGCTGCTTGAGGGCGATGCCGGCGTCGAGCAGATCGATCGTGTCACCGTAGATTTTATAGTTGGAGCGCAGATTGTTGTATGAGGTCCGGGCGTCGGCCAGCTTGGCCTGCGCTTGCGCCAAGGCGAGCCGGAACGGCACCGGATCGATCTGGAACAGCTCGTCGCCCTGCTTGACGCGCTGGCCTTCCTTGACGGTGACCTCGACGATCTTGCCGGCGACATCCGGCGTGATCAGCACCTTCTGGGCGCCCACATAGGCGTCGTCCGTGGTGACGTAGCGGCCGCCCGACAGATAGAATGCGATGCCGGCGATCAACACCACGATCGGCAGCACCACCAGCAGCAGCGGCCGTCGATAGCGGCGCAGCGTGCCGCCGAGGCCGCGCTTCGGCCCCTGCCCCACCGACGCGGCAGCGTCGTTCGACCCGCCCTTCTGCTCGGCGGGGAATTTGAGGACGGGATCAGCCATAGCGCTGTTCCTTTCGGTTCTGGTCCGTCTGACAGGATTGGTGAATCGCGGCGCGCACGTTCTCTTTGATCGTGTCGAGCTGCGTCAGCAGACGCTGCGCATCGGCCGGACTGATGCCGTCGAGCGCCGTCGCGGTGATTTCGGAGCGCAGCCCGGCGAGCTTGGAGAGCAGCGGACGGGCGGCCTTGCGCAGATACAGCCGCTTGACCCGGCGGTCGCTATCGTCGCTGCGCCGCTCCAGCCAGCCGTTGTCGCAGAGTTTGTCGATCAATCGCGTCAGCGTAATCGGCTGCAGATCCATCTGCTCTGCGAGCTCGGACTGCTTCATGCCCTCGCAGCGCTCGACCTTGGCCAACACCGCCCATTGGGCACGCGTGATGCCGTGGCGTGCCGCCTGGCGGTCCGCGTAGGCACGCAGCACACGCTGCACCTCGGCCAGAGTGAACAGAAAATGCTGATCGACGGACCCTCGGGTCATCGGACGCTTCGCTCCCTAAGCTTGCGATAAAGTAAGCTAGCTTATGAATTCAGGCAGTGGGGTTGACCGCATGAGGCGTTGTGACGCGCGCATGGCTCGCAACTGGCGGAACTCACCGGTCCGGGTGGCGAGACTTGTCGCCGCCACCCGCGTAGACTAACTCTGGGTGCAGCCGCGAAGGGGACCGCGGACTGCTGCAGCGTTGAGGCCATGCGATGACAGCTTTGAAGCCGGCCTTTCCGGCACCCGGTCACGACCACGACCGATGCACCGCGGAAGGTCTCGAGCACGCCGAGCGGGTCTGTGCGGACCGTTCCCAAAATCTCACTCCGATCCGCCGCCACGTGCTGCGCGCGCTGCTGTCGAGCCATCGTCCGCTCGGCGCCTACGAGGTGATCGAGGAGCTGGCGCGGGTGATGCCGCGGCCGGCGCCGATCACCGTGTATCGCGCGCTCGACTTCCTGATGCAGAACGGGCTGGTGCATCGCATCGAAAGCCGCAATGCGTTTCTCGCCTGCGGCCGCGAACATGACGACGCGTCCGCGGTCGCATTCCTGATCTGCGAATCCTGCGGCTCGGTCGGTGAAATTCCGGCAGCCGCTGTGGCACAGAGCCTCAGTGAGGCCGCGCGCCAGACCGGCTTCACGCCGAAGCTCTCGGTCGTGGAGATCACCGGCGTCTGCGGGCATTGCCAATCCACCTGACGCGGTCTACCCGTTAAACGATTGGGAGGAGCGTTGCTCGCCTCGCGAGCGCGCCCGAAGCAACACGGCGAAAAGCCGGAGGCGCGATGTCATCCTTGATCGTCGATACGTTCGGCTGGCTGCTGCAATGGCGCAGCCGGTAGGCGCCGCGGTCGGCCGGCCGCTGTCCGCGGGCGCCATCGCGCTGATGCTGGTGTGCTGCTTCAGCTGGGGCTTCAACCAGATCGCCGTGAAACTGGTGCTGCCGGAGATCCCGCCGTTCCTGCAGGCGGCAATCCGCTCCGGCGCCGGCATGGTGGTGCTGCTGATCATCGCCTGGGCGCGCGGCGTCAAGCTGTTCCAGCGCGACGGCACGTTGAAAGCCGGGCTGTTCGCCGGCCTGCTGTTCGGGCTGGAATTCGTGCTGATCTATCGCGGCCTGATGCTGACCACCGCGACCCGCGCCGTGGTGTTCCTCTACACCGCGCCGTTCATCGTGGCGCTCGGCTCCTACCACTTCCTCGGCGAGCGGCTCAGCACCCTCCAATGGTCCGGGCTGGCGCTGAGCTTTGCTGGCGTCGCGCTGGCGATCGGCGTGCCGCAGCCGGATGTCGACGCCCAGGTGCTGCTCGGCGACCTGATGCTGGTCGGCGGCGGCGCGCTGTGGGGCGCCACCACGCTGATCGTCAAGGCAAGCCGGCTGCAGAAGGTCCCGGCCGAGAAGGGGCTGGCCTACCAGGTCGCGATCTCGATCCCGATTCTGCTCGGCGCGGCGCTGATTTCGGGCGAATCCATTGCCAAAATGCCCAGCCCGGGCGCCCTGACGCTGATGGCCTACCAGTCGATCTGGGTGGTCGGTCTGACCTTTTTGCTCTGGTTCAGCCTGGTAAAGACCTATTCGGCCAGCAAATTGTCGGCTTTTTCATTCATTACCCCTTTATTCGGGGTGGTGGCGGGCTATGTCATCATGCACGACCCGCTGACCCCGGCCTTCGGCTTCGCGGCGCTGCTGGTGATTGCCGGGCTGTACCTGGTCAACCGCCCCGCGAAGACCGCCTAGGACTGCCGCCTGGCGGTTCCTGCACCCATTGATCCATTGCTGAATGTCATCGAAACCTGATATTTGGACGCCATGAACAAGCTCGAAAATCCGCTGCTGAACGACATCGCCGGCCCCGCGCCGCGACACAAAACCACCCAGGTCATGGTCGGCGATATCGCCGTCGGCGGCGGGGCGCCGATCGTCGTGCAGTCGATGACCAACACCGACACGGCGGATATCGAGGGCACCATCAAGCAGGTCGCGGCGCTGGCCCGAGCCGGCTCCGAGATGGTCCGGATCACGGTCGACCGCGAGGAGGCTGCCGCTGCCGTCCCTCATATCCGCGACGGCCTGCGCAAGCTCGGCCTGACCACGCCGCTGATCGGTGACTTCCATTATATCGGCCACAAGCTGCTGGCCGAATACCCCGCCTGCGCCGAGGCGCTCGACAAATACCGGATCAACCCGGGCAACGTTGGCTTCAAAGCCAAGCGCGACACGCAGTTCGCCGACATCGTCGAAATCGCCATCAAGAACAACAAGGCGGTCCGCATCGGCGCTAATTGGGGCTCGCTCGACCAAGAGCTGCTCACCAAGCTGATGGATGAGAACGCCGCGTCCGCCAATCCGCGCGACGTCCGCGCCGTCACCCGCGAGGCGATGGTGCAGTCGGCGCTGCTGTCGGCCGCCCGGGCCGAAGAGATCGGCCTGCCGAAGAACAAGATGATCCTGTCCGCCAAGGTTTCGGCGGTTCAGGACTTGATCGCCGTTTATCAGGACCTCGCCGCTCGCTCCGACTACGCCATCCATCTCGGCCTGACCGAGGCCGGCATGGGCAGCAAGGGCATTGTCGCGTCGTCCGCGGCGCTCGGCATCCTGCTGCAGCAGGGCATCGGCGACACCATCCGGATTTCGCTGACGCCCGAGCCCGGCGGCGACCGCACCAAGGAGGTGCAGGTCGCGCAGGAGCTGCTGCAGACCATGGGGTTCCGTACCTTCGTGCCGCTGGTCGCCGCGTGCCCGGGCTGCGGCCGCACCACCTCGACGACGTTCCAGGAGCTGGCGCGCTCGATCCAGGACTTCATCCGCGACGAGATGCCGACCTGGCGCAGCCAGTATCCGGGCGTCGAGAACCTCAACGTCGCGGTGATGGGCTGCATCGTCAACGGCCCGGGCGAGAGCAAGCACGCC
>NZ_JBMDXE010000090.1:0-3085 GCF_048594845.1 Rhodopseudomonas sp. | reverse complement strand
GCTGGCTGTGCGATCTGCAGCGTCGCAGGGTTCGGGGCGACCGAGGCGTTTGCGCAGGGTTCGGCGCCGACCACGGCCAATGGCGTCACGCGCAAGATCCTGAGCCGCACCGATGGCCCGGCCGCCGGCTACGAGACGATCATCATGGACGTGACGCTCGATGCCGGCGCGACCGTCGCCCGGCACACTCATCCGGGGATCGAGTCGACCTACGTGATGGAAGGCGAGATCGAACTTCCGATCGAAGGCCAACCCACCAGGACGGCGAAGGCGGGCGACGCCTTCCAGGTGCCGCCCAACACCCCGCATGCCGGCGGCAAGGCCTCGACCGCCAAGACCCGTCTGATGGTCAACTACATCGTCGAGAAGGGCAAGCCGCTCGCTAGCCCGGCATAAGCGGCCGGCGCAGGAGGCCAATTGCCAAACGCGTCTTCGCCCAAGGACCCAGACTGCTTCCCCGATACTGGAACAGCTCCCGGGGGCGATCTCCTGGAAGTAGTTGCGGCCGATTTTAGCCGAGGGAATCTGCAGCGGTCGCGAGCACCGGCACGCACGCGCGGCAGCGGTTTCTTCGAGCACATCGAAAGCGACAGGGCACAGCGCGCTCCCTCTCTCGCTTGCGGGAGAGGGTTGGGGTGAGGGCGACGCGGGGGTACGCGCCTTGGGTGAGTACAACGCGGGGTAATCACCGCGATCTTGGCGTTCGACTTGTTGACTCTCGTCGCAGTCAGCAGGCGAGCGGGAGACGCTCACTTCGTCATGGCCGGGCTCCGTCCCGGCCATCCACGCTCTCGCGAATGCGTCGGCGGCGCTGCGCATGACAAGCGCACGCCGTTTCGCGGGAGATCGACCGCCGCCGGTCATCGGCGCATCGCGAACGCGTGGCGAAGGCGGCCCAACCTGCCACGGCCGAATGCGGCGCCGGGTCGCCGGCTCGGGGGCAAACTTATGGAAGTACCGCCGGTGCGAATTGTGGCGGAGGACACCGTTTCGCCGCAACGGAATCTTTCGCTGAAATGGCCTGCCACAGGTTTGCCGCATGGTTTTTCGCGGGCCGGTCGGGGCATCTGCGAACCGTTCTCGACTCCGCTGTTGGCTCGCCGACCACCCGGATCGCCTTCGCGGGGCCGCTGCGCCGCGCGCAAGCTCCGCCCGTAGCCTTGCGCAACTCGCCGCAACTCGGTTTGATAGTCGCATCGCACAACAGCGTGCCGTGTCCTCACCATGGAAACGGCCCAGTCACAGCGAGCCGCGAATGCCGATGCCTGATCCCGCAGCACTGGCTCCCGATCTGTCCCGGCCGACCACGCCGGCGGCGTTCGCCGAAGCCGCGATGCGGTCGCTGCGGCCTGTGTTCGGGGCGAGCCGCGCGGTGTTCTCCGATCGTCACCGCGGCGGGCCCGGCAGGATGCATTTCATCAACTGGCCGTCCTGGTGCGAGGCGCATTATTGCGCCGAAGTCCGCGCCCGCGATCCGATCCGGACCTGGCTGGACGGCGTCGCTGCGTCCCATGATAGCAGCGTGGCGCGGCTGTCCGAGCTGGCGCCGGCCGCGCGGTCCGACGAGCCGCTGCTGACCGAGAGCGGCGCTGCGTTCGTGCTGACACTGGCGCTGCGCGACCGCAGCCGGATTGTCGGCGCGCTGAGCCTGGTCCGCGACGCAAGCCGTGGTGATTTCAATGAGCGCGATCGCGTGCTGTCGCTGTCGCTGCTACCGCTGCTCGAGATGGCGTATGGCGGCATGGCCGCTCGCATCGACATGGCGCAGCGGTCGGTCGAGCACGATCCGCTGCAGGCGCTCACCGCGCGCGAGAGCGAAGTCGCCAAGCTCGCTGCGGCCGGTCATTCGAACAAGGCGATCGCCCGGATGCTTGCGATCAGTCCGTGGACGATCAAGAACCAGATGCGCGCGGTGCTGGACAAGACCGGCACGCGCAATCGCACCGAGCTGAGCGCGCTGCTTGGATCGCGGCGGGAGTGACGCCGGCTAGGCGCTGCGTCCGATCAGATCTTCGGCCGCCTTCAGCCCCGACCAATGAGCCTGGCCGACCGTGCTGTTGGTCAGATAGTCGCCACAGAACGCGACGCGCGGCATCGGCCCGAAGTCGAGGAAGCTGCGCAGACCGCGGATGTAGCCCTTGGGCCGCTTGCAGATCGCATCGGGCTGGCGCGAGATGAAGCTGTCGATCACGCGCGTCCCGGTGAGCTGGGGCAGGGCGTCGACGACGTCGCTCCAGGCGATGCTGAGCAGCTCCGCGGTGCTGGCGTCGGCATGCTGGCGGCAGCCCCAATCCTTCCACTGCGAATGGGCGAAGGTCGTGCCGTTGCCCATGTCGGTGAAGCGCAGATTGCCGGTGCGGCGGAAGCCGTCGGCAGCGGGCAGCACGTAGGTGTCGAGCAGATCGCCCTTGGGGCGATCGAGCAGGTAGTACACGATGTGGTGGCCGGCGTAGTCGACGCTATCAAAGAAAGCTCGTCGTTCGGCATCGAGTCCCGGCATCAGACCCGCAACTTTGTTGCCCGGCACCGCCATGACGACGGCGTCGCCCCGAATGGTCTCGCTGCAGCCGTCGTGCATGACGTCGACGTCCACGCCGTCGTCATGCGTGCGCACTTCGGCGACGCTGGCGCCGAGCCTGAAATCAACGCGCGGATCGGCGGCCAGGCTGCGGCCGAGCTCCCAGGTGATGCGGCCGGCACCGCGCTCCTTGAAGCTCCAGATCCGGTCGCCCGACCATGACAGCCGTCCGGCCGTGCTCCACGCCGTCCAGGCCAGCGAGAAATCGTTTTCGCCGTAGCCGCAGAACATCGCGACGCACGGCTCCAGGAAGTAATCGACGAAGGTCGGCGAGAATCGTCGGAAGTACTCGCAGGCGTTGACGTCGTCGAACGCCGCCGCGCTGGTGATGTCGCGCGGATCGCCGGTGACCGCGATCTGTGCCAGTTTCGGCAGCGTCGCGAGCAGGCGGGTTTTCTCTGCAAAGGGGATAAACGGATGCTTGGCGGCGGCGATCAGGTCGAAGGCGCCGAAGCCGACATTCTGCTGACGCTTGACCAGCACGTTCCAGCGGTGCGCGGCCGTGAG
>NZ_JBMDXE010000009.1:0-19896 GCF_048594845.1 Rhodopseudomonas sp. | reverse complement strand
AGCCGACCTCGATCGTATGCAGCCCCGCTTCGAACAGGCCACGCGCAAACGCGATGCGGTCGGCGACGCTGACCTGTGCCTTCTCGTTCTGCAGGCCGTCGCGCGGCCCGACTTCAATGATCCGAACCTGATCGCTCATTGCATTCCAATCTTGCGTATTGGCCGGAGAGATCAGGCGCTCGGCTCGATTTCAGCCAGCTCGGTGCCTTCTCCGACGACATCACCAACCTTGCATTTAATCTGCTTCAGCACGCCCGCAAAGGGCGCGCGCAAGGTCTGCTCCATCTTCATGACTTCCAGCGTCAGGATCGCAGCGCCCTTCTCCAGTGTCGCGCCCTCCTCTGCCAGCAGCGCCACAACCGTGCCGGGCAGCGGCGCGACGATCTTGTCCTCGCCGGTTGTCTCTTCGTCGTCACCGCCGAATGGATCGACCCAATGCAGATCGAAACGTCCGTTGCGGGTACGCACATAGAGTTCGTGGCCCTCGACAATGCCCGTGATGCGCGACCGAACGCCGTCGAGCGCGAGGTCGATCCCACCATCACTTGTCGATCCGGCGGAATAAGCGAGATCGCGATCACCGATGGTGATCAGCGACGCCCCACTGCCATAGCGCAGCGTCACCGGCCACTCTTCCTGCCCCCGCTTGAACCTGAACAGACGGCTGCGCCGGCCAACAGGCATCCAGCCTGCGGTCTGCCATGGCGACCGTGGTTTCCCTCGTTCGGCGGCCTGCTCGCTCGCAATGATGGCAGCAACCGCAGCCGCCAGTTCGAGATCGCCGACAGCGCCGTCACTCGTCGTCAACGCAGCCAGCTCACGCTCGATGAACCCCGTCGTGACGTTGTTCTCGCGCACGTCGGGATGCGTGACCAGCTTCGACAGGAACGCCGTGTTGGTGACGATGCCGCGGATATCGGTCTCATCGAGCGCGCGGCCGAGCGCATCGATGGCGGTGGCCCGTGTCGGCGCCCAGGTGATGATTTTTGCCAGCATGGCATCGTAATTCGGCGACACCAAATCGCCGGCACGATAGCCGGAATCGATGCGTAAACCTCCGATTTGGTGCGGCATCCTCCAGGCGGAAATGCGGCCGACTGAAGGCATGAAATTCTTGTCGGGATTCTCCGCATAGACCCGCGCCTCGATGGCGTGACCGTTCAGTTTGATCTGGTCCTGCGTCATCGGCAATGTTTCGCCGAAGGCGACGCGCAGCTGCCATTCGACCAGATCGACACCGGTGATCAATTCGGTGACGGGATGCTCGACCTGCAGGCGGGTGTTCATCTCGATGAAAAACACGTCCTTGCCGTCGGAGACGAACTCGATGGTGCCGGCGCCGACGTAGTTCACCGCGCCGGCCGCACGGCGCGCTGCCTCGCAGACTTTCTCGCGCCCGGCGGAGTCCAGCGTCGGCGATGGCGCCTCCTCGATCACCTTCTGGTGGCGCCGCTGCAGCGTGCATTCGCGTTCGAACAGCGACACCAGATTGCCGTGGCTGTCGCCGACGATCTGCACCTCGATGTGACGGGGATTGTCGACATACTTCTCGATCAGCAGCGTGTCGTCACCGAACGCCGCCTTGGCCTCGCGCTTGGCGCTGGCGATCGCGTCGGACAACTCCTCCGCCTTGCGCACCACGCGCATGCCGCGGCCACCGCCGCCGGCCGAAGCCTTGACCAGCACCGGGAAGCCGATCTTGTCGGCGGCGCCGGCCAGCGTCGCATCGTCCTGCGCGGCGCCGTGATAGCCCGGCACCAGCGGCACGCCGGCCTTTTCCATCAGCGCCTTGGAGCCCGACTTCGAGCCCATCGCGGTGATCATCTCCGGCGTCGGCCCGACGAAGACCAGGCCAGCGTCCGCACAGGCCTGCGCGAACTCGGCGCTCTCGGACAGGAAGCCATAGCCGGGATGCACCGCCTCGGCGCCGGTTTGCTTCGCCGCCTCGATGATCCGCGCGATGTTCAAGTAACTGTCGGCCGCCTTGGCCGCGCCGAGCAGCACGGCGTCGTCGGCCTCGCTGACATGCTGCGCGCCAGCGTCGGCTTCGGAATACACCGCGACGGTGCGCAGGCCCATGGCGCGGGCGGTGCGGATGACGCGGCAGGCGATCTCGCCGCGGTTGGCGATCAAGAGCGTGCGGAAGCGGCGATACAGGGCTGGTTTGGTCATCATCAGGTCCTGCTCATCACATCCGGAACAGGCCGAACTTCGTCGGCTCGATCGGCGCATTGCTCGATGCGGACAGTCCAAGGCCGAGCACCAGCCGCGTGTCGGCGGGGTCGATCACGCCGTCGTCCCACAGCCGCGCTGTCGCGTAGTAAGGGCTGCCCTGGGTCTCGTATTGCGCGCGGATCGGCGAGCGGAATTCCTCCTCCTCCTCCGTGCTCCAGGTGCCGCCCTTGGCCTCGATGTTGTCACGGCGGAGCTGGCTCAGCACCATCGCGGCCTGCTCACCGCCCATCACCGAGATGCGCGCGTTCGGCCACATCCACAGGAAGCGCGGCGAGTAAGCGCGGCCGCACATGCCGTAATTGCCGGCGCCGTAGGAGCCGCCGATCACCACGGTGAACTTCGGTACGTTGGCTGTCGCGACCGCCGTCACCAGCTTGGCGCCGTCGCGGGCGATGCCGCCGGCTTCGTATTTCTTGCCGACCATGAAGCCGGTGATGTTCTGCAAGAACACCAGCGGAATGCCGCGCTGGCAGCACAGCTCGATGAAATGCGCGCCCTTCAGCGAGCTTTCGCTGAACAGGATGCCGTTGTTGGCGATGATACCGACCGGAAAGCCCCAGATATGGGCGAAGCCGCACACCAGCGTGGTGCCGTACAGCTTCTTGAACTCGTCGAACTCGGAGCCATCGACAATCCGCGCGATGATGTCGCGCACGTCGAACGGCTTGCGGCTCTCCGCCGGCACGATGCCGTAGAGTTGCTCGGCCGGATACAGCGGCTCGCGCGGCTCCCGCATGTTGAGCACCGGCCGCTGCGGCGGCTTCAGCGTGCCGACGATTTTTCGCGCGATGCCGATCGCGTGGGCGTCGTTCTGCGCGTAGTGATCGGTCACGCCGGACTGGCGAGAATGCACGTCGGCGCCGCCGAGTTCTTCGGCCGAGACGACTTCGCCGGTGGCGGCTTTTACCAGCGGCGGGCCGCCGAGGAAGATCGTGCCCTGATTGCGCACGATGATGCTCTCGTCCGACATCGCCGGCACATAGGCGCCGCCGGCGGTGCACGAGCCCATCACCACCGCGATCTGCGGAATGCCTGCAGCCGACATGTTGGCCTGGTTGAAGAAAATCCGGCCGAAATGCCGTTCGTCCGGAAACACCTCGTCCTGCTGCGGCAGGAAGGCGCCGCCGGAATCGACCATGTAGATGCACGGCAGGTTGTTCTGCCTCGCGATGTCCTGCGCGCGCAGATGTTTCTTCACCGTCAGCGGATAATAGGTGCCGCCCTTCACGGTGGCGTCGTTGGCCACGATCATGCATTCGCGGCCGTTGACCCGGCCGACGCCGGTGACAATGGAGGCCGAATGCACGTCACCGCCATACAGCCCGTTGGCGGCGAGCGGAGACAATTCGAGAAACGCAGTGCCGGGATCGAGCAACAGGTCGACGCGGTCGCGTGCGAGCAGCTTGCCGCGCGCCGTGTGCTTGGCGCGGGCCGCCTCGCCGCCACCGCCGGCGACAGCTGCGAGCTTGTCCTTCAGCTCCGCCACCAGCGCGCGCATGGTGTCGCTGTTGCGCGCGAAATCGGCCGAGCCGGGATCGATTTTGGAGTGCAGGGACATGGCGTTTCCGGCAGTTCTGGTTCGCTTCGGGCGAAGCGTTGGGCGCATGGTGTCACCGCGCGGGCGCGGGATGCAACCCTAACCTCTCGTCATCAGATGTATGCACGGAGAATAGCAATCGGGCGCTCGGCGGGCTTGTGCCGAGAGGTCATCAGGCCAGGCGGAGATTTGGCCCGGCCTGGCAAGGGCGCGATTCTGTAGAGGCTGGCTGCGGATGGCGAGGCGTCCGCGAAAATCCAGTCAGTGCGTCCAGGGCTCGGGGCGGCGGAACGCGAAATTGTCGGCGTAGGCGGCGCGTCGGCGGACCGGATCCTTGGGCTCGATCACCTGATATGGGATACCCTCGCGCTCGCAATAGGCGACGGCTTCCTCGCGGGTGTGGAAGCGCAGGCTGATCTGCTGCTGCATGTCGCTGGAGGAGGTCCAGCCCATCAACGGCTCGATCTGCCGGGGCAGCTCGGGTTCGTAGTCGAGCTGCCAGTCCCGCGTCTTCGCGGTCCCGGACTGCATGGCGTTCTTGGCGGGCTTGAATATCCGTGCGGTCATCGAAGGTTCTGGCCTGTCAGGTGCGGCATTGCGGCGGTTTGGTGAAAACGCGGCTCATCGTGTAACGTTCAAGATCGCGAGAGCTGGGCGATCATGATCCATCCCGTCAATCTTGATCGGTCGCTCCGCGACTTGGTTTCTGATCGGGTATATTCCCTCCCCGGCGCCGTGACAATCGAGCAGTCCCGGACCACATTGATTTCGTGAACAGACGGACGGCGGCTTCATGCAAATTCAGGCAATTCTCCCGGGCAAGGGGCGCGACCTGCGGCTGGACCTGTTCCGCGGTGTCGCCAACTGGGCGATCTACCTGGATCATATTCCCGACAACGTGGTGAACTGGATCACCACGCGGAACTACGGCTTCAGCGACGCCGCCGACCTGTTCGTCTTCATCTCGGGCTACACCGCCTCGTTCGTCTACGCCAAGATGATGCTGGAGCGCGGCTTCATCGTCGGGGGCACACGCCTGACCAAGCGGGTCTGGCAGCTTTACGTCGCCCACATTGTACTCTTCGTGATCTACATCGTGTCGATCGGCTACGTCGCCCAGCGCTTCAGCGATCCCGACATCATCAACGAGTTCAACGTCGCCGGCCTTGTCGACAGTCCGATCGAGACGCTGCGCCAGGGCCTGCTGCTGAAGTTCAAGCCGGTCAATCTCGACGTGCTGCCGCTCTACATCGTGCTTATGGGGCTGTTTCCGCCGGTGTTGTGGCTGATGCTGCGCCGGCCCGACGCGGTGATGATCGGCTCGTTCGCGCTGTACTTCGCCGCCCGCGAGTTCGGCTGGAATTTGCCGTCCTATCCGTCGGGGACCTGGTACTTCAACCCGTTCTGCTGGCAGTTGTTGTTCGTGTTCGGCGCCTGGTGCGCGCTCGGCGGCACCACCCGCTCGCGCTCGATCATCAACTCCCGTCCGATGCTGTGGTTCTGCATCGCCTACATGCTGTTCGCGCTGGTGATGACCATGGCCGGCCGCTTCTCGGCATTCGGCGAGCTGTTCCCGACCTGGCTGTATGACGCCTTCAATCCGAACGACAAGACCAACCTGGCGCCGTATCGCTTCCTGCACTTCGCCGTGCTGGTGGTGCTGGTGATCCGGTTCGTGCCGAAGGATTGGAAAGGGCTGGAATGGCCGATCTTCGATCCGCTGATCAAGTGCGGCCAGCAGTCCCTCGCGGTGTTCTGCGTCGGCGTGTTCCTGTCCTTCGTCGGCCATTTCGAGCTGTTGATGAGCTCCGGCTCGCTACTGGCCCAGATCATCGTCAGCGTCTCGGGCATCACGCTGATGACGGTGGTCGCCCATTACATCACCTGGTCGAAGAAGCAGGACAAGCCGGTGAGGCCCGCGGTCGCCAAGACGGAAGCCGCGCAGCCGGCGGGCCTGGCGGCCTCGGCATCGACCGTCGCGGCCGCCGGAACGGACGTCGGCAGCCCGGCCGCAGCCCCTTCGGCGGGCGCGGGTCAGACCTGATGGCAGAGACGGAAACGGGCTTAGGCCCGCGATGATGCCGACAGACGGCTGATAAAGACTGGTCGGGGCAGCTGGATTCGAACCAACGACCTGCAGTACCCAAAACTGCCGCGCTACCAGGCTGCGCTATACCCCGGGCCGTGTCGATGAGCGTCGATACACGCTTCAGCCCGGACCATCAAGCGGCCGCTTCACCGCCCCTTGAACAGCGGATGGCCGACGCGGTCGCCGGGAGCGATGCCGAGCTTTTTGGCGGTGCCGGCAGCGACTTCCAGAACGCCCGCCACCGGGCCGCCGGAGGCGATGATCCGCGTCGACATCGGCTCGGTGTTCTCGGCAATGCGCAGGATCCGGCCATCGGCCCGGATGAAGATCATGTCGAGCGAGATGTAGGTGTTCTTCATCCACATCGACACCTGCTGCTCGGGTCGGAAGTCGAACAGCATTCCCTGCCCGTCGGCCAGCTCCTTGCGATACATCAGGCCGGTCTCGCGCTCCTTCTCGGTGGTCGCGATCTCGACGCTGAACACATGGACCCCGGTCTGGGTCGCGATCTCCAGCGTCTCCATCTTGGCCGCCTGCGCCGGTCCACCGACCATGGCCAACGCCGGTAGCGCGATCGCGATCAGCGCGCGCAGGCTCCAACCCATTCGAAAGCTCGTCATTGATCCAACCTGTCCGTCCCGGAGAGAGAATGCGCGTCAGCCTAGAGCAGTTCAGGTTCTGATTGAACGAGAACCTCGAGCGCTAGGATGTTGAACAACCGCGTGTTCTCCCCTTTTGCTCGACACCGCTTTAGCGCGCCGATGATGGCAAAGGCCAGACCACGCGGCGTGGATCGGCGCGCTTGCGCAAGGCAAGCGTTCACAACTCGGCGATCAGCGAGGGATGGGTTGCCAGAGCTGATTTGAGGATCGAGTCGCTGGGTGCAGACCGAACCGCTCGGCGAACGCCGCAAGCTCAGTGCGACGACAGCCCCGGCGCGCCGTTCTCCGGCTGGATCTCGGCGGCCATCATGCCCTTGGAGCCCGGCCCGAACCGCACCAGCACATATTGGCCGGGACGCAGCTCGGTCATGCCATAGCGGCGCAGGGTTTCCATATGAACGAAGATATCGGGCGTGCCCTCGCCGCAGGTGAGGAAGCCGAAGCCGCGCAGCCGATTGAACCACTTCACCTGCGCCCGCTCGAGGCCGCTAGTCGGCGTGACGCTGACATGGGTACGCGCCGGCAGCATCTGGGCAGGATGGATCGCGGTCGATTCGTCCATCGAAACGACACGGAACGCCTGATAGCCCTTCGCGCGCTGTACGCATTCGACGATGATGCGGGCGCCCTCATAGGCCGTCTGATAGCCGTCGCGGCGCAGCACCGTGACGTGCAGCAGCACATCCGCCGCGCCGTTGTCGGGGACGATGAAGCCGTAGCCCTTCGAAGCGTCGAACCATTTGATGACGCCGGAGATCTCGACCAGACTCGCGGAGTCTCCGAGCCCGGCGAAGGCACTGCCGACGCTGTCGCGATGCGCGAACTCGACGGCCACCGGCCGTCCAACGCCGACTGCCGGCATGCCGCCTGGCTTTTTGGACTCAAAACCGTCCGACCCCATGACCCCGGACCCCGCGCGTCAAAAAATTATCGTGCCGCTTATGCGACGTCCGCAATCCGTGAACCTTGGTTCCACGACTAATCAGGATTGCGCCGCCGCGAATCTGTGATTCGAAGATAACACCCCGGCCCGCATGGCAAAGACAAAAAACGCGCGCGACAACGACTATGAACAGGGTTGAATACCTGCGAATCGTACGAGGATTAACGACGATTCAGTTTCCAACGAACGGCCCGAGCGTCTCGCCGATGTCTGCACGGATCACCAGATCAGCAATCTCATCCTGATCGGTCGGCTCGTTGTTGATGATCACCAGCCTGGCGCCGGACTCCTTGGCGAGCATCGGAAAGCCCGCCGCCGGCCACACCACGAGCGACGATCCGATCGCCAGAAACAGATCGCATTCTTGCGCGAGCTCGGTGGCGCGGCGCATTTCATCCGGCGGCATCGCCTGCCCGAACGACACCGTCGCGGTCTTCACCGGCTCATCGCACGCCGTGCAATGCGGCGCGTTGCCGGTGCGCTCGAACCATTGTCGCACCCAGTCGAGTTCGTGACGTTTGCCGCATCCGATGCAGCGCGCGTAGGTCGTGTTGCCGTGGAGTTCGATGACATCGTGCGGCGCGAAGCCGGAGTCCTGATGCAGGTTGTCGATGTTCTGCGTCACCACTGCCGGAATCTTCCCGGCCTTGTAGAGCGCCGCCAGCGCCCGATGACCACGGCTCGGCCGTGCCGCCGCGAAGGTCGACTGCATCGCGAACCGCCGGCGCCAGGCTTCGTCCCGCGCATCCTGCCGCGCCACGAACTCCTCGAACGGAATGGGTCGATTGCGGGTCCACAGCCCGCCGGGCGAGCGGAAATCCGGAATGCCGGACTCCGTCGAAATGCCGGCCCCGGTGAACGGCACGATCACCTTGGCGTGCGCGATCATGTCGCCGAGCTGGTCAACTCCGCTGCGAAGGTCGGGTGCGATCATGGCTGCTGCATTCCGAAATCACGTGGGTCCTTGGCGGGCCGATCCACGGCAGATCAGTCCATGGCAGTTCGCCACTTGGGTCGCAAGCAGGCCCCGGCTGGTCCGGTGGCGAAGTGCCGGTGAGAACTCGAACGGGACCGGGATCGCGCGGTTCCCCCTGCACGGATTCGAACCCACATTTTTTTGAATTGCAACCGGGGGTGACCACACCGATAGTCTGAGCGTCTCTACGGATGACCTCCCCCGAAAGAGCCCCGTGCCCTCCAAGGCGGGGCTCTTTTTCGTCGGCGGGCCTCCGCGCGAGTTGTCTTTTCGCCGCACTCCCCATGCATGCGATTGTCGATCAGCGAAGGCCCCGCAGCACCACTGCGGGGCCTGATTTGTCGATAGCAACCCCGCCGCCTCGTGCCGCACGGCCGCATCGGCCGGCGCTTTCATTCGCGGCCCTTTCGTCGCAAGATCGGCCGCACCGCCTCACTGGAGATCAAGACCAAATGCGTTACCTGCACACCATGCTGCGTGTCCGCAATCTCGATGCCGCGCTGAAGTTCTTCAGTGACGCGCTCGGCCTCAAGGAGGTCCGCCGCATCGACAATGAGAAGGGCCGCTTCACCCTGGTGTTTCTGTGCGCGTCGGACGACGAGGCGCTGGTGAAGCAATCGGCCGGTCGCCCCGCCCCGACGATCGAACTGACCTACAATTGGGACGAAGAGAGCTACGGCGAGGACCGCTATTTCGGCCACCTCGCCTATGAGGTCGACGACATCTACGCGACCTGCGAGCGGCTGATGAAGCTTGGCATCACCATTAACCGTCCGCCACGCGACGGCCAGATGGCGTTCGTGCGCTCGCCCGACCTGCACTCGATCGAGTTTCTGCAGAAAGGCGCAGCACTGCCGCCGCAGGAGCCGTGGCTGTCGATGCCCAACACCGGCCACTGGTAAGCACCAACGATTAGTTCGCCGCAGGACGTGCGCCACCACGCGGTTTTGTTCCACAACCCTGCGGTTTAAAACCCGCCCGCCTCCCGGAACCAGCGCTATCGGATGGCGTTGGTTGTGAAATCAACGGAGGCTGACAATGGCACGCGGACTACTTCTCTGGATGCTCGGTGTACCGATCCCGGTGATCATTCTTCTCTGGCTGTTCTTCGGCCGCTGACGATCGATCGCATCGACGCTCTGAATTAGAACAAAAGGCCCCGCTTTGGCGCGGGGCCTTTTTGCTTGATCATTGCTAGTGACGCGGATGCGATACGGGGCCGCTCAGGTGACGAACTTGACGCCGACGGTGGTGCCCTCTCGCCAAACCACTTCGCAGTTCCGACCGGTGCGTGCATCGCGCGAAAACGCCAGCCGCAGCTTCGGCCCGAGCGAGATCGCATCGGCGATGGTGAGCTTCGCGCCGGTCGTCGACAGATCGACGACCTCGCAGGGCCGCGCCGCGAATCCGCCGTCCAGCGTAATCCAGCCGCTCTGCCGAACCGATCGGCGTTGATCTCGTTTGCTGCGCTCTTTCGCCATGTCTTGCTCCGTCGCAGCCGGTGTAGGTCCGCGACATTGAAAAAACGTTGCAAAATTGATCGAAATTTCGGGGTATTGTCGGTTCTTGACGCGGCGGACTTGCCGGGCCTCGCAAACGCCACTATACGTTCGGCCGCCGCTGCCGCCGGGGACCTCCCGGACGACACGGCCGCACTGCCCGCCGATCGCCATATCTTGTTGATCCGGCTGACGATTGCGCTATAGACCGTGCGTTCCGCGGGCCCGGCGATTCACATCAGGATCGCAAGCCAAGCGGCTTCGCTCCCTTCGTCTATCGGTTAGGACGCCACCCTTTCACGGTGGAGAGAGCGGTTCGATTCCGCTAGGGAGCGCCACCCTTCTCTTGCTTTCTGGATATGACTTCGTCGACGCGCCTCCTTGGGCCTCGATGCGAGCAATCCTGGTTTACGTTGCATTAACGAAATCCGACGCGGATCCGACCGCCCCCGCAGCAGACTCATCTGCTCCGTGGTCGTCCACATTCCTTTTCATCGAATTCACGTCGAGCAGATCAACGCGTAGCGCAGATGCGGCTGATGATATTTAGCGGGCGCCGCTGTCAGCGCGCGCTTGTGCGCCGCCGGAGTCGGATAGCAGAAGCCAGTAGGAGTCCGGCCCGGTCTTGACGGCGTAGCGGTCGACCTGGCCGCAGCCGCAGCATTCGAACGTGCGTAGCTCGTGGACCAGTTCGATCGGCGAGATGCGCGCGAGTGCTGTGCGCGTTCCGCAGGCCGTACAGCGTGGTCTTCGCCTCTCGGGCATCACGTCCTCAGCCTCAAAGCCTCGGCGAATCGGCTGCGAACCAATCGCCTGCCACATCAACATACCGCATTCAGGACTTGGAATGTTGAGATAAAGCAAGCGGGACGCCGTCGCGTACAGCAGCCGGCGTCAGATCAGCCAAGTCGCCGACGCCACCGCACTTGAGAAGCACCTTCTCGTTCGAGTGATGACCGCGAACATTTTCCGTCGCGTCACCACTCACGGAGTAAGGTCGGGCACCACCCACGCTGCAGGAGATTCGTATGACACTCCCGAACGATTCCGAGCGGCTCCAGGCCGCTGTCGACGCGACGATCCAGAAGCATTGGAAGGCCTATCTGATCGAAGGCATCCTGCTGCTGATCCTCGGCTTCGCCGCGATTCTGCTGCCGCTGCTGGCGAGCCTCACGATCACCATTCTGCTCGGCTGGATGTTCCTGATCAGCGGCATCGCCGGCTTGGTGTTCAGCTTCTGGGCCCGGCAGGCGCCCGGCTTCTGGTGGTCGCTGATCTCGGCAGTTCTGGCCATCGCCGCCGGCGTGGTGCTGATCGCAATGCCGGTGCAGGGCATTCTCACCCTCACCTTCGTGATCGGCATCTACTTCCTCGCCGAAGGCGTCGCCACCATCATGTACGCACTCCAGCATCGCGGCCGGCTGTCGGAGCGCTGGGGCTGGATGCTCGCCGCAGGCGTGCTCGACATCCTGGTGGCGTTCATCATCATCTCGGGATGGCCGGGCACTGCCGCCTGGGCGATCGGCCTCCTGGTCGGCATCAATCTGGTGTTCGGCGGCACATCGCTGATCGCGCTGGCGCTGGCCGCCCGAAACAAGGCCTGAGGCTTGAAAGACAGCGTTTGCCGCGGTCAGCAGCCGCGGCAGATGCTCTTGATCTTGCGGTCGAGCGCGGCATCGGCCGGATCCTGCTGATCCAGCGAACCCGCCGGCTCCGATACGTCGCCGCGGCGCGGCTGGCGATGGCCGATCGGCGCCTGCCCGGTGACGCGCTGATCCGAGGACAGCGCCGGCGGCACGCTGGGGTTGGCAGGGCCGCCCACGCCGCCTGCACCGCCGCTCATGCCTCCGCCCGCACCGCCCGACCCGGACTGCGCCAGCGCGGCCGCGCCGCCCATGAGGGTCAAGACGGTGGTGGCGATGATCAGTGTCTTCATGGGATCTTCCCTTCCGAAACGAACGGTCATGCCGGCCTCACGCCGCCTGATCGTTCGACAAGTGAGCCGCGCAGAACTGCGGCTTGTGTCTTTCGCCTGTCTTCCTCGACCACGCACGCCCAGAGAGACGGCGCGGTGTCGAACGCATCTCAACGCTCATTCACCTCGGCGGTTGCCGGCCATGGTTGCGGCCGACCGACGCTCATTCGGGCGCGGGCGGATAGAGATGCACGTCGCCGCAATAGTCGGCGACATGATAGCGCGAATCCGCGCCGGTTCCATCAACGACGTCCAAATAGTTGGGGCCGACCGGCGCCTTGCCGTAGCCCCCCGGGATGTCGAGCACGTATTCCGGCTGGCACAGCCCGGAGACGCGGCCCCGCAGCGCGCGCAGCAGCGCCTGGCCCTCGGCCAGCGTGGTGCGCAGATGCGCGGTGCCCGGCGCAAGGTCGGCGTGGTGCAGGTAATACGGCTTGATGCGGCATTCGACGAAGGCGCGCATCAGCGCCTCGAGCGTCGCCGGATCGTCGTTGACGCCGCGCAGCAGCACCGATTGGCTGACCATCGGGATGCCGGCATCGATCAGCCGCGCGCACGCGGCGCGGGCAGCAGGCGTGAGTTCGCGCGGATGGTTGGCGTGCAGCGCCATCCACACGGTCTTGCCGAGCACGCGCAGCGCCTGCAGCAGCGCCGAATCGATCCGCGCCGGATCGACCACCGGCAGCCGGGTGTGAAAGCGGATGATCTTGAGATGCGGGATGGTGGCGAGTTCGGCCATGATCTCGGCGAGCCGGCGCGGCGACAGCACCAGCGGATCGCCGCCGGTGAAGATCACCTCCCAGATTTCCGTATGCGCACGAATGTAGTCCAGCGCCGCCGTCGTCGCCTCGCGCGACAGCGCGTTGTCCTTGCCCGGCCCCACCGTTTCGCGGCGGAAACAGAACCGGCAATACACCGCGCAGACATGCACCAGCTTGAGCAACACGCGGTCGCGATGACGGTGCACGATGCCTTCGACCGGCGAATGCGGAGTATCGCCGATCGGGTCGTCGCGCTCGATCGGCAGCGACACGAGTTCGTCGACCTGCGGAATGTATTGCCGCGCGATCGGATCGTTCGGATCGGTCGGATCGATCAACGCGACGACGTCTGGCGTCAGCGCGATAGCGTAGCGCTGCGCGACGCGGTCGAGATCATCGCGCGCGGCGGCGGATACGAGACCTTGCGCGATCAGATCGTCGGCACGGCGCAGCGTCGCGGCGGCCGGCGGCTGCAGGCGGGTGATCTTGGTCATGACGCCTCACCGGCCGGCGGTGTCCACACCACCTGATCGACGCTGCTGGCGCCGGTCGCCAGCATCACCAACCGGTCGAAGCCGAGCGCGACACCGCTCGCCTCCGGCATATGCGCCACCGCGGCGAGAAAATCCTCGTCGAGCGGATAGCGCTCGCCGTAGCGGCGCTGCTTCTCGTTCATCTCGGCGGCGAAGCGCAGCCGCTGCTCGGCGGCATCGGTGAGTTCGCCAAAACCGTTGGCGAGTTCGACACCGCAGGCATAGACCTCGAAACGCTCGGCGACGCGTGGGTCGCCGGCCTTGGTCCGCGCCAGCGCCGCTTCCGGCGCCGGATATTCGTGCAGCACGGTGAGCCGCCCTTCCCCGAGCCGCGGCTCGACATGTTCGACCAGCACCTTGCTGAAGATGTCCGACCAGGTATCGTCATCAGTGACGCGCACCTTGCTATCCGCCGCGCGAGCCAGCGCGGCGCGATCACCCTGGCCGCCGCGGATGGTGGCGAGCAGATCGATTCCGGCGAAGCGCTCGAACGCGGCTGCGACCGTCACCATCTCCGGCGCCGCCAGCGGATCGACGCTGCGACCGCGATACGCGAATGCGCCGATGCCGGTGGTGCGCGCCGCCAGCGCGATCAGCGCGACGCAATCGGCGATCACCGCCTCGTAAGGCTCGCCGGCGCGGTACCATTCCAGCATGGTGAACTCAGGCAGGTGCAGCCGGCCGCGCTCGCGATCCCGGAACACGCGGGCGAATTCGAAGATCCTGGTTTCGCCCGCCGCCAGCAGCTTCTTGCAGGCGAATTCCGGCGAGGTCCGCAGATACAACGCCCGCCGCTCGCCATCGGCGCCGAGCAGTTCGGTCTTTGGCGCGTGCAGATGGGTCTCGTTCCCCGGCGACCGCTGCAGGATCGCGGTCTCGACCTCGGCGAAATCCGCAGCCGCGAACCAGTCGCGGACGGCCCGGGTCACGGCGCTGCGCGAGCGAAGAAACGGCTTGCGGTCCAGATATTTGGCAGGGTCCCACCAGGGCGAGATTGCGGCGTGGTCGTGCATCTCAAGTCGATCCCGCGAAAAAGCGCAAAACGCTGGCATAAGCGGGCCAAATGAGTATGTTGCGGCCCGAAACCGCTTCGCAGGCCTCGGGATACCAATGCCCGGATCGGGCCCGGACCTGAACCACAGGAAACATTCCTTTGAGAGTCATCGCCAGTTCTATTCGCAAGGGCAACGTCCTTGAGCAAGATGGGAAGCTTTACGTCGTCCTGTCGGCCGAAAACATCCATCCCGGCAAGGGCACCCCGGTCAGCCAGATCGAAATGCGCCGAATCAGCGACGGCGTGAAGATCTCGGAGCGCTACAAGACCACCGACCAGGTCGAGAAGGTCACCATCGAAGAGCGCAATTACACGTTCCTGTATGAAGACGGCGAAGGCTTCCACTTCATGGAGCCGGAATCCTTTGATCAGGTCCAGGTCGCCAAGGACGTGGTCGGCAACTCCGCGCCGTATCTGCAGGAGAACATGGTGGTGAAGCTGTCGATGCACGACACCACCGCCGTTGCCATCACTTTGCCGCAACGCGCCACGCTCGAAGTGGTCGACACTGAGCCGGTCACCAAGGGCCAGACCGCGTCCTCGTCCTACAAGCCGGCCGTGCTGTCAAACGGCGTCCGCACCGCTGTCCCGCCGCACATCGGCACCGGCACCCGCATCGTCGTGCTGACCGAAGACGGCTCCTACGTCGAGCGCGCCAAGGACTGAGGCGAATCCTCATCCTCGCAAACGGATTGAAGCCCGCCGTCACGGCGGGCTTTTTCGTTTAACCGCACCCTGTCACCGCACCGCACTTGGCTAGCAGCCCAAAATATAGCTAGATTTACCTCCTGCACGAATGGGAGGCATGACGTTTGAGCCGAGGGGCGGTCGGACCGAGATATCTGCGAAGGTTGGGCGCCCTGCTACTGGTCGCGGCCTTCGCTGTCCGTCCGGCAACCGCCGAGGAGTTCAGCACGCCGACCTTGACGGCCCTTCGCGTCGACTGGCGCGCCGCGCTCGATCAATTGCGGGCCGAGTTGTCGCTCTATCCGTCCGTCGCCGGCGAATTCGTGTTCAGCGGCCGTCACGGCATGCCGGCGTATGATCCACGCCGCACCCCGGCGCTGGTTAGGCTCAATGCGATCGCGGGGCGCTTCTTCCCAAGTATCGAGCAGAGCTCAGTCCCTGCTCTGCTGCCGTTCGATGCGGCGGCGCTGCTGGGTGCTGATCCGGATCCCGCCCCGGACAGCCCCGCTCTGCCAGCCGTCCAGGCCGGATTTGAAACGGCAATGTTCCACGCCGGTCCAGCAGGTTACAACGCGATGTTCACGCTGGACTCAAGCGCGAGCATGGACCTGCCAGCCCGCGTCTTTGCTCGGTCCGTTGAAATCCAGATCACCGGCTCGCGTCTAATCTACGACATCAGCGATCCGCTCGGCGGCAAGGGTGAGCCGGTCAAGGCGCTGGCCGCCCAGTACCCGGACCTGCGGCGCTTCATCCGTGAAGGCTATCTCCGCTACGCCTTCACTCGCTTCGGCGCAGCCTATGTGGTGTCGGTCCAGTGTCTCGACTCCGTGCCGCGGGCGCGCCGCCTTGCCTGTCGCGAGGCCGCGCCGGTTGCCGAGCGCTTTCTCCGAGCGCTGCATGTCGCCGGCGGTCAACCCCGGCGTCCGCTGCGCGATCTTGCTGCGACGCCGGCGGAGCGCCCCACCGTCCAGTCGGACGAGTTCACCTATTGGCCGAGCGGCGAAATCATCGCCGGCTCCGGCTTTCGCAAGCAGGACGGACGTCCCGACTCGACCGTGTATGCGCAGATCCGCTTTCCGATCGAGAAAGCTCCGGCCTATGCTCGGTCGCAATCATTCATGCCGCGTGCCGACGACGGCGGTGCCAGCCCGTTCTCGTATCCCTGGCGCGACAATTTCTGCGAGAGCCGCAGCTTCGGCGTCGGCCAGTGCGCGCTGGGTTACGGCCATCAGGGCCAGGATATTCGTCCTGGCTCTTGTCGACCCGATCAGCAGGATTGCGACGTCAAGCAGCAAGGCGTGGTCGCGGTGCGCGACGGCGTGCTGATCCGTTCGCTCAAGCAACAAGCGGTCACGCTGCAGGTGAACACCGAGCGTGAGCACATCCGCTTCCGCTACATGCACATGAACCCGGCCACGCTCGACGAGGACGGCGTGCTGAGCGGCCGCCGGCTGGCCGAGGGAGAGCGCTTCGGTGTGGTCAGCAACTATCTGGATTTCCCCAACGGCACGACGCGCCATCTGCATTTCGACGTCCAGGTGTTCACGCCGGACGGCTGGCTCTGGGTCAATCCTTACACCACGCTGGTCGCATCCTACGAGCGACTGATCGGCGGCCGCGGCCGCGATCTCACGCCCGCTCCTGCCGCGCCTGCGGTCGCCCGCGCCGGGCCGGACGAGACGCTGCCTTGAGACAAGGTCAGGCCAAAGTCTGCTTCGGCACGAACACCGTGACGGCCTTGCGGAGCTGAGAGAATTGCGCCGGCGTGAACGTCACCAGCTCGCCGTCGGCATTGACCGGTCGCGGCTTGCGGGTGCGGACTTCGAACGACGAACCTCGGGCGGAGCGAACCTCGCGCCAGAGTCCGTGCCGGCCGCGGCGGAAGTCATAGGCCAGCGCCAGCAACTTCCAGACCCGGCCGAATTCCAGCGAGTATAGATCGAGCTGACCGTCGTCGATCTCGGCAGTGTGCTCGACCGCCATGCCGCCGCCGTAGTAGCGGCCGTTGCCGACCGCAATTTGCATCGTTCGGACCAGTACCGAGCCCTCTTCGGAGACGATCGAGGCGCGGAACGGCCGCGCCTTGCCGAGCACCTTCGCGGCAGTGATCGCGTAGCTGATACGGCCGAACTTCCGCTTGATCTCGCCGCTGAGTTCGCGGGCGAGATCGGCGCTGAGCCCGACGCTCGCGACATTGAAAAACTTGTGGCCATTGACGTCGCCGAGATCGATCTGCTTGCGATGCCCGGCGACAATCACGTCGGCCGCCTTCTCCATGTCGAGCGGCAGGCCAAGCGAGCGCGCGAGATCATTGGCGGTACCGGCCGGGATGACGCCGAGCGGCAGCTTGGTCTTCACCAGAGTCTCCGCCACTGCGTTCAGCGTGCCGTCGCCGCCGGCGACGACGACCGCCTGCGCTCCCTCAGCATGGGCCTCGATCCATGGCCCGACCTCATGCCGGCTGCACGGCGCGGACAGCACCAGGTCGAACCCGGCCGCACTGAGCCGTGCGCCAGCGAGGCCGATAGCCTGGGCACCCGAGCGGCTACCTGGATTGACCACAACCAGCAGACGGCGTGAGGATACTGGTTTGGCAGCGGGGTCTTCGCCGGCTCCGCCGACATCATCATCGGGCGCCGGCTCGACGCGATCTGGCGTGGTGAACTCTTGGAAGTCTTGCACGCAGCGGTGCTCCGGATGGACGATTCACCGGGAGGCCGGCGATACGGTGGGGTGATTGGCCCTAGGAATTGGGCAGACACGGTGACGGTACAAGAGACTGTCGCGGGGCATTGTGCCGCGCCTGAACGCAGGAACTTTTAGCTTTCTGTCTGCGCTCGTCATCGCTGTCGACCACCGTCGGTTTTGTCGGACTTGGCCAAAGCCGCTAGACTGCGGCAATGACCTGGTTCGATTCCCAATTCCGACCGACCCGCCGCCGCCTGCTGCAATCTGCGCTCGGCGCGGCCGTGCTGCTGCCGTTTGCGGCGGAAGCCGCGCCGGCCGGTTTCGACGAGTGGCGGGATCGGTTTCGCGCCCGCGCGCTGGCCAAGGGGACCTCGCCGCAGACCTGGGACCGCGTGATGAGCCGGCTCGAGCCGGACATGAGCGTGTTCAAGAATTTCCAGAAGCAGCCCGAGTTCAACGAGCAGCTCTGGCAGTACATCAACCGCCGCGTCTCCGACTGGCGCATCACCAATGGTCGCGACGCACTGAGGAAGAACGAGCCGCTGTTCGCCCGTATCGAACGGGACTACGGCGTTGAGCGCGGCACGCTGTTGGCGCTGTGGGGCGTCGAGAGCGCCTATGGCGATCCGCTGGTGCAGCAGAACCATATGCGGCCGGTGTTTCCCTCGCTCGCGGCGCTTGCCTGGAACGAGCCGCGCCGCAAGGCCTATTGGGAAACAGAACTGATCAACGCGCTCAAGATCGTCGACAAGGGCTGGTCGACGCCGGAAGAGATGCGCGGCTCATGGGCCGGCGCGATGGGCCACACCCAATGGATGCCCGAAGTCTGGCTCAATGTCGGCATCGATTACGATCGCGACGGCCGCGTCTCGCCGTTCGGCCGACCCGACGACGCGCTCGGCTCGACGGCGAAATATCTGGTCAACCGCGGCAAGTATCACCGCGGCGAGCATTGGGGCTACGAGGTGCGCGGTCCCGGCGGATCGATCAGCGGCAGCCGGTCCTATCTCGCGTGGTCGCGCTCCGGCGTCACCCGTGTCGACGGCGAGCCGTTTCCAGACCCGCAGGCCAGCGCGACGATGTGGGTGCCGGTTGCGGGCGGCCCGCAATTCCTGCTCGGGCCGAGCTTCTATGCCGTGCGCAGCTACAATCCGTCGATGAACTACGCGCTCGCGATCTGTCATCTCGGCGACCGCATCCTCGGCGCCGGGCCGTTCGCACAGCCGTTCCCCGGCTCGGAGCGTGCGCTGACGCTCGCTGAGGTGCAGGAGATGCAGACCCGGCTGACCCGCGCCGGCTTCGACACCGGCGGCACCGACGGCCGCGTCGGCAACGACACCATGAAGGCGGTGCGCGACTTCCAGACCCGCGCCGGCCTGACGCCGGCCGACGGCTATGGCGGCCTCAAAGTGCTCGCGCGACTTCGACAGGGCCTCTGATCTCCGATGCGGCATCACTGGACGTGGCACAGACTGAAGTCTCTGGCGCACGAGGAATGGCGTGCGCTCGTCACCATCAATCCGAGCGATCGCCCATGGCAGATGCCGGCCTCGGTCGCGCTCGCCGCCGGTCTGCCGATGCTGATCGGGGCGTACTTCGACCATCTCGACTACGGGCTGGTGTCGTCGCTGGGCGGCATGGCGTTCCTGTATCTGCCGCGCACGCCGCTGCATCATCGCATGGTGACGATGATGGCCTGTGCGTTCGGCTTTCTCGGCTGCTACGTTGTCGGGCTGATCGTGCACCTGCTGCCGTTTCTGCTGGTGCCGGCGATCACGCTGACGGCCATCCTGGTGACGATGGTCTGCCGCTATTATCGGGTCGGCCCGCCCGGCAGCCTGTTCTTCGTGATGGCCGCCTCGATCGCCGCCTACACGCCAAGCGACCTGATGCAGTTGCCGCTGAAGGCCGGGCTGTTCGCGCTCGGCAGTCTGCTGTCGACCCAGATCGCCTTCCTGTATTCGCTGATCGCGTTGCGCATCCGGACTCCGGCTCCGGTCGAGCCGCTCCAGCCGCTGGACTTCGACGTCGTCGTGCTCGACTCGGTGCTGATCGGCGCCGCGGTCGGCGTCGCGCTGGCGATCGCACAGACACTTCAGCTCGACCGGCCTTATTGGGTGCCGGTCAGCTGCCTGGCGGTAATCCAGGGCATGTCGGTACGCGCGATCTGGAACCGGCAGCTCCATCGCATTCTCGGCACCGTGCTCGGCCTCGGCGTGGCCATCGTGCTGCTGTCGCTGCCGCTGGAGAAATGGAG
>NZ_JBMDXE010000089.1:0-25596 GCF_048594845.1 Rhodopseudomonas sp. | reverse complement strand
CGAACACTGACACTCGACACATTCGGGCCGGCCTAACAGCCCGCGAGGCTGACGCGGATCCGGGCGGGCGCCAAGGTGCTTGAGCCGGCGCTGAATCCGGACCAAGTCGATCCGCCGCCGACCGATAAGGAAAACGTCGATTCACTGAACAGCTCGGCGGAAGCTCTGCGCAAGACCGCGGGCGACGCCAGCGGTCCTGGCGCAGATGCTGCCCGGCGGCTGGCGAAGGCGCTTGCCGCGCTGGCAGGTGCCGATCAGGCGACGCGTGAGCACGCCCAGGCGGTGTTCGTTGCGCCGCTCAAGATCGCGTTCGACCAGCTTCGCACGATGCTGACCGCGCAGCAGGTGACGCTCGAAAACCTGCCGCCGGACATCGTGTCGTCGTGGAAGACCAAGGACGGTCAGATCCGCGTCGAAGTGTTGCCGAATGGCGATCCGAACGACAACGACACGCTGCGCAAATTTGCCGCTGCGGTTCTCAAGGTCGAGCCGAACGCGATCGGCGGGCCGGTGTCGATCCTGAAGTCGGGCGACACCATCGTCGGCTCGTTCATCCAGGCCGGTCTGTGGGCGCTACTGTCGATTTCGCTGCTGCTGTGGCTCGCGCTGAAGCGGTTCACCGACGTGCTATTGACGTTGGTTCCACTGCTGGTGGCGGGCGCGGTCACACTCGAGATCTGCGTGCTGATCGATTTGCCACTGAACTTCGCCAACATCGTCGCGCTGCCGCTCCTGCTCGGCGTCGGCGTCGCGTTCAAGATCTACTACGTCACAGCGTGGCGCTCGGGACGCACCAATCTGCTGCAGTCGGCGCTCACCCGGGCGATCTTCTTCAGCGCGCTGACCACCGCGACGGCGTTCGGCAGCCTGTGGCTGTCGAACCACCCCGGCACCGCGAGCATGGGCAAGCTTCTGGCGCTGTCGCTGCTCACCACGCTCGGCGCGGTGCTGCTGTTCCAGCCGGCGCTGATGGGCAAGCCGCGGCACATCGACGAAAGCGGCGACACCGATTTGTGAGTCGCTGCGGACGGCGTGTCTGCTGGTTCGAACGCGATCGGCCGAGGGAGGAGTTTTCCTCGGCCGCCCGTTCCGGAGGAGGAAACTCGCGCCGCGTCGCGAGAGCCGTCGTGATTGCCGCAGGGGGCGTTACGGGGCTGGCGCCGCTGGGCCGGATCGGACTATACGAAGGTGGGGGCATCTTTCGTACGCCGCGGGGCCAATGCCGCAATATTGGCATGTCGCTCGCGCATCACAATTCCGGAAAGAAAGCTCGAGCGCGGTACGACGTCTGCCTTTTGTGTTGACGGCGGCTCCAACAAGCGACGTAACTAGCCCATGAACCAGCCGAATTTAGATCTCGCCGAGATGTTCGCGGCCCGCGAGTCGCAGCGCAGCAACATGCATTCGCGGCATCTCAACGAGCAACTCGTCCGCGTCCTCAAGACGATCGGCTACGACGTCGGTTTTCAGAAGGGCCTCGGCCAGTATCTCTACGATCGCGATGGCGCGCGCTATCTGGACCTGCTCAGCGGCTTCGGCGTGTTCGCAGTCGGCCGCAACCATCCGGTGCTGCGTAAGGCGCTGCAGAGTGTGCTCGACGCCGATCTGCCCAACCTGGTGCAACTCGACGTGTCGACGCTCGCCGGCATCCTCGCCGAGCGGCTGCTCGAACAAGCGCCGTATCTCGACAAGGTGTTCTTCGCCAATTCCGGCGCCGAGAGTGTCGAGGCGGCGATCAAGTTCGCCCGCGGTGCCACCGGCCGCAACGGCATCGTCAATTGCGACCACAGTTATCACGGCCTGACCTACGGCGCGCTGTCGCTGACCGACGACCAGAATTTCCAGGGCGGTTTCGGGCCGCAGCTGCCGGGTGTCACCACCATCCCGTTCAACGATCTCGAAGCGCTGGAGAAGGCGCTGTCGACCCGCGAAGTCGCAGCCTTCATCGTCGAGCCGATCCAGGGCAAGGGCGTCAACATGCCCACCGACGAGTTCCTGCCGGGCGCAGCCGCACTGTGCAAGCGGTACGGTACGCTGTTCGTCGCCGACGAAATTCAGACCGGCATGGGCCGCACCGGCCGCTTCCTGGCGGTCGAGCACTGGAACGTCGAGCCCGACATGGTGCTGCTGTCGAAGGCGCTGTCGGGCGGCCACGTGCCGGTCGGTGCGGTGCTGACGCGCAAGTCGATCTTCGACAAGATCTTCAACCGCATGGACCGCGCCGTGGTGCACGGCTCGACCTTCGCCAAGAACGATCTGGCGATGGCCGCCGGCATCGCCACGCTGGAAGTGCTCAAGGCCGAGAAACTGGTCGAGGCCGCCGCGAAGCGCGGCGCCGAGCTGCGGCTGGCGCTCACTCGGATGGTTCCGGGCTACGAACTCCTCAAGGAAGTGCGCGGCAAGGGACTGATGATCGGCGTCGAATTCGGCCCGCCGAAATCGCTGCGGTTGAAGGCGTCGTGGACGATGCTGGAGAGTGCCAACAAGGGCCTGTTCGTCCAGCTGATTACCGTGCCGTTGTTTAAGGATCACAAGATCCTCACTCAGGTGGCCGGCCATGGCCTGCACACCGTCAAGCTGCTGCCACCGCTGACCATCACCGAAGACGACTGCGCATGGATCGAACGCTCGTTCGATCAGGTGATCGCCGACAGCCACAAGGTCCCCGGCGCCATCTGGTCGCTCGGCAAGACCCTGGTCGACAACGCGATGCGGAAGTCGGCATAGCCGCAGCGACGCGGCTTAGCCCAGCTACGGGGTCCGTTCGAGCACCCGCTGCGGAGCCGAGGCGTTGCCGGCCATGTCCTCGATCTGCCGGGCGAGGTCATCGGCATTGGCCGGCTTGCGCATCACCACGCAGGTTTTGCTGGCCTCGATGTGAAGCGCCTTGCCGGGGAAGCCGGTCAGCAGAATGGTCGGCAAGTCCGGCCTGCGGCGGTGGAGTTCTTCTATCAGCGCCAAGCCGTCCATGCCCGGCATCGACAGATCGGTGATCACGAGGTCCACGCCGGCATCGAGATGATCGAGCGCGGTCGCGGCCGATGCGGCGCGCCGCACGGCAAATCCGCGCCGCTGCATCTGGCGGACCAGGATATCGAGTACCAGAGGGTCGTCGTCGACGATCAGCAGCGTCGTGTCGCTGCGGCGCCGCGTCTGCGCGGCCGGCGCGATATCCTGCGCCGGACGACCGGCGTCGGCTTCCGCTGCGGGGAACCACAGTTTCACCGACGTGCCACGTCCGAGCTCGGTTTCGATGTCCAGCGCGCCGCCGCTTTGTTCGGCGAAGCCCTTCGCCATGGCCAGACCAAGACCGGTGCCTTGTCCGATGTCCTTGGTCGAGAAGAACGGTTCGCACGCCCGCGCAAGCACCTCGGGCGTCATGCCGGCGCCGGTGTCGGAGATGGTGATCCGCAGATACGGCCCCGGCGCCAGCAGCGTGATCTGCCCATGCTCGTGGTCTTGCTCGATCCTCTCTCCGCAGACCGAGATGTACAGCGTCCCGGTCTCGTTCATCGCGTCGCGGGCATTGACTGCGATGTTGATCAGTACGGTTTCCAGCTGCGATTTGTCGGCCTTCAGAGCCGGCAGGCCGGGCTCGATCAGCAGCTCGATGGCGATACCGTCGCCGAGCGTGTGCGACAGCATCTGCTCGAGCGATTCCAGCATGGCATACACGTCCACCTGATCGGCGCTGAGATCGCTGCGGCGGGAGAAGGCGAGCAGGCGGCTGGTGATCGCGGCGGCCCGCGTCGACGCGTCGAGCATGATCTGCGCCATATGGCGGGTCTGGGGCGGATTGTTCTGCGCGGCTTCGACCATCTCGGCGCAGCCCTGCACGACCTGAATGACATTGTTGAAGTCGTGTGCGATGCCGCCCGCGAGTTGACCAATCGCTTCCATCCGCTGGGCATGGGCGAGCCGCGCCTGTACGGCCTCGCGCCGCGCGACTTCGTCCTGCACCCGCTGCTCCAGGCTGCAGGTGAGCTGGCGCAGTTCGCGTTCGCTCGCCGCGTAGGCTTCCAACGCGGCGTCGGCATCCGCCTTGGCGCGTTTGAGCGCGTCGAAGTCGTCGATTTCGGAGGTGATGTCGCGGATGATGCCGATCATGGTGTTGCGCGTACCGCCCTCGCCGAGCCACTGGCCGGTGACGTGGACCCAGCGGAAGCCGAGTGCCGGATGCTTGATCCGCGCACGAACCTCGAACATCGCGCCATACTCGATCGCCTTGCGGATCGCCGCCCCGACGATCTTGCGGTCGTCGGGGTGAACGAGGCCGATGAAGTAAGCGGTGTCGGTGGTTTCTTCCGTGGGGCCGCCGAGAATCCCACGCGCCTTTTCGCTGATCGTCGTGGTCCGCATCGTCACATGCGCGGTCCATGTGCCCATGTCGGCGCCGTCTATCGCCAGCTTGAGGTGCTCGCGACTGGATTGCAGCGCACGCGCTTGCAGATCGACAATCCGGCGCGCGTCGATGCTGTGCCGGCGCCATCCATATGCGACAACGAGCGACGTCGCGATGATCGCCAGCGTCAGCGCTCCCGTCGCGGCGAGTTCCTTCCGCCAGCTCGACGAGTAGTCGACCGGAGACTGGCCGACGACGACGTAGAACGGATAGTTCGGGACCTTGTCATAGGACAGCAGCCGCGGCACCTTGTCCAAGCTGACGGCGTAGTATGTTCCGGAGTTTGGATATCGAGCGAGATGGGCGCGCCACTCCGCCGTGACGCTCTTGTCGCCGGGCAGGATGCCGGCCGCTTCGGGCGGCGGCAAGCGGGTGACGGTCGACAGATCAAGTGCGCGCAGGCTGATCGCGCCCTTTCTCCCGAGATCGATGCTGCCGAACAAATCCTGGATTGATTTCAGCGAAACGACCGCGAACACAACGCCGGCGAAATCGCCATTGCTGCGGTCCAGGCGTCTCGCCAGCACGATGGACCAGATCTTGTCGCCGTAACTCTGCAGCGGCTCGGACACGACGAGGCCGGCGTCGGTTGAGTTGCGCAGACGGAGGAAGTAATTGCGTTGCGAAACATTGACCCGGTTGCCTTCAGGCAAGCCCGAGCCCGCCACAACGTCGCCTGCCGCGTTCGTTACCCGCAGGAATTCCAGTCGGCGATGACGGCGAAACTGGCGGTCGGCCGCGGCTGCGATCGCGCCGGGATTGAGCAGGTCCTGCTTGGTTTCAAGCTCGTCCTTCAGCGTCAGCAGCGCCAGGTCGATCCTGTCGAGGCCTGCCGCCACATCGTGGCTGAGCAGCCGGGCGGTGTTCCGGGTGGTGACGGCGGCGGCCTCTTCGTGGACGCGATAGCTGTGCCAGATTGAAAGCGAGACCAGAACGATCACCAGCAGATCCGCGGTGAGCACGGCCAGCAGCCAGCGCCATTGTCGCCATGGAGACGGGGCTGCCTGCGGGGCATGCACATCGACCATTTGCCTGCCTCTGATTCAAAATGCCGCTCGGGCATGATGACACGATCGAAAGCCGCAACGTCGCGATCTGATAACGATTATCAACAATCCGACCGCTGATCGGATGATAGTTTGTTCCGCGCAAACTCCGTGTCCAATTCCGGACGTGTTCTCCTTTGGTCTGACTGCGATCAGGCCACGCGTGCGAGTCGGGCGGGCCAGCGTTCCGTCGGACTCACTTGCCGTCCCGCAAGATCATCTCTGCGCCTTTCTCGGCGATCATTGCGGTCGGGGTGTTGGTGTTGCCGGAGGTGATGGTCGGCATCACCGAGGCGTCGACGACGCGCAGCCCATCGAGACCATGGAAGCGCAGGCGCTCGTCGACCACGGCCATCGGGTCGCTGGCGAGGCCCATCTTGGCGGTGCCAACCGGGTGAAAGATCGTGGTGCCGATATCGCCGGCGGCTTTGGCCAGCGACGCGTCGTCGTCGCCGACCAGCGGGCCAGGCAGGTACTCCTCGGGCTGATACTTCGCCAGCGCCTGCTGCTTCATCAGCCGCCGGGTGACGCGGATGGCGTCAGCGGCGACGCGGCGGTCGTCGTCGGTTTCGAGATAATGCGGCGCGATGGAGGGGGCGGCGTCGAGCGCCGCGGTCTTGATCTTGATCTCGCCGCGCGAGGTCGGGCGCAGGTTGCAGGCGCTGACGGTGATAGCCGGGAAGCGGTGCAACGGATCGCCGAACTTGTCGAGTGACAACGGCTGGACGTGAAACTGGATGTTGGCTCGCTCCTGATGCGGATCGGAACGGGTGAAGATGCCGAGCTGCGACGGCGCCATGGTCAGCGGGCCGCGGCGCCGGAATGCGTAGTCGATACCCATCCAGGCGCGACGCGGCAGCGAATGATAGATCTCGTTGAGCGTGCGGCCACCACTGACCCGATAGATCGCGCGCTGCTGCAGATGGTCCTGCAGGTTGCGTCCGACGCCGGGGCGATCCAGCACCGGCTCGATGCCGAGCGGCTTCAGCCATTCGGCCGGGCCGATCCCGGAGCGTTGCAACACCTGCACCGAGCCGATCGAGCCGGCGCACAGCACGACCTCGCGCCGTGCGCGGGCTTCGACGGCGACGCCGTTCTGCAGGAAGCGGACGCCGACCGCGCGACCGTTCTCGACGATCACGCGATCGGTCAGCACGTTGGTCTCCAGACGCAGGTTCTTGCGGTGCAGCGCCGGCTTGAGGAAGCCGCGCGCCGACGACCAGCGCCGGCCGCGTTTCTGGTTGACGTGGAAATAGCCGACGCCTTCGTTGTCGCCGGTGTTGAAATCGGCGCTGCGCGGAATGCCCATTTCGCCGGCCGCATCCGCCACCGCATCGAGGATCGGCCAGGACAGCCGCGCCGCCTCGATCCGCCAGCCACCGCCGGCGCCGTGATGTTCGCTGTCGCCGAGGAAATGATCCTCGAGCCGCCGGAACGCCTGCCGGACGTCGTCCCAGCCCCAGCCGGACAAGCCAAGCTGGCGCCAATGGTCGTAATCGGCGGCCTGGCCGCGCATCGAGATCATCGCGTTGATGGCCGACGAGCCGCCGATCACCTTGCCGCGCGGGTAGGCCAGCGAGCGGCCGTTGAGGCCGGGCTCCGGGTCGGTCTTGAACATCCAGTCGGAGCGCGGATTGCCGATCGCGAACAGATAGCCGACCGGGATGTGAAACCAGATCCAGTTGTCGCGGCCGCCGGCTTCCAGCAGCAGCACCCGGCAATTCGGATCGGCGGACAACCGGTTGGCGACGATGCAACCTGCGGTGCCTGCACCGACCACGATATAGTCGAATTCGCCTTCGATTTGCGCCGTCATCCGTTTCATCCCACCCGCGCGTCCATGACGCCGTGATTTTGCAGACGCTTAGCCCCGTGCGGCGACGCTGTACAGTTGCTGCGGAGCGGCGGGGCGGTTAGCCTGCCATTTCGGATCGTGAAATTTGGAGACTGTCAGCCTCATGCCCGTGATCAACCGCGTCGCCGACCTGCAACCCGAGATCATGGCCTGGCGCCACGACATCCATCAGCATCCGGAGCTGATGTACGACGTCGACCGGACGGCGGCCTTCGTCGCCGACCGGTTGCGGGAGTTCGGCTGCGACGAGGTCGTCACCGGGCTCGGCCGCACCGGCGTCGTCGGGGTGATCCGCGGCCGCAAGCCGGCCTCCGGCGAACTCAAGGTGATCGGGCTGCGTGCCGACATGGACGCGCTGCCGATCGAAGAGGCGACCGACCTGCCGTATGCCTCCAAGGTGCCCGGCAAGATGCACGCCTGCGGTCACGACGGGCACACCGCGATGTTGCTCGGCGCCGCGCGCTATCTCGCCGAGACCCGCAACTTCGCCGGCGACGTGGTGGTGATCTTCCAGCCGGCCGAAGAGGGCGGAGCCGGCGCCGCCGCGATGATCAAGGACGGCCTGATGGACCGCTTCGGCATCGAGCAGGTCTACGGCATGCACAACGGGCCCGGCATCCCGGTCGGCGCCTTCGCCATCAGCCCGGGGCCGATCATGGCGTCGACCGACTCGGTCGACATCCGCATCGAGGGGGTGGGGGGCCATGCTGCGCGGCCGCATATGTGCATCGACTCGGTGCTGGTCGGCGCCCAGCTGATCACCGCGCTGCAGTCGATCGTGTCGCGCACCGTCGATCCGCTTGAGGCGGCGGTGGTGTCGATCTGCGAATTCCACGCCGGCAATGCCCGCAACGTCATTCCGCAAATCGCCGAGCTGAAGGGCACCGTGCGCACCTTGAAGGCGGACGTCCGCGATCTGGTCGAGAAGCGGATTCACGAGGTCGCCGCCGGCGTCGCGCAGTCGACCGGCGCGAAGATCACCGTCGAGTACGAGCGCGGCTATCCGGTCGTGGTCAATCACGCGGACCAGACCGAGGTGGCGCAGCGCATCGCCCGTGACATCGCGGGCGAATCCAACGTGATCTCAATGCCGCCGCTAATGGGCGCCGAGGACTTCGCCTACATGCTGGAAGCGCGTCCCGGCGCCTTCATCTTCCTCGGCAACGGCGACAGCGCCGGGCTGCATCACCCCGCCTACAACTTCAACGACGACGCCATCGTCTACGGCACGTCGTACTGGATCAAGCTGGTGGAGACCCAGCTCGCGGCCTGAGCTATCCGCGTATCAAAAGATCGATGATGCCGCTTCGCGCCGTCCACCCGTCGGGCTGCGCGAAGCCGCTGGAACTATCGCTCCGAAGTTGCGTTGGGCGCTCGTCTGAGACGGACCCCATCACCAACCGGAGACGACCATGGCCGCAGCCAAAGACAAGACCCTCAACGACCTCTTCCTCGATACGCTCAAGGACATCTACTACGCCGAGAAGCAGATCCTGAAGACGCTGCCGAAGATGGCCAAGGCGGCCAATTCCGACAAGCTGCGCGCGGCGTTCGAGAAGCATGAAGGCGAGACCGAGGGCCAGATCGAGCGGCTCGAGCAGATCTTCGAATTGCTCGGCAAGCCGGCGCGCGGCAAGACCTGCGACGCGCTCATGGGCATCATCGACGAGGGCAAGGAGATCATGGACGAGTACAAGGGCACCGAAGCCCTCGACGCCGGCCTGCTCGCCGCCGCGCAGGCGGTCGAACACTACGAGATCTCCCGCTACGGCACGCTGAAGACCTGGGCCGGCCTGCTCGGCATGAAGGACGCCGTCAAGCTGATCGACCAGACCCTGCAGCAGGAGAAGACCACAGACGTCAACCTGACCAAGCTGGCCGAGACCGAAGTCAACTACGAAGCCGCGGCGTAAATCCGCGGCGTTGTTTTGAGAGCACCCCGCCGCACGTCTGCGCGGCGGGCCGCGATCTCAACCTCGCCTTCATTGCGAGGAGAGATGCGACGAAGCAAGCCAGCCGGGTGCACGATGCTGGATTGCTTCGCTTCGCTCGCAATGACGCAAGCCGCTATCCCCCGACGTCGCCGCTGATGACGTCGCCGAACAGCTCCCACTTTTCACCCTTGAACCGCATCAGCTGCAGCTGGCTGACCGGCGCGAAGTCGGTCGCCGAGGTGTTGATGGCGATGCCCGGCAGCAGCACTTCGGTGCGGAAGTCCTTCAGGCTGGCGGCCTGCTTCATGACGTTTTCGCGGGTCAGGTTGTCGCCGCAGCGCTTCAGCACCTCGACCAGCGTCTGCGCCACGCCGTAACCGACGACGGTGCCGCCGTCGAGCTTGTTGCCGTCCGGGAAGTCCTTGTCCATGAAGGCAAGGAACTGCTTCATGCCGGCATCGTCCTTCCACTGATCGTCGCTGACGTCCTTGAGATAGGCCGCGGAGATCACGCCCTGCGAAGCGTCGTAGCCGGCCGGTTTGATTACGCTGCCGACCGAGGCCGAGACGTTGTTGAGGAAGTGCACCGGCTTCCAGCCGATCTCGGCGTTCTTCTTGATCGCCTGCGCGGCGAATTTCGGCGTGGTGATGTTGACGAAGACGTCGGCGCCGCTCGCCTTTAGCTTGACCAGGTGATTGTCGATCGTCGGCTCGGAGACCTCGTAGCTCTCCTTCATCACGATCATCGACTTGCCCTTGTCGCCGAGGCCGTCCTCAAGGCCTTTCAGATAGTCCTTGCCGTAGTCGTCGTTCTGATACAGCACGCCGATCTTCGCGTTCGGCATCTCCTTGAGGATGTATTTGGCGTAGATCTGGGTTTCGCTCTGGTAGCTGGGCTGCCAGCCCATCGTCCACGGATAGTCCTTGGGATCGTTCCACTTGGTGGCGCCGGTGGCGACGAACAGTTGCGGCACCTTCTTGCTGTTCATGTATTTGTGGATCGCCGAATTGGACGGCGTGCCCAGCGAGTTGAACACCAGCAGAACTTCGTCGCTCTCGACCAGCTTGCGGGCCTGTTCGACCGTCTTGGGCGGCGAGTAGGCGTCGTCGTAGCTGATGAAATTGATCTTGCGGCCGTTGATGCCGCCCGCGTCGTTGATCTTCTTGAAATACGCAGCCTCGGTACGTCCGATCACGCCGTATGCGGAAGCGGGGCCGCTATAGGGCATGATGTTACCGATCTTGATTTCGGTATCGCTGGCACCCGGATCGTATTTCTTCTGCGCCAGTGCGGCGCTCGAAGCCGCGAGCGTCAAAGCGAGCACGGCCGAGAGGGCAGCCGCGTGCGTGCGGAGTGAAGGCATTTCTGACTCCCTTTTCTTGGTCTGTTGATTGTGTGTTTTTGTCGGGGCTCTTGGCGGCCCTGTCGGGACATTCAACACCCTTCGCGACGGGGCAGCAACAAAAAGCCCCTGCGACAACGTGGCAGGGGCTTGTTGCGGTGCGGAAGTAACAGCGTGGCTGTTAGTAAGAATCCGAGGTGCGGTTACGCATGGCTCGCGCCCGCTGGCGCACCCCGGCCGATCTGGGCTCAGCCGCCGGTTTCGGCGCTGATGATGTCACCGAACATCTCCCACTTGCCCTTGGTAAACCGCATCATCTGCAGCTGTTCGATCGGCGCGAAATCGGTCGCCGAGGTGTTGATCTTGATGCCCGGTAGCAGCGTGTCGGCGGCAAAGTCCTTCAGGCTGGCGGCCTGTTTCATGACGTTGGCGCGGGTCAGGTTGTCGCCGGACTGCTTGAGCACCTGCACCATGGTTTGCGCCGCAGTATAGCCGTATACCAGATTGGTATCCGCGATGTTGGCGCCGGGCATGTACTTGTCGAGGAAAGCCTTGAATTTCTTCATGCCCTCGTCGTTGTTCCACTGCGAGTCCGAGGCATCCTTGAGATAGCCCGCCGACAGCACGCCTTCCGAGGCGTCGAGCCCGGCCGGCTTCATCACCGCGCCGATTGAGATCGACACGTCGGTCATCAGATGCATAGGCTTCCAGTTCAGCTCGGCCATTTTCTTGATCGCCTGGGCGGCGAATTTCGGTGTCGAAATGTTGACGAAGACGTCGGCGCCGGTGTCCTTCAGCTTGACGATGTGGGCGTCGATCGACGGCTCGGAGGTCTCGTAGCTTTCTTCGGCGACGATCAGCTTGGAGTTGGCGCCGAGGATGTCCTTCAGCCCGGCAACGTAATCCTTGCCGAAATCGTCGTTGGCATAGAACACTCCGATCTTCGCGTTCGGCTTTTCCTTCAGGATGTACTTGGCGAAGATCCGCGCCTCGACCCGGTAGCTCGGCTGGAAGCCCATGGTCCAGGGGAAGTCCTTGGGGTCGTTCCATTTGCTCGCGCCGGTTGCGACGAACAGCTGCGGGACCTTCTTGGCGTTATGATATTTTTGCACGGCTGTCTGGGTCGGCGTGCCGAGCGCGTTGAACACGAGGAAGACCTCGTCGCTCTCGATCAGCTTGCGCACCTGCTCGACCGTTTTGGGCGGCGAGTAGGCGTCGTCGTAGCTGATGAAGTTGATCTTGCGGCCGTTGATTCCGCCCTGATCGTTGATCATCCGGAAGTAGGCTTCCTCGGTCTTGCCGATGACGCCATAGGCCGATGCGGGGCCGCTGTAGGCTTCGACATTGCCGATCTTGATCTCGGTGTCGGTCACGCCCGGATCGTACTTCTTCTGGGCGAAGGCGCCTTGGCTGGTCGCTGCGAGCAGCAGCGCGGCGGCCGATAGCGTCGCAAGGGTCGAACGCGAAAAGGACATCGTGGGTCGTCTCCTGGCCTGGTATCACCACCTCGTTGCTCGGGCGGCGTAGCGCGGATTGAAACCTGTTTGTCCGGAACCGGCAACAAAGAACCCCCGGCGACATGGGTCGCCGGGGGTTAAAATTTGGACAGCTGACGCCGGTTGCGTCGAGGCGCTATGCGCCCGGCGCGGTGCTGGCGCTTACTCGGTTTTGACGTCGCCCGAGATGATGTCGCCGAACAGCTCCCACTTGTCGCCTTTGAAGCGCATCATCTGCAACTGGCTGATCGGCGCGAAGTCGGTCGCCGACGTGTTGATCTTGATGCCCGGCAGCAGCGTGTCCGGCTCGAAGTCCTTCAGGCTGGCCGCCTGCTTCATGACGTTGGCGCGGGTGAGATCGTCGCCGCACATTTCGAGGACCTTGTGCAGCGTCTGGGCGGCGCCGTAGCCGTACACCATGTTGCTGTCGGTCTTGTTGGTCCCCGGCATGTACTTGTCGACGAAGGCGTGCCACTTCTTGAAGGCAGGATCGTTGGCCCACTGCGGGTCAGTGCCGTCCTTGGCGTAGGCGGCGGACAGCACGCCCTGGGCGTTCTCGAAGCCGGCGGGCTGCATCACGCTGCCGACCGAGGCGGAGACGTTGGTGATGATCACCAGCGGCTTCCATCCGAGCTCGGCGATCCGCTTGACCGACTGCGCGCCGAACTTCGGCGTGACGTACAGCAGTACGACGTCTGGATTGACGGATTTCAGCTTGACGATGTTGCTGTCGATGGTCGGCGCGGAAATCTCGTAGGTCTCCTCGGCGACGATCATCGAGGCGCCCTTGGCGCCGAGCGCGTCCTTGGTGCCCTTGAGGTAGTCTTTGCCGAAGTCGTCGTTCTGATAGAGGATGCCGATCTTGGCGTCCGGCTTTTCCTTCATCAGATACTTGACGTAGATCTGCGCCTCGCTCTGATACGAAGGCTGCCAGCCGATGGTCCAGGGGAAGTTCTTCGGGTCGTTCCACTTGGTGGCGCCGGTGGCGACGAACAGCTGCGGCACCTTCTTGGCGTTCAGATACTTCTGGATCGCGGTGTTGGACGGCGTGCCGAGCGGGTTGAACACGGCGAGCACTTCGTCGCTCTCGACCAGCTTGCGGACCTGCTCGACCGCCTTCGGCGGCGAATAGGCGTCGTCGTAGCTGATGAAATTCACCTTGCGGCCGTTGATGCCGCCGTTCTCGTTGACCATCCGGAAGTAGGCTTCCTCGGTCTTGCCGATGGTGCCATAGGCCGACGCCGGGCCGGAATAGGGGATGATGTTGCCGATCTTGATCTCGGTGTCGGACGCACCGGTGTCGTATTTCTTCTGGGCGAAAGCCGCGCCGCTGAAACTGGCGAAGCTGACCGCGACGGCTGCTGAAAAGACGAGCGCGCGCGAACGGAGAGTTTGCATTCCGGAAGGCTCCTTGGTCGTGGCATGTTGTTCTTGGCGGCGAACTTCGTTGAGTTCGGTCCGGATTGAACACGTTTCTCGCTGTTGCAGCAATAGAAAGCGCATGCGACCCAGCCGCCGGGGGGCAGAATCCGCGCCGCCGACAGCTAACAGTTAGTTCCGGAGTTCCCCATCGATCACCGGTCCGAATAGTTCCCAGTGATCGCCGGAGAACCGCATCAGCCGCAGCTGCTCGATTGGGTGGAAATCATCGGCCGCGGTGGTGATGGTGATGCCCGGCAGCAGCGTGTCGGGTGCATATCCTTTGAGACTCGCCGCGGCGCGCATGACGTTGGCGCGGCTCAGATCGTCGCCGGCGCGGCGCAGCACCTCGACCAGGCACTGTGCGGCGCCGTAGCCATAGGCCACGGAGTTGTCGCCCCGGTTCGCGTCGGGAGCGTAGGCGTCGAGGAAGGCGTGAAAGCGCTTCATGCCCGGGTCGTCGGCCCATTGCGGATCGGCGGCGTCCTTGTTGTAGGCGGCCGACACCAGCCCCTGGGCGTTGTCGAGCCCGGCGGGGCGGATCACCGCGCCGATCGAGGCCGACACCAGCGCCTGGATGTAGAGCGGTCGCCACGCCATCTCGGCGGCTCGGCGGATGCTCTGCGCGGCGAATTTCGGCGTGGTGATCGACACGAACACGTCGGCGCCAGAGGCCTTCAGCCGTGCGATATGGTTGTCGGCGCTGGGTTCGGCCACCTCGTAGCTCTCTTCGGCGACGATCATCGCCGTCTTGTCGCGGAGGCCGTCCTTCAGGCCCTTGAGCAGGTCGCGGCCGAGGTCGTCGTTCTGATACAGTACGGCGATCCGGCCTTCAGGCTTGGTCGCCAGAATGTACTTGGCGTAGACCCGGCCCTCGACCTGATAGGGCGGCTGCCAGCCCATCGTCCATGGGAACGCCTTGGGATCGCCGAACCGCGTCGCCCCGCTGGCGGCGAACAGCTGCGGCACGCCCTTGGCGTTGAGATATTTCTGGATCGCGACGTTCGACGGCGTGCCCATCGGGCTGAACATCAGCAACACCTCGTCGCTCTCGACCAGCTTGCGGGTCTGCTCGACGGCCTTGGCCGGGCTGTAGGCGTCGTCATAGGAAACGAACTCGATCTTGCGGCCGTTGATGCCGCCCTGATCGTTGATCATTCGGAAATAGGCCTGCTCGATCCGGCCGACGATGGCGTAGGCCGACGCAGGCCCGGAATAGGGCATCAGATTGCCGATGCGGATCGTGCTGTCGCTGGCGCCGGGATCATAGGCCCTCTGAGCCACTGCAGTGCTGGAGGCGAGGGCGAGCAACACGACCAGCGCGCTGCGGCGCGTGTAACGGCAGACAGACAACATCGACGATCTCGGCTACGGCGCACGCGGCGCGGAACGGGGTCATCCATACGCCGGATCGAAGCCGCCGTGCATCCTGCGATCGTGGGGCAGCCCTGCAGATGCGCAGTCGGGTGCGTCAGCGGCTATCGTGGAGAGTTCAATTCCGTCATGGCCGGGCTTGTCCTGGCCATCCACGCCTGGAGGGGGCGCCATTGTGCGAAGAGCTGCGTCGCCCAAAGAAAAGGCCCCCGGCGAGGGTGTCGCCGGGGGCCAGGCATCGTCAGACCGGGTCTTATTTACGAAGCTTGTGGACCCAGTTCTGCACCGTATAGGCGACCTGCCGCGAGCCGTGCGGCAGGACGAAGATGATCAGGATCAGGATCAGGCCGAACACCGCGCCCGACAGACCCTTGGAGAAGTGCTCGGCGATATTCGGCACGAACACGATGAAGGCCGCGCCGACGATCGAGCCCGGCAGCCAGCCGACGCCGCCCACCACCATGCCGAGGAACAGCGCGATCGCGAGTTGGATCGTGTAGCTGTCCGGTGCCACGAACTGCACCGCGATGGCGCCGAGACCGCCGGCGACGCCGGTGATGCCGGCGGAGACGCCGAACGCCAGCGTCTTGTAGCGCGCGACGTCGACGCCCATCGCGGAGGCCGCGATTTCGTTGTCGCGGATCGCCATCATGGCGCGGCCGGAGCGCGACTTCAGCAGGTTCACCGAGGCGACGTAGATCACCATCGAGATCACCAGCACGAAGTAGTACAGCCACATGTCCTGCGACAGCGGCAGGCCGAACGGCGCGTCGGGCTTGGTGATGACCAGACCCTGGACGCCGCCGGTCCACGTTTCGAAGTAGTGCAGCTTGAGGAGCTGCGGCATCGCGGTGGCGAGCGCGAAGGTCGCGAGCGCCAGATAGATGCCGCTGAGCCGCAGCGCCGGCAGGCCGAACAGGTAGCCGGCGATGAAGCAGATCGCGCCGGAGACCGGCAGCGTCAATGCGTAATTGACGCCGAAGGTCTCCATCAGGATCGCCGAGCTATAGGCGCCGAGCGCGTAGAACGCGCTCTGGCCAAGCGAGAACTGGCCCGACCCGCCGGTGAGGATGTTCAACGCCAGCACCGCGATCGCGTAGATCAAGACCATCGTCATCTGGAAGATGATGAAGTTCTTGACCAGCAGCGGCGCGATGCACAGCAGCAGCACCACCACGACCGAGGCGTAGGTGCCCAGCGCCATGTACTTCTTCGGCGTGGTTTCGACCGGCTGGGTGTCGTTCACGATTTCCTGCAACGCGCTCATGATCAGACTCGCTTGACGATGTTGCGGCCGAACAGGCCCGTGGGTTTGACGACCAGAACCGTGACGATCAGCGCCAGCGCGATCGGCAGCTTCAGTTCGTTGCCCACACCGGGGATGTAGGTGCCGGCGAGGTTCTCGAAGATGCCGACCAGGAAGCCGCCGATCACCGCGCCGAGCGGGCTCGACAGGCCGCCGAGCACAGCCGCGGCGAAACCGTAGATCAGCACGCCGCCCATCATGTTGGGCTCGAGGAACACCACCGGGGCGATCAGCATGCCGGCGATCGAGCCGATCGCCGCCGCCATGCCCCAGCCCAGCGCGATCATCCAGGAGGTGTTGACGCCGACAAGACGTGCCGATTCAGGCTGCGCCGCCGCCGCCCGCATCGCCAGACCGATCCGGGTGAACTGGAAGAAGAAGTACAGCAGGATCAGCAGCACCAGGGTGACGCCGATCATGCCGGCCTGATGGGTCGAGATCAGCTGGCTCCCCAGGAACGGCGCGGAGCCGAACGGCGAGGGGAACTGCTTGATGGTGAAGTCCCAGGTCAGGCCCGCGACCGAGTTGATGATCGCGAACAGCGCGATGAAGCCCGCGACGTGGGTCAGCACCGGCGCGTTGCCGAGCGGCTTGAACAGCGCCCGCTCGATGACGATGCCGCCGGCGAAGGAGAGGGCCAGCGTCAGCACGAATGCGCCCCAATAGGGAACGCCCCATTGCATCAGCTGCCAGGCGATGAACGTCGAGAACATCGCCATTTCGCCCTGGGCGAAGTTGAGGTGGTCGATCGCCTGATAGATCATCACCACGGCCAGCGCCATACATGCGTAGATGGCGCCCGTGGCGATACCTGCCAGGACCTGATTCAGCAGAAGTTCCATGGCAGTCTCCTCAGTATCCGAGATAGGATTTGCGGACGTCTTCGTTATTGGCGATGTCGTCCGCTTTGCCGGACATCACGATGCGGCCGGTCTCGATCACATAGGCCTGGTCGGCCAGTTCGAGCGCCAGCTGCGCGTTCTGTTCGACGACGAGGATGCTGACCTTGTCTTCGCGATTGATCTTGCCGAGGATCTTGAACAGGTCGCGAACCACCAGCGGCGCGAGACCGAACGATGGTTCGTCGAGCAGCATCAGCCGCGGCCGCAGCATCAGTGCGCGGGCGACCGCGAGCATCTGCTGTTCACCGCCGGACAGCGTGCCGGCCTGCTGGGTATGACGCTGCTTCAGCACAGGGAAGTGCGCGTACATCCGCTCGATGTCGGATTCGATCGCCTTCTTGTCCTTGCGGCTGATCGCGCCGAGCTCGAGGTTCTCGTGCACGGTGAGTGTCGTGAAGGTTCCGCGGCCCTGGGGAACGTGGGCGATACCCAGCTTCACGATCGACTCGGTCGAGCTCTTCGTCAGCGACTTGCCTTCGAACTCGATCGAACCGGTGGAGCGGACCATGTTGCAGATCGCGCGCAGCGTTGTTGTCTTGCCGGCGCCGTTGGCGCCGAGCAGCGTGGTCAGGCTGCCTTCCTGCAGCTCGAAGGCGAGCCCGTGCAGCGCCTGGACCTGGCCGTAATAGGCGCGCAGGTCGCGAACATTGAGCAGCGCTGTCATTGGTCTTTGCTCCCCAGATAGGCCTTGATCACATCCGGGTCGTTCTGCACCTGCTGGGGCGTTCCCTCTGCGAGCTTGCGGCCGAAATTCAGCGCGACGACGTGGTCGGCGATCGACATCACCAGACCCATGTGGTGTTCGACCAGCAGTACGGTGACGCCGCGGTCGTCGCGGATCTTCCGGACCAGGTCGCCGAGGATGTAGACTTCCTCGTGGTTGAGACCGCCGGCCGGCTCGTCGAGCAGCAGGATCTTCGGCTCGGTCGCCAGCGCGCGCGCCAGCTCGACGCGCTTCTGCGTGCCGAACGGCAGGCCCGCCACCGGGGTGTGGGCAACGCTGCGCAGCTCGAGATAACCGAGGATATCGTCGACGCGCTTGTTCATCTCCTTCTCGCCGCGGCGGATCCACGGCAGGCGGAGAGAGTCCGAAACGATGTCGCTGTTGGTGCGCGCATGCGTGCCGACGCGAACGTTATCGAGCACCGAGAGGTTCGGAAACAGCGCGACGTTCTGGAACGTGCGGCCGATACCCATCTCGGAGATGCGATGCGGCGGCCGCGTGAGGATGCTGTCGCCTTCGAGCAGGATGTCGCCTTTGCTCGGCTGATACAGCCGCGACAGGCAGTTGAACAGCGTGGTCTTGCCGGCGCCGTTGGGGCCGATCAGTCCCAGGATCTGGCCCTTCTTCATGTCGAACGAAATGCCGTTCAACGCCACGATGCCGCCGAATACGACGCTGACGTCGCGCACCGCGAGTAGCGGTGACGCGGTTTGTCCCGAATGTGCCTGCATCATTTGCTGCGGCCCTGAACCGGGCGGCGGAGCATGATCATCGGCGCCGCTTCGCGACGACGGATGCTACCTGATCCCCTCGACGACACGCGCAACTTTCCCTCCTGACTTAGTTTTCTTGTTTTCAGATTTGTCGGTTCGTCTTGATAGCGGCGCTGCTGTCCCGCCGAGCGCCGCTTCAATTTTCCTTACCATCGCCAATAGGCGAGGTCCAATGTCGTTGATCAGTCGTTCTTCCGTGAAGCGGAATGCAGGTGCGCCGCAGTTGAACGCGTAGGGTCCGGTGCCGTCGTTCATCGTCAGTGCGACTCCGGCGGCGTGCACGTCGTCCTGCCACTCGCCGGCCGAAATGGTGAAGCCGTATTTCGCGACCATCTCCTCGGAACGCTCGATGCCGTCGCGGATGCGCGGCCAGCGGCTGCCGTAGTAATCGCGCAGATCGCGCAGCAGCGCCGCGCGTTCGTCACCCTGCAGTGCACACAAGTAAGCGCGGCCCATCGCCGTGGTGGCGATCGGAATCCGCGACCCGACGTCGAGCTGCACACCGACGGTGAGGCTCGATCGCGCCTGCCCGACGTAGATCATGCTGAGACGGTCGCGCGCGCCGACCGCGACGGCGCCGCCGGTCTGCTGCATCAATTCGTCGCGGAAGGATTGCGACAGATGACGCACGCCGAGATTGGCGAGCGCGGCGTAACCCAGCGACATCGCTGCGGGGGCGAGCTGATACTTCTCGAATCGCGGCACCTGCGTGAGGTAGCCGAGCTTGGTCAGCGTGTAGGTCAGTCGCGAGATTGTCGGCTTCGGCAATTTGGTCCGCGCCGCGATCTCCTGGTTGCCCAGCAGGCCATCATTGGGGCCGAATGCGCGAAGCACCTCCAGTCCCCGCGACAGCGCGACGACGAAACTGCGATCTGTCGCGGCTTTTTTCGGAGGACGCTTCATTCCCTGCGCGATTGTTGATTGATTGTTGATTATGGCGTCGTTGACAATCGACGCTCTTCAAAATAACCCTCGCTGTCAAGATGTGGAATTAAATTTCGCACTGCGAAACGGCTCCAAATCGACCGACGCCAACAAGAAACGTGACCCGAAGAAACTGACCAGGGAGAATGCAATGAGCGAAGTTGTAACGCGCACGCGGCAGGATGCGATCGCGGTTGTCACCGTCGACAGTCCGCCCGTCAATGCGCTCAGTGCGGCTGTTCGCCGCGGCATCCTGGAAAACGTTAACGCGGCGGTCGCCGATCCCGAAGTCCAGGCGATTGTCCTGGTGTGCGCGGGCCGCACCTTCATCGCCGGCGCCGACATCACCGAATTCGGCAAGCCGCCGCAGCCGCCGGCGCTGAACGACGTCATCGCTGCGCTGGAGAATTCGCCGAAGCCGACCATCGCCGCAATTCACGGCACCGCGCTCGGCGGCGGTCTCGAAGTCGCGCTCGGCTGCCACTTCCGCGTTGCCGTGAAGGAAGCCAAGCTCGGCCTTCCTGAAGTCAAGCTCGGACTGTTGCCGGGTGCCGGCGGCACGCAGCGCCTGCCGCGTGCGGTCGGTCCGGAGCTCGCCGTGCAGATGATCGTCGGCGGCAGTCCGATCGGCGCCGCAGAAGCGCTCAAGCATGGTCTGATCGAAGAGATCGTCGAAGGCCCGACCGCCGGCGCGGTGGCGTTCGCCAAGAAGATTGTTGCCGAAAAGCGGCCCACCCGCCGTCTGCGCGACGACGACAGCAAGCTCGCGGCGGCGAAGGCCGATCGTTCGATCTTCACCAATGCGGTCGCGGCGATGACCAAGAAGGCGCGCGGCCTCGAAGCGCCGTTCGCTTGCGCGGACGCGATCGGCGCGGCGATCGACCTGCCGTTTGAGGAAGGTCTGAAGAAAGAGCGCGAGGGCTTCCTCAAGCTCGTGGTGTCCGATCAGTCGAAGGCGCAGCGCTATGCGTTCTTCGCCGAGCGTGAAGCCGCCAAGGTCGACGGCGTTCCGGATGGCACCAAGCCGCGGCCGGTGTCGCGCGTCGCGATCATCGGCGCCGGCACGATGGGCGGCGGCATCGCGATGTCGTTCGCCAATGCGGGCATCCCGGTGACTCTGATCGAGACCGGCGAGGAGCAGCTGAAGCGCGGCATGGGCATCATGCAGAAGAACTACGAAGCCACCGCGGCGCGCGGCGGCATTCCGGCGGACGCGCCCGCCAAGCGTATGGGCCTGATCACCGGTGTGGTCGGTCTCGAGAACGTCAAGGACGCCGACCTGATCATCGAGGCGGTGTTCGAAACCATGGCGGTGAAGAAGGAAGTGTTCACCGCGCTCGACGCCTACGCCAAGCCCGGTGCGGTGCTGGCCTCGAACACCTCGTATCTCAACGTCGACGACATCGCCGCCACCACCAAGCGGCCGCAGGACGTGCTCGGCATGCACTTCTTCTCGCCGGCCAACGTCATGAAGCTGTGCGAGATCGTTCGCGGCGCCAAGACCGCGCCGGACGCGCTGCTCACCGCGGTGTCGATCGCCAAGAAGATCGCCAAGGTGCCGGTCGTGGTCGGCGTCTGCGACGGCTTCGTCGGCAACCGCATGCTCGCGGCCCGCTCCAAGCAGTCCGAGAAGCTGCTGTTCGAAGGCGCGCTGCCGCAGCAGGTCGACGCCGTCGTCACCAAGTTCGGCATGCCGATGGGCCCGTTCGCGATGGGCGATCTCGCCGGCCTCGACATCGGCTGGCGCTCGCGCAAGGACCGCGGCATCAAGTCGGAGATCGCCGACGCGCTGTGCGAAGCCGGCCGCTTCGGCCAGAAGACCGGCAAGGGTTACTACAAGTACGAAGCCGGCTCGCGCTCGCCGCTGCCGGATCCGGAAGTCGAAACACTGATCAACGACACCCTGACCAAGCTCGGCCTCAAGCGCCGCGACATCAGCGACGAGGAGATTCTCGAACGCATGGTCTATCCGATGATCAACGAGGGCGCCCGCATCCTCGAAGAAAAGATCGCGGCGCGGCCGAGCGACATAGACGTGGTCTGGCTGTACGGCTACGGCTGGCCGATCTATCGCGGCGGCCCGATGCACTACGCCGACAGCGTCGGCCTCAAGCACATCGCCGAACGCCTCGCTTACTACGCCAAGGCCACCAACGACCCGTCGCTGGAGCCCGCCCCGCTGCTGAAGAAGCTCGCCGACGAAGGCAAGACCTTCGCCTCGATCGGCCAGCCGAGCAAAGCCGCGGCGTGATCGCTCTTCTCCCTCTCCCGCTTGCGGGAGAGGGCCGGGTGAGGGCGACGCGGGCACAGTGCCTGGGGACCCCCACCCTCGACCCCTCCCCGCAAGGGGGAGGGGAGCAAATGATGCAGCGCCATCCCTGCCTGAAATGACGAGCCGTTAGTTTCATCCCACTCGCGAAGTGAGCGCATGACCCATCCCGGTGAGCAGTACTATCCGCCCGGCCTTCGCTGGGATGCGGAAATCGCGACAGGCACCTTGCCGGATCTGTTGGCGCAGGCGTCGAAGGACTACACCGATCGCCCGGCGTTGGAATTTCGCGATCGTCAGATCAGCTACACTGAGCTGCAAAACCATGCCGACACCGCCGCCGCGGCGCTGCTCGCCGCCGGTTACGGCCCCGGTGCCTCGGTGGCGCTGTTTCTCGGCAACACGCCGGACCATCCGATCAACTTCTTCGGCACGCTGAAGGCCGGCGCCCGCGTGGTGCATTTGTCGCCGCTCGATGGCGAGCGGGCGCTGTCGCACAAGCTCAGCGATTCCGGCGCGCGCGTGCTGATCACCACCGAATCCGCCGCGCTGCTGCCTATGGCCGAGAAGTTTCTCGCCAAGGGCCTGCTCGACCGCCTGATCGTCTGCGCCGACTCGGCGTGGGGTCCGTCGATGGCGCAGCTGGCGCCGCTGCCGGACGATCCGCGCGTGATCCGCTATGCCGACTTCGTCAAGGACGCGAAGCCGCCCGCGGCCTGGCCGGCGATCAACAAGCACGACATCGCGCTGCTGCAATACACCGGCGGCACAACAGGTTTGCCCAAGGGCGCGATGCTGACGCATGCGAACCTCACCGCCGCGGTGTCGATCTTCGATCTGTGGCGCGTGGTCCGCGACGCGCCCGAGGGGCAGTCGCGCGTGATCTGCGTGCTGCCGCTGTTCCACATCTACGCGCTGACGGTGATCCTGACGCGTGGCCTGAAGCGCGGCGAACTGCTGTCGCTGCATCAGCGCTTCGACGTCGCGGCGATCTTCGACGACATCGAGAAGAAGCGCGCCACCGCATTCCCCGGCGTGCCGACGATGTGGATCGCGCTCGCGAACGATCCGTCGCTGGAGAGCCGCGATCTTTCGTCGCTGGTGACCGCCGGTTCCGGCGGCGCGCCGCTGCCGGTCGAGGTGGCGCGGCTGTTCGAGCGCAAGACCGGCCTGCAGCTCAAGAGCGGCTGGGGCATGACCGAGACCTGTTCGCCCGGCACCGGCCATCCGCCGGTCGGGCCGGACAAGCCAGGCTCGATCGGCCTGATGCTGCCCGGCATCGAGATGGACGTGGTGTCGCTGCAGGATGCCACCAAGGTGCTGCCGCCCGGCGAGGTCGGCGAAATCCGCGTGCGCGGCCCGAACGTCACCAAGGGCTACTGGAACCGGCCCGAGGAAACCGCGGAATCCTTCGTGGGTGACCGTTTTCTCACCGGCGATATCGGCTATATGGATGCTGACGGCTATTTCTTCCTGGTCGACCGCAAGAAGGACATGATCATCTCCGGCGGCTTCAACGTTTATCCGCAGATGATCGAACAGGCGATCTATGAGCACCCCGCCGTGCAGGAAGTGATCGTGATCGGCATCCCGGACGATTATCGGGGGGAAGCCGCGAAGGCGTTCGTCAAGCTACGCGACGGCGCATCGCCGTTCTCGATCGAAGAGCTGCGGGCGTTCCTCACCGGCAAGCTCGGCAAGCACGAGCTGCCCGCCGCCGTCGAATTCGTCGATGAGCTGCCGCGCACGCCCGTCGGCAAATTGTCGCGACACGAACTACGTAGTCAGATCTCACCCAACCTCAAAGCCCAAGCGTAACAGGCAAGGAGCCCGCTCATGACCGAGGCCGTCATCGTTTCCACCGCGCGCACGCCGATCGGCAAGGCGTATCGCGGCGCTCTCAACGCCACCGAAGGCGCGACCCTGCTGGGCCACGCCATCGAGCACGCCGTCAAGCGCGCCGGCATCGATCCGAAGGAAGTCGAAGACGTGGTGATGGGCGCCGCGCTGCAGCAGGGCGCCACCGGCGGCAACATCGCCCGCAAGGCGCTGCTGCGCGCCGGCCTGCCGGTGACCACCGCCGGCACGACCATCGACCGGCAGTGCGCTTCCGGCCTGCAGGCGATGGCGCTGGCCGCTCGTTCGGTGATCTTCGACGGCGTCGAGATCGCGGTCGGCGGCGGCGGTGAGTCGATCTCGCTGGTGCAGAACGACAAGATGAATACTTTCCACGCCGTCGATCCGGCGCTCGAAGCGCTGAAGGGCGACGTCTACATGGCGATGCTCGACACCGCCGAAACCGTGGCGAAGCGCTACAACATCTCGCGCGAGGCGCAGGACGAGTACGCGCTGGAGAGCCAGCGCCGCACCGCGGCCGCGCAGCAGGGCGGCAAGTTTAAGGACGAGATCGCGCCGATCTCGACCAAGATGGGCGTCGTCGACAAGGCGACCGGCGCAGTGTCGTTCAAGGACATCACGCTGTCGCAGGACGAAGGCCCGCGGCCGGAAACGACCGCCGAAGGTCTCGCCGGCCTCAAGGCCGTGCGCGGCGAGGGCTTCACCATCACCGCCGGCAACGCCAGCCAGCTGTCGGACGGCGCCTCGGCCACGGTGATCATGAGCGACAAGACTGCGGCCGCGAAGGGCCTCAAGCCGCTCGGCATCTTCCGCGGCATGGTCTCCTACGGCTGCGAGCCCGACGAGATGGGCATCGGCCCGGTGTTCGCGGTGCCGCGCCTCTTGAAGCGCCACGGCCTCAGCGTCGACGACATCGGGCTGTGGGAGCTGAACGAAGCCTTCGCCGTGCAGGTGCTGTATTGCCGCGACAAGCTCGGCATCGATCCAGAGAAGCTCAACGTCAACGGCGGCGCGATCTCTGTCGGCCATCCCTACGGCATGTCGGGCGCGCGTCTCGCCGGTCACGCGCTGATCGAAGGCCGTCGCCGCAACGCTAAGTACGCAGTCGTCACCATGTGCGTCGGTGGCGGCATGGGCTCGGCGGGCTTGTTCGAGATCGTGCAGTAACAAAAGAGTTCGTCATTCCGGGATGCGCCCCTCTTGGGGCGCAGGCCCGGAATCCATAACCCCTGGCGGTGAATATGGATTCCGGGCTCGCGAGCTGCGCTCGCGCCCCGGAATGACGCGGATAGTTCGATAGCCAATTCGACCCAGGAGGATCCGATGGATCTGAATTTCACCAAGGAAGAAATCGCGTTCCGCGACGAGGTGCGGCAGTTCTTCAAGGACAACGTGCCGCCGAAGACCCGGCAGAAGCTGGTCGAGGGCCGGCATCCATCGAAGGACGACATGGTGGAGTGGTATCGCATCCTCCACAAGAAGGGCTGGGGCGTGACGCACTGGCCGAAGGAATATGGCGGCACCGGCTGGAGCAGCGTGCAGCACTACATCTTCAACGAAGAGCTGCAGGCCGCGCCCGCGCCGCAGCCGCTCGCCTTCGGCGTGTCGATGGTCGGCCCGGTGATCTACACCTTCGGCAGCGAGGAGCAGAAGAAGCGCTTCCTGCCGCGCATTGCCAGCGTCGAGGATTGGTGGTGCCAGGGCTTCTCCGAGCCGGGCTCGGGGTCGGACCTCGCCTCGCGCAAGACCAAGGCCGAGCGCAAGGGCGACAAGTGGGTGATCAACGGCCAGAAGACCTGGACCACGCTGGCGCAATACGCCGACTGGATCTTCTGCCTGTGCCGCACCAATCCGACGGCGAAGAAGCAGGAAGGCATCTCCTTCATCCTGGTCGACATGAAGACCAAGGGCATCACCGTCCGTCCGATCCAGACCATCGACGGCGGCCACGAAGTCAACGAAGTGTTCTTCGA
>NZ_JBMDXE010000088.1:0-4066 GCF_048594845.1 Rhodopseudomonas sp. | reverse complement strand
CCGTTCGACTATGACGGCAAGTACTATCAGGTGAAGGGCGGCTTCTCGCAGATCAAGCCGCTGCGGCCCGAGGGCATTCCGGTGTTCATCGCCGGCGCATCGGATGCCGCCATCGAGGTCGCCGGCCGGCACGCCGATATCTTTGCGCTGTGGGGCGAGACCTATGAGGAAGTCCGGTCGATCATCGCGCGGGTGCGCGCCGCTGCCGCCAAGAACAACCGGCCGTCGCCGCGCTTCAGCCTGTCGTTCCGGCCGATCCTGGCCGAGACCGAAGAACTCGCCTGGGCCAAGGCCGACGCGATCCTGGCGCGCGCGCAGGCGGTGCAGGAGCTCAGCGGCTTCAAACGCGGCCCGGGACAGCCGGCCAACGAAGGCTCGCGCCGTCTGCTGGCGCTCGCCGCGCAGGGCGAGCGGCTCGACAAGCGGCTGTGGACCGGGCTCGCCAAGCTCACCGGCGCGCGCGGCAACTCGACCTCGCTGGTCGGCACGCCGCAGCAGGTGGCCGAAGCGCTGCTCGATTACTACGCGCTCGGCGTCGACATCTTCCTGATCCGGGGCTTCGATCCCTTGGTCGATGCGATCGAATACGGCCGTGAACTGATCCCGCTGACGCGCGAGCTGGTCGCCCGCCGCGAAGCGGTGGCGGCATGATCCGGCTTGTCGTGGCGGCCGCGCTGCTGATCGGCGCGACCCATGGGTTGGTTCACGGCGCCGCGGCGCAGGCCGTGCTGCGCGTCGGCGATCAGAAGGGCAACTCGCAGGCGGTGATGGAAGCCGCGGGGGTGCTCAAGGACGTCCCCTACAAGATCGAATGGCGGGAGTTTCCCGCCGCGGCGCCGCTGCTGGAAGCACTCGGCGCCGGCGCCCTCGATACCGGGCTGGTCGGCGACGCGCCGTTCACCTTCGCGGCGGCCGCCAACGTGCCGGTCAAGGCGATCGCGGCGATCCGCTCGACTCAGGAAGGCTTGGCCGTCCTGGTGCCGAAGGAGTCGCCGATCCGCAGCTTCGACGATCTCAAGGGCAAGAAGATCGCGACCGGTCGCGGCTCGATCGGTCACCAGCTGGTGCTGGCAGCGCTGGAAGCGAACGGGCTTTCGCCGAAGAATGTCCAGCTGGTGTTCCTGGCGCCGTCCGACGCCAAGATCGCCTACAGCCAGGGGGCGGTGGATGCCTGGTCGACCTGGGAGCCGTATGTCAGCCAAGAGGAGGTGCTATTCGGCTCGCGCCGGGTGATCACCGCCGAGGGGCTGACGCCCGGTCTCAGCTTCCAGGTCGCACGTCCCGATGCGATCGCCGGCAAGCGCGCCGAACTGCAGGACTTCGTGCAGCGGCTGTCACGGGCGCGGGCGTGGTCGCTCACCAACGTTGCGGCCTATGCGGACACCTGGGGCAAGCTGATGGGCATCCCGCCCGCGGTGCCGCTGAACTGGCTGAGCCGCGCCAAGATCAGGATCACGGCCGTGGACGATGCCGTCGTCGCGGGCGAGCAGCAGACGATCGACCTGTATTTCCGCAACGGCCTGATCAGCCGCTCGCTGAAGGCCGAAGACATCGTCGACCGGTCGTTGGCCCCGGCGATCGATGCGGCGCTGGCCAGCCAATGAGCGCCGACGCGTAGCGCGCAACACCGGTTGAGCGAGGGATTGCGTGCTCAGCCCCGGCGGGCGCGGCGAGCCGGGGCGCTCGGCGGCTGATACCAGGGATTGGTGACGCACTGTCCGGCGATGCCCATGGCGGCCGGGCGGCACTGCTCGATCGAGACGTAGCGGCATTCGTCGAACCGCACCGGGCCATAGACCCGCAGGCAAACCGGGTAGTTGTCGTAGGGCTGCGCCGCGGCCGTAAAGGGCAGGGCGAACGGCAGCGCCAGCGCGCCCAGCAGCATGATCGATCGAATCCGCATCATCCTCTCCAGCCTCGCGGCCTCTCCAGCCTCGCGGCGGCGGGGCCAACCTGTGCCGACTCGCTGCCGCCGCCAACCCGTGCGCTTCGCTGCCGTTCCCGTCAATCGGTGGGAAGCGGGGACAAGCGATTGCACGTTTACGCCTCGTTAAGCGTTCGGTGGCGGCGCAGGCCGGTTTCCTTGACTCTAGAACAAAAGAAGAACTATGTTCTGCATATGTTCACAAGGTCAGAGGGAGGCGGACGATGCTGAAAATTTTCATTCAGGAAGCTGCGGCGCTGACGTCGATTGCGCTGTTCATCGGCATGGTGGCGGTGTGGGCGCAGGTGCTGCCGCAGCTCTGAGGCTGCAACGGAAGACCCCGCGCCTCGCGGCGAGGCAATAGCGGGGACAAGACAGGCGAGGCGGCTTGCACGGCCGCATCCACGGGGTCACCATTGAGGCCGAGTCGGCTGTGCTGCGCACGCCGGCCGAGCACCTTCACCCCAGCCATACGAGACGGCCGTCCTGGACTGCCGTCTCTCCGATCGAGAGCCGCCGCGCGATGAGCCAAGCCGGATTCGTCCATCTTCACGTCCATTCAGCCTATTCGCTGCTGAAAGGCTCGATGAAGATCGCCAAGCTTGCCGAGCTCGCCAAGGCCGACCACCAGCCGGCGCTGGCGCTGACCGACACCGACAACATGTTCGGCGCACTGGAATTCTCCGACAAGCTTTCAGGCAGCGGCATCCAGCCGATCGTCGGCCTCGAACTCGGCATTGATTTCGGCGATCAGGACCCGACCTCGCGTAACGCCGCGCTGGCGCAGCCCTCGCGAGTCGTTCTGCTGGCGACGCGCGAGCGTGGCTATCGCAGCCTGATGCGGCTGAATTCGCGCGCCTTCCTGGAGACGCCGGTCAATCAGGCGCCGCATATCAAGTTCGACTGGCTCGACGGCGAGACCGAGGACGTCATCGCGCTGACAGGCGGGCCGGACGGGCCTATCTCGCTGGCGATGCTGTCCGATCCGGCGTTGGCGCGGCAGCGCTGCGAGCGGTTGGCGCAGGCGTTCGGCGACAGGCTCTATGTCGAACTGCAGCGCCACAACACCGATGCCGAGCGCCGCGCCGAAGCCGGCCTGATCGATCTGGCTTACGACCTTGGCGCGCCGCTGGTCGCGACCAACGAGCCGCATTTCGCTACGACCGACGATTTCGAGGCACACGACGCGCTGCTCTGCATCGCCTCCGGCAAGCTGATCGCCGAGGCCGACCGCGTCCAGTTCACGCCCGATCACCGTTTCAAGACCCGCGCCGAGATGGCGGTGCTGTTCGCCGATCTGCCGGAGGCGCTCGCCTCGACGGTCGAGATCGCCCAGCGCTGCGCCTACCGGCCGCTGACCCGCAAGCCGATCCTGCCGCTGTTCACCGTCGGCGCCGACGTCAGCAATGCCGAGGAGGCTGCCGCCGCCGAAGCCGCCGAGCTGCGCCGCCAGGCCGAGCAGGGGCTCGACATGCGGCTGCGCGTCCACGGCCTGTCGCCGGGCATGACCGAGGAGGACTATCGCAAGCGGCTGGCGTTCGAGCTCGACGTCATCACCCGCATGAAATACGCGGGCTACTTCCTGATCGTGTCGGACTTCATCAAATGGGCCAAGGCGCACGGCATCCCGGTCGGCCCGGGCCGCGGCTCGGGCGCCGGCTCGCTGGTGGCCTATTCGCTGACCATCACCGACCTCGATCCGATCCGGTTCGGCCTGCTGTTCGAGCGCTTCCTCAATCCGGAACGCGTGTCGATGCCGGACTTCGACATCGACTTCTGCCAGGACCGCCGCGGCGAAGTGATCGACTACGTCCAGCAGCGCTACGGCCGCGATCAGGTCGCGCAGATCATCACCTTCGGGACCTTGCAGGCGCGCGGCGTGCTGCGCGACGTCGGCCGCGTGCTGCAGATGCCGTACGGCCAGGTCGACAAGCTGACCAAGCTGGTGCCGCAGAACCCGGCCGCGCCGATCTCGCTGAAGCAGGCGATCGAAGGCGAGCCGCTTGTGGTAGTCCTCCTCGGTGGTGCCGAGCGACAGGCCGTGGACCCGCAACCGCTCCGCCAGACCGTGTTCGGCCTGGCGCCGCAGTTCGGCCGCCTCTTCGGCCGCCGCCTCCTCGGCGTTGCCGACGCCGGCGCCGA
>NZ_JBMDXE010000087.1:0-4036 GCF_048594845.1 Rhodopseudomonas sp. | reverse complement strand
CACAAGCTTCGTCTCGGGCCAGCGCACAGGAATGAGAACAGTCGGTCCGGGCGCTGCGCGCGCCGCGACGTTGGGCTCAGCCGAAAACAAAGCAAAATTGATCAGCAAGCAATGCTCGACGTGGATCGCGTCCGTGACCTGGACGCGTCCGTTGGTGTGTCGCTGCTACCCACGACCATCTGTCGCCAGCGAAGTAGCTGTGGCGCCGAAGCGCGAGCCATGTAACCCGACAAACAGGAAAACCTCCGGCGGGGCATCGCCGGAGGTTCCTGGAGGTTTACATGGGTCCTTTCGTCGTTGTTTAGAAAGTGCGCTGGACGCGGACGGCGCCGGTCCAGGTGTCCTGGTCCTTGAACTGATAGACCGCGGTCGGCTTGGTCGCACCCGGGTTCACCGTACCGGTGTTGCCGGTGTAGTTCTGGTCGATCCGGGTGTAGATGACTTCGCCCGAGAACGTCAGGTTCTTGACCGGGGTCCACGCGGTGCGGGTACCGATCTGCGCGATGTTGAAGTTCGGGTTGCCCGTGAAGGTGCCGCCAACAGCGTTGCGGAGGCCCTGGGTGTAGAGCGCGCCGCCGGTGCTGCCGAAGTCGACCGAGGTGTAGGCACCGAAGATCGAGGTCGCCCAGTAGGGGTTCCAGTTGTGGTTGAAGGCACCACGGATGCCCCAAGCCTTGGTGGTTTCGATGCCGCCGCCGGTGGTGAACACGCCGTCAACCGCCGAACCGATCGCGATGGTCTGGTACGCGCCGATCGCGCCGTTGCCGTACATCGAGAAGTTGTTCGGGCTGGTGCCGCCGATCACGTAGCGGATCGCACCGTCAGCGTAGGTCGCATCGAGGTTGATGCTGTCGCCGGGGCCGGTCGGCAGGTTCTTGAGCGACAGGGCGGCGAGCACGGCGTAGCCCCACTTGTCGTCCGGATGGCCGCTGGTCTCGAGACCGGCGTTGTAGTAGCTGGCGCGGTTCTGGTGGGCCGCAGCCGACACCTGGAACAGACCCCAGGCCTGATCGACGCGGATCTTGCCGACGATGTCGGGGATCTGCGTGCCGGCGACGTAGTTGGTCCCCGCGGCCGCGCCCGACAGCCAGGTCGTGCCGTTGTTGGCGGTGCTGGCGCTGCCGAGACCGGTCACGTTGACGAGGCTGGAGACGCCCTGAGCCTGGCGATAGCCGCTCTGGTCTTCGAGCGAGATCGAGCCCGAGATGCCGTTGCCGAATTCGGCGGTGTAGGCAACCTGGTTGATACCGGTCGAGGTGTCGTCGCCGCCGAGCAGGTTCGACGTGATGTTGCCCGGCGAACCGTTCCACGGCGTCGAGAACTGCGACACCGCCTTACCGAAGGTGAAGCCGGCGAACTGCACGAAGGCGAAGTACACGCCGAGCTCACCGCCGGCGACGGTCGACTGCGAGCCGCCGCTGGTCCAGGTGAACACCGAGTCGAAGTAGGTGCGCACGACGCCGTATTCCGTCGCGGTGCGGGTGTCGATGTTGATGTCCTGACGCGAACGGAAGATGGTCTGGTTCGACAGGCGGTTGCCTTGGCCGGCGGTGCCGTTCCAGGCCGGAGTTTCGGTCATGCCCGAGGCATTGACCGCGACTTCGGCGCGGGTGAAGCCGCCGAGCTTGATGCAGGTGTCGGTGCCCGGGATGTAGTAGAAGCCGGCGCCGTAGAGCGAGCAGACCTTGACGTATTCGACCGCCTTGGCCTTGAGCGGAAGGTCGGCGGCTTGCGCAGCCGTCACCATCAGAGCGGCCGTGCTGCCCAGCATCAGGCCTTTCACGAAATTCATTTGAAACCTCCAAGTTTTGCCGTTTGGGCAACACCGTTGGCTTCAAGTATCGGCCACACGGCTTCACCCGCGAACCGCCTTTCGGAGCGCCGGCTGTCGCGGGCCGCTCGTGGGGGCGGGGACGACTTCGAGGTGCCCCCCTCCGTCGGTCTCAGACTCGATACATAACAAAGTTAGCTATTGGAAGGACCAAACCAGGAGGACGGCCCTCATTCGGGGAACCTGTGGCAGGACCGCAACAGTGTGTCACGATTCTGTCACGGTCAAAGTTCCGCCATGGAGAGGGAAAAACAACTCGGTTAATCCCGGGCTTCCGCATAATTTGCTGAATCTGAAGCAGATTCAGCACAGTCGTGCTTTGTGACGGTGGCGTGAAGCGGTTTTAGGCGCTACATTGTTAATCACAGAGGTAATACTTTGGTCGGTGCCGAGCCGGGAGAATATCTTATCAAAAAACATTCTGCCCTTCTCTAAGAGGGTCGAATCGAAGCTCGGACGACACTGGGGAACGTACGATCGGAGGTTCTGGGAATGCCGACTCGGCACAACGCGCACAAGATCGAACCGCTCGAGGACAGCCTCGGCGACGTCGTCGGGCGCGCTGACCATTGCGTGTCGTATCAGGTGATCTGGGACTTCGTCTCGATCAGCAACAATCTCGAGGACATCCGGCGTTCGTGGGCCAAGCTGTTCGGCATCAGCGGCTCGCAATGGCTGATCCTGATGGCCATCAGCGATCTCGACAAGGGCAACGGTGTGTCGGTCGGCGAGGTCTCCGACAAGATCCACGCCGTCTCGACCTTCGTGACCACGCAGACCAAGATTCTCGAACGTCTCGGCCTTATCCATCGCGTGACTTCGACCACCGACGCGCGGGTCGTGCTGATGTCGCTGTCGGAGACGGCGCAGCAGAAGATCGCCGCCCTGACGCCGCGCTGGGAAGCGCTGCACGCCTACATCTTCAGCGACTTCGACGCTGCCGCGCTGAACGACGTCAAGGCCAAGCTCGAAATCCTCAAGCGCCGCACCAAGATCGCGATGCAGCGCGTAGCGGAAGACTGAGCTTCGTCGGCGCTCCTGAGGCGCGAAGCGCGGCTCGGGAGCCAGCCTGCATCATCTGTCACAGCTCGTGCTGTGGATCTGTCGTTCCGTCGAACTTCGCCTGGGCTTCAGCAATCTGCGGAAGATGCGCGACCGCCCACTGCGCCAAGGCCAGAACCGGCTTCTGCAGCGAACGCCCCATCGGTGTGAGTTCGTAGTCCACGCGCGGCGGGATTGTCGGCGTGACTTTTCGGTCGACCAGGCCGTCGCGTTCGAGGCCGCGCAACGTCAGCGTCAGCATCCGCTGTGAGATCGGCTCGATCTCGCGGCGCAATTCCGAGAAGCGGCGCGGGCCGTCGGCGAGGATCGCCACCACCAGCACGCTCCATTTGTCGCCCAGCCGCTGCAGAACCCTGCTGACACCTTGGCAACGCGCGCTTTCGGGATCGAAGCGCTCCAGTCCAATCTCAGGCACACCGACCATACCGGGGTTACTTCCGTGTGTGTGAGGCTCACGAATGTGCCTTCTTGTGACGGATTTTGGCTCGGTTATCTAGAGTGCCTCAGTAACTTTTTTAAACCAGAGGCAACCATGAAGATCCTCCACCTCGACAGCAGCGTCGCCGGCGACAACAGCGTCAGCAAGAAGATCTCGGCGGCGGTCGTCGCCAAGCTGACCGCCGATCGTCCCGGCGCGGAGGTCGTGTATCGTGACCTCGGCGCCGATCCGCTGCCGCATCTGACTCTGGCCGATCTCGCCGATCACACCGTGGTCGACGAATTTCTCTCCGCCGACGTCGTCGTCGTGGGGGCGCCGATGTACAACTTCACCGTGCCGACCAACCTGAAGGCCTGGCTCGACCGCATCGCGATCGCAGGCAAGACGTTCCAATATGGCGGCAACGGTCCCGCGGGGCTGGCGGGCGGACGCAAGGTGATCGTCGCTTCCACGCGCGGCGGCTTCTACGGTCCGGACTCGCCGATCTCCGGCTACGAACTGCAGGATCGCTATCTGCAGACCTTCTTCGGCTTCCTCGGCATCAGCGACATCACCTTCATTCACGCCGAGGGACTCGGCATGGGCCCGGAGCAGCGCGAACGCGCGGTGAACAGCGCCCTTGCGGCGACGAGCTCGCTGGCGGCCTGAGCCCGCCGCGGCGGCCTCAGCGCCGCCGCGACTCTCATCATCCCCGGGACGATGTC
>NZ_JBMDXE010000086.1:0-9674 GCF_048594845.1 Rhodopseudomonas sp. | reverse complement strand
GCGATCCATCCGGTGCTGCCGCCGCATCACGAGTTCCCCTACACCATCCGCGTCGTCTCCGAGATCACCGAGTCGAACGGCTCGTCCTCGATGGCGTCGGTGTGCGGCGCCTCGCTGGCGCTGATGGATGCGGGCGTGCCGCTGAAGCGGCCGACCGCGGGCATCGCGATGGGCCTGATCCTGGAAGGCGAGCGCTTCGCCGTGCTGTCCGACATCCTCGGCGACGAGGATCACCTCGGCGACATGGACTTCAAGGTGGCCGGCACCGAGCAGGGCATCACCTCGCTGCAGATGGACATCAAGATCGCCGGCATCACCGAAGAGATCATGAAGGTGGCGCTCGGCCAGGCCAAGGACGGCCGCATCCACATCCTGGGTGAGATGTCCAAGGCGCTCGACCGCGCTCGCGCCGAGCTCGGCGAACACGCGCCGCGGATCGAGACCTTCAAGATCCCGACCGACAAGATCCGCGAAGTGATCGGCACCGGCGGCAAGGTGATCCGCGAGATCGTCGAAAAGACCGGCGCCAAGGTCAACATCGAGGACGACGGCACCGTCAAGGTCGCCTCCTCGGACGGCGAATCGATCAAGGCCGCCATCAAGTGGATCAAGTCGATCGCCTCCGATCCGGAAGTCGGCGAGATCTACGAAGGCACCGTCGTGAAGGTGATGGAGTTCGGCGCCTTCGTGAACTTCTTCGGCGCCAAGGACGGTCTGGTGCACATCAGCCAGCTCGCTGCCGGCCGCGTGCAGAAGACCTCCGACGTCGTCAAGGAAGGCGACAAGGTCAAGGTCAAGCTGCTCGGCTTTGACGACCGCGGCAAGACCCGGCTGTCGATGAAGGTGGTCGACCAGACGACCGGCGAAGACCTCGAGGCCAAGCAGAAGGCCGAAGGCGAAGCCCCGGCGCAGGCCGCCGGCGAGTAACCCGCCCGGGTTGCGGCCAAGGCTGCGGCTACGGCTGTGGCCAGGCAGGCAACTGATCGTCACACGTTTCGAGAGGCGGCCTCCGGGCTGCCTCTTTTCGTTGCAGCGGCGAGTTCCGTCATGGTTCGCCGAGCGGCGGCTGTGTCCCTCTCGACACGCAGCGCGGGCGCACAGCAATTAGCGCGCGTGTGCCGCGAAACCGAGCTTGCCAAGCGTGAGCCGCACCCCGATACTTTAGGGGTCGTCTCGAGATCATCGTCATGCGCCGTTGGATTGCAGGAATTGCCGCGGCTGCCCTCATGGCGCTGCTATCAAGCGGCGCGTCCGCGCAGCGCGCCGTGCTGATCGGTGAGAACGATGCCCTCGCCAACACCGACCGCGACTACACGTCCGGTTTTCGTCTCTCCTTCGTGTTCGATAATTTCTCGCGCGATCTGCTCGCCGGTCAGGCGTTCGATCTGGTGCGTCCGGCGCTGCTGACGTATGGCGCGCCGGGTGGTGCGGTGCGGCAGCAGTTCGAATGGATCGCGCTGGCGCAGAACATCTACACGCCCGATCGTGATACGCGCGGCGTCTACACGCCCGGCGTCGATCGCCCGTTCGGCGGCTGGCTCTACACCGGCTTCAACGTCGCGCAGGAGACCGGCCGCCGCCAGCTCGATTCGTTCGAGTTGCAGGTCGGCGCGGTCGGCGGCAACGCCTCGCTGGCGCAGGCGGTGCAGTCGAGCTTCCACAGCATGCTCGGCCAGTCGACGCCGGTGATCAACGGCTACGAACTGCGCAACGAGCCCGGCATCGTGCTGGCGTGGGAGCGCCGCTGGAAGTTCGCGACGGAGTTCGGCAACGGCTTCGGCGCCGACATCATTCCGTCGCTCGGCGTCACCGCCGGCAACGTCTTCACCTATGGCGAGGCCGGCGCAGTGGTGCGGGTCGGCCGCGCGCTGTCGACGACGTGGGGACCGACGCTGATCCGCCCCGGTCTGTCCGGCGCCAATTTCGTCAGTCCCGATCCGTCCGCGCCGTTCTGGGGCTTCTCGCTGTTCGCCGGCGTGCAGGGTCGCGGCGTCGCCCGCAACATCTTTCTCGACGGCAGCACCTTCGCCGACAGCCCGCACGTGACGCGCGAGTCGTTCGTGTACGACCTCGTCGCCGGCGCCGATATCTTCAATCAGGACGGCTTTCTGGCGTCGCTGACCTGGATCCACCGCTCGCGCGAATACACCACGCAGGCGCGCGCCTTTTCGGACTACGGCTCGCTCACGCTGGCCTATCATTTCTGACCGCGGTCGCTCCGCGGCGCTGCGTCACATCGCATTATCTGTCATCCGTCGGCCCTCCCCGGCAGGGCGGACTGATCACTTCGGTTCCGACGCGCATCGATCGTGATTCGGCTGCGCCGCGGCAACAACTTGCCGCCGCAGGCGACATGCAATTCGCGCGTCGCGGGCTAAATGGAACTTTCCAGGGCGGATCGGCAGTTAGTTGATGAACGCGCAGTGCGTTACTTGAGTGAGGCCGACGAGGTGGGGATTAGGGAAAGTTTAGATCGAATGCACGACACTGCACATAACCCCGTGGGACTGCGCATCGCTTGCTGACTCCGGGACGCACCCAGATGCTGATCCCGAGCAAAGGCAGTTCGCATGTTTTCCTTCCGGCGCACCACCGCCAGCCTGTCGTCGTCCGCCATCCTCGAGGCGATCAACCGTTCGCAGGCGATGATCGAGTTCGATCTCGACGGCAAGGTTCTCAACGCGAACGACAACTTCCTCAACGTGCTCGGCTACAAGCTCGATGAGATCAAGGGCAAGCATCACAGCATGTTCGTCGAGCCGACGCAGACCCGCAGTCCGGCCTATGCGGCGTTCTGGGCCGACCTGAAGGCCGGCAAGTTCCAGGCGGGTGAGTTCAAGCGGATCGCCAAGGGCGGCGAGGAAGTCTGGATCCAGGCCTCCTACAATCCGGTGCTCGACAAGGATGGCAAGCCGCTCGGCATCGTCAAGTTCGCCGCCAATATCACCGCGGCGAAGCGGCAGAGCCTCGCCGACGCCGGCAAGATCCATGCGATCAGCCGCGCCCAGGCGGTGATCGAGTTCAGCGTCGACGGCACCATCGTCGACGCCAACCAGAACTTCCTCGACGCGATGGGCTACACGCTCGCCGAGATCAAGGGCAAGCACCACAGCATGTTCGTCGAGCCGGCCTATCGCGACAGCGCCGCTTATCGCGAGTTCTGGGCGACGCTGAATCGCGGCGACTATCTGGCGGCGGAGTACAAGCGGATCGGCAAGGGCGGCCGCGAGGTCTGGATTCTCGCCTCCTACAATCCGATCCTCGACGAGAACGGCAAGCCGATCAGCGTGGTGAAGTTCGCCACCGACGTCACCCAGCAGAAGCTCGCCAATGCCGATCTGGCCGGCCAGATCGCGGCGATCGGCAAGTCGCAGGCGGTGATCGAATTCTCGATGGACGGCACCGTTCTGGCCGCCAACGAAAATTTCCTGCACACGCTGGGCTATTCGCTGGCCGAGATCAAAGGCCGGCCGCACAGCATGTTCGTCGATCCGGCCGAGCGCGACGGCGCCGAATATCGGGCGTTCTGGGACGCGCTGCGGCGCGGCGAGTATCAGGCGGCCGAATACAAGCGGATCGGCAAGGGCGGCAAGGAAGTCTGGATTCAAGCGTCCTACAATCCGATCCTCGATCTCAACGGCCACCCGTTCAAGGTGGTGAAGTACGCCACCGACGTCACCCGTCAGGTGCTGATCCGGATGGGCAACGAGCGCGTTCGCGCCATGATGGATTCGGTTGCGGCCGGCGCCGAGGAACTCAACGCCTCGGTGCGGGAGATTTCCGAAGCGATGACCAAGTCGCGGCAGACCGCCAGCAGCGCGGTCGGCGAGGTCGATGCCGCCGACGATCAGGCCAACCGGCTCAACGATGCGGCGCAGGCGATGAGCGGCATCGTCGAACTGATCGGCCATATCACCGGGCAGATCAACCTGCTGGCGCTGAACGCCACGATCGAGTCGGCGCGGGCGGGCGAGGCCGGCCGCGGCTTTGCGGTGGTGGCGGCGGAGGTCAAGAATCTCGCCAACCAGGCCAAGCAGGCCACCGACAAGATCGGCAACGAAATCGAGAACCTCAACTCCATCTCGGGCGACGTCGTCGCCGCGCTCGGCAAGATCAAGACCGCGATCCAGAACGTCAGCGAATACGTCTCGTCGACCGCCGCGGCGGTGGAAGAGCAGAGCACGGTGACGGGCGAAATGTCGAACAGCATGCAGCGCGCCGCCAACGAAGCCGCCGCGATCGTGGCGCGCTGAGCCTGCGGTCTCGCGGTGAGCAAGCGAGCGCCGGGTGACGCCGGCCGACTCGCCGCGTCTCCTGACATCGTGTCACCGCGTCTTCTCTCACGTAGTTCCACGTACTTACGGTTGCGTAGTCTCACGAGGTGTCGAAATAGGCGATTTTTAATCATCTGGCCTCACCCTCAAGGCATTGCAGGCCGCGGTCGGACATGCGTTCGCGGCGCCCCGCCGATGGTCTGGAGGCCCGCCGTTCCATGTTTCCGTTTTCCCGAAGCGCCGATCAGGAGCGCGCGGCGGCGATGCTGGCTGCGGTCGACCGCTCCCAGGCCGTCATTGAATTCGACGTCGGCGGCATCATCCGCCGCGCCAATCAGAATTTCCTCTCCGCCTTCGGCTATTCGGCCGACGAACTGATCGGCCAGCACCACCGGATGTTCGTCGATCCGGTCGAGCGCGAAAGCTCCGCCTATCAGGATTTCTGGCTGGCGCTGCGGCGGGGCGAGTATCTCAGCGGCGAGTATCTGCGCTTCGCCAAGGACGGCCGCGAGGTCTGGATTCAGGCGACCTACAATCCGATCTTCAACCGCCGGGGCACACCGGTCGGCGTGCTGAAGATCGCCACGGACATCACGGCGACCAAGACCCACAGCCTCGAAGACGCCGGCAAGATGGCGGCGATCAGCCGGGCCCAGGCGGTGATCGAATTCGCCATGGACGGCACCATCCTCACCGCCAACGAGAATTTCCTCGCGGCGCTGGGCTATTCGCTGGGCGAGATCGTCGGCCATCACCACAGCATGTTCATCGCAGCGAAGGAGCAGGAGAGCTCCCGCTACAAGGAATTCTGGGCCCGGCTCAATCGCGGCGAGTACTTCCTCGACGAGTTCAAGCGGATCGGCAAGGGCGGCCGCGAGGTCTGGATCCTGGCGTCCTACAATCCGATCCTGGACGCGCACGGCAAGCCCTTCAAGGTGGTGAAGTTCGCCACCAACGTCACCGCGCAGAAGCTCGCCGCCGCCGACAGCGCCGGCCAGATCGCGGCGATCCGCAAGTCGCAGGCGGTGATCGAGTTCAAGACCGACGGCACCATCCTCGACGCCAACGAGAACTTCCTGAAGGCGACCGGTTACGCGCTGGCCGAGATCAAGGGCCATCACCACAGCATGTTCATGGATCCGGCCGATCGCAACACGGCGGCCTATCGCGAGTTCTGGGAGCGGCTGGCCAACGGTGAGTATCAGTCGGGCGAGTATCGGCGTATCGCCAAGGACGGCCGCGAGGTCTGGATTCAGGCGTCCTACAATCCGATCCTCGATCTCGACGGCAAGCCCTACAAGGTGGTGAAGTACGCGTCCGACGTCACGCCGCAAGTGCAGCGCCGCATCGCCAACGAGGAAGCGCGCGGCATGCTGCTGCGGTCGGCGGAGAGTACCGAGGAACTGAGCAGCACGGTGCAGATGATCGCCGAAGCGACCAACCGCTCGCGCGAGAGCACGCATCGTGCCGTCAGCGAGGTCGAGGTCGCGGACAGCCAGGCCAAGCGTCTCGACGAAGCCGCCAAGGCGATGAGCGGCATCGCCGAAATCATCGGCGCGATCACCGGCCAGATCAATCTGCTGGCGCTCAACGCCACGATCGAATCGGCACGCGCCGGCGAGGCCGGCCGCGGCTTTGCGGTGGTGGCCCAGGAGGTGAAGACGCTGGCCACCCAGGCGCGCAACGCCACCGATCAGATCGTCGGCCAGATCGACAATCTCAACGGCATCGCCGGCGATGTGGTCGGCGCGCTCAGTGCCATCAAGCAGGCGATCGATGGCGTCAACGAGTTCGTCGCATCGACGGCATCAACTGCCGAGGAGCAGAGCGCCGCCACCGCCGAAATCGCCGCCAGCATGCAGCGCGCCACCTCGCTGCTGCGCTGAGCTCGCAGCACCGTCCGCTGCTGAACGAAGAGCGTAGTGCTTAGGCCGGCGCGGCCTGTTGGGCCGGGTCCCGGTTCACGCCGTGCTGCACCACTTCGCCGAGCACGTCGAAATCGTGCCGGCGCGGTGAAGTCTTGCGGAACACCAGGCCGATCGTGCGGCCCGGCTGCGGCCGTCGCATCCGCAGGAATTTGACGCGGTTGTCGCGGCGCTCGACGTCGGCGGCGATCTGCGGGATCAGCGTCACGCCGTAGCCGCCGGCCACCATCTGGATCACCGTGGTCAGGCTCGAGGCGCCGAACGTCGCGGTGCCGGCGCCGCTGATGTTGATGGCGCGGTTGCGGGCGGTGGCGCAGAACGCCAGCGCCTGGTCGCGCAGGCAGTGGCCGTCCTCGAGCAGGATCAGCCGCGACTGGTCGATCTCGTCGACCGCCACCGTGGCGGTCTCCGGCCGCGGATCGTCGGCCGGCACCGCGAGCAGGAATTCGTCGTCGAACAGCGCGATGGTCTCGAGATCGCGGATGCCGACCGGCAGCGCCAGCAGCGCGGCGTCGAGCGCGCCGCTGCCGACGTCGGCGACCAGTTGTCGCGTCTGGCTTTCGCGCAGCTCCAGCCGCAGCTCCGGATAGCGCCGCTGCAGCAGCGGCAGCACCTTCGGCAGCAGATACGGCGCCAGCGACGGGATCACGCCGAGCGTCAGTCGTCCGGTCAGCGGCTGTGCGCGGTGGCGGGCGAAATCCACCAGGTCGCGGGCGCCGCTCAGCAATTCCTCGCCGCGGCGGGCGATTTCGCGGCCGATCTCGGTGAGGAACACCTCGCCGGGCCGGCGTTCGACCACCTTGACGCCGAGCGTCCGCTCCAGCTCGGCGATCTGCATCGACAGGGCAGGCTGGGTCACCGCGCAAGCGTCCGCCGCGCGGCCGAAATGGCCGTGGCGGGCGAGGGCGGACAAATACCGGAGCTGGCGGAGCGTCACCATGGCCGATCAGATAATCTGATCGGTAGCCAAAATCAATTCGACTGGACCTGATCGTAGAACTGCTCCAGTCTGCGCGTGCCGGGCCCGCACGCGCGCGGGCAGCATCGGCCAACCAACCGCATCACCCCAAGACGAGATGCCGCGGACGAATCCCCCGCGTCCGCGGCGTTCTCGACCAGGCAAGCACACTGTCATCATACGTTCGAACGACGCGAACACACTGGCAGGCGAGGACGGAGAGAGATCATGGACGCAAAGACCGACGACAAGGGCAAATGCCCGTTTCCCCATGGTGGCGGCGGCGGCTCGCGCGGCAACAAGAATTCGCAGTGGTGGCCGGAGATGCTCGACCTCAGCATGCTCCACCGCAACTCGTCGCTGTCGGACCCGATGAGCAAGGGCTTCGACTACAAGAAGGAATTCGAGAGCCTCGATCTCGACGCGGTGATCAAGGATCTGACCGCGTTGATGACCGATTCGCAGGAGTGGTGGCCGGCTGACTTCGGTCACTACGGCGGCCTGTTCATCCGCATGGCCTGGCACTCGGCCGGCACCTATCGCATCACCGACGGCCGCGGCGGCGCCGGCGCCGGACAGCAGCGCTTCGCGCCGCTGAACTCGTGGCCGGACAACGCCAACCTCGACAAGGCCCGCCGCCTGCTGTGGCCGATCAAGCAGAAGTACGGCAACAAGCTGTCCTGGGCCGACCTGTTCATCCTCACCGGCAACGTCGCGCTGGAATCGATGGGCTTCAAGACCTTCGGCTTCGCCGGCGGCCGTGACGACGTCTGGGAGCCGGAAGAGCTGTTCTGGGGTCCGGAAGGCACCTGGCTCGGCGACGAGCGCTATTCGGGCGAACGCCAGCTGTCGGATCCGCTCGGCGCCGTGCAGATGGGCCTCATCTCCGTCAACCCGGAAGGCCCGAACGGCAATCCCGACCCGGTCGCCGCGGCGAAGGACATCCGCGAGACGTTCCGCCGCATGGCGATGAACGACGAGGAAACGGTCGCGCTGATCGCCGGCGGCCACACCTTCGGCAAGACCCACGGCGCCGGTGATCCGTCGTTCATCGGCGCGGAGCCGGAAGGCGGCGCGATCGAGGACCAGGGCCTCGGCTGGAAGAGCACGCACGGCACCGGCTTCGGCGCCGACACCATCACGGGCGGGCCGGAAGTAATCTGGACCCAGACCCCGACGAAGTGGAGCAACCACTTCTTCGAGAACCTGTTCAAGTTCGAATGGGAGCTGGAGAAGAGCCCGGCCGGTGCGCAGCAGTGGCGCGCCAAGGGCGCCGCGGCCGACGTGCCGGATCCGTTCGATCCGAACAAGAAGCGCGTCCCGACGATGCTGACGACCGACCTGTCGCTGCGCTTCGACCCGGCCTACGAGAAGATCTCGCGCCGCTTCCTCGAGAACCCGGATCAGTTCGCCGACGCCTTCGCCCGCGCCTGGTTCAAGCTGACCCACCGCGACATGGGCCCGAAGGTCCGCTATCGCGGCAAGCTGGTGCCGAAGGAAGATCTGATCTGGCAGGATCCGATCCCGGCCGTGGACCACGAGCTGGTCAGCGACAAGGACATCGCCGATCTGAAGGCGAAGATCCTCGGCTCCGGTCTGTCGATCTCGCAGCTGGTGTCGACCGCCTGGGCCTCGGCATCGACCTATCGGCACTCCGACAAGCGCGGCGGCGCCAACGGCGCGCGCATCCGCCTTGCTCCGCAGAAGGATTGGGAGGTCAATCAGCCGGCCGATCTGGCTCAGGTGCTGAGCAAGCTCGAAGCGATCCAGAAGGAGTTCAACGGATCGCAGAAGGACGGCAAGAAGGTCTCGCTCGCCGACCTGATCGTGCTCGGCGGTTCGGCCGCGGTCGAGAAGGCCGCCAAGGATGCCGGTGTCACCGTGACGGTGCCGTTCACCCCGGGCCGCATGGATGCGTCCGCGGAGCAGACCGACGCCGAATCCTTCGCGGTGCTCGAGCCTCGCCAGGACGGCTTCCGCAACTACATCAACGCCAATCGGCATCAGTTCATGAAGCCGGAAGAAGCGCTGGTGGATCGTGCGGCGCTGCTCAACCTCACCGCGCCGGAAATGACGGTGCTGCTCGGCGGGCTGCGCGTGCTCGGCGGCAATGTCGGCCACACCACCCACGGCGTGTTCACCGAGCGGCCGGAGAAGCTCACCAACGACTTCTTCGTCAACCTGCTCGACATGAAGACCGTGTGGTCGCCGTCGAAGACCACCGACGGCGTCTACGAAGGCCGCGATCGCAAGACCAACGAACTGCGCTGGACCGGCACCCGCGTCGACCTGATCTTCGGCTCGCACTCGCAACTGCGCGCGCTCGCCGAAGTCTCCGGCCAGTCCGACGTCCAGGAGAAGTTCGCCAAGGACTTCGTCGCCGCCTGGACCAAGGTGATGAACGCCGACCGCTTCGAAGTCGTCCCGGTCAAGGCCGCGGCGTAAGGATCGACGCGGCGATACGCAACAACGATCATAGGGCGGCCTCCGGGCCGCCCTTTTTCGTTCGGCAGAGGT
>NZ_JBMDXE010000085.1:0-37060 GCF_048594845.1 Rhodopseudomonas sp. | reverse complement strand
GCGGGATTCCGGGTTCGCTCGCTGCGCGAGCGCCCCGGAATGCCGGCGAGCGCCGACACACGCTATGATCTTCCGCAGGCGCGGCCCACGCCTCCCCCCTCCAACGGGAAAGTATTTGTCATACCGGACCGGATGATCATCGAACCGACTGTTCGGGCGCCAGCATAAGGAGGGATTGCAGACATGGCCCGCACCAGGAGGTTCTTGAGATGCGACTGTCTGCTCCTCTTTATCGGCTGAAGCGCGACGCTAAACGGTTGTCGCGCGACCAGAAACTCCCGCTGCATGCGGCGCTCGACCGCGTCGCCGCGCAGCAGGGCTTCGCGCGCTGGAGTCTGCTGGCGAGCAGCCATGCGCGAGGCCGGTCGGCACGCCTGTTCGCGCAGTTGCAACCGGGCGACATGGTGTTGATCGGCGCGCGGCCGGGGCAGGGCAAGACGCTGCTCAGCGTCGACCTCGCCGCCCAGGCGCTGCAGGCGGGGCAACGCGCCGCGTTCTTCACGCTCGAATACACCGAAGCTGAGGTCGCGAATCGCTTCAAGGCAGCCGGCATCGATCCTTCGGCGTTCGCCGGCGCGCTCGATCTCGATACGTCGGAGGCGATCTGCGCCGATCACGTCGTCGCCCGCCTCGCCAACGCGCCGCGCGGCCCGCTGGCGGTGATCGATTATCTCCAATTGCTGGATCGTCGCCGCGACACGCCGGATCTCGCCACACAGGTCCGCACACTGCAAGCCTTCGCCCGCGAGCGCGGAATCGTGTTCGTCGTCATCTCGCAGATCCACCGCTCGTTCGACCCGTCGACCAAGAACTGCCCCGATCTCGCCGACGTTCGCCTGATCAACGACCTCGATCTGCGGTTGTTCTCGAAAGCCTGCTTCCTCCACGACGACGAAATCACTTTTGCGCACGTGAACTAAGCGGGGCGATTAATTCCAGCAGAGGCGAGTCTGCCAGCCACACACACCGTCATTCCGGGGCGCGCGTAGCGCGAACCCGGAATCTCGATGTTGGGACGGAAGGCGGAGTCGCAGAACACTTCGGGATTCCGGGTTCGCTCGCGTTGCGAGCGCCCCGGAATGACGTGCGTAGGGCGATGACGGGCGCGGCGATGCTAGCCCTTGGTGATCGTATCGATCTCCGTTATCTCCTCGGCGCTGAGCTGCCAGCTCGCCGCATTGACGTTCTGCTCGATCTGTTCCGGCGTGGTGGCGCCGGCGATCACGCTGGAGACTTGCGGGCGGCAGGCGAGCCAGGAGAAGGCGAGGTCGAGCAGCGAATGGCCGCGGGCTTGGGCGAACGCCTTCAACTTGTCGACGATGTCGAGATTGGCTTCGGTGAAATAGCGGTCGCGGATCGCCGGCATCTTGGCGAAGCGGGTGTTGGCGGCGATCTCGGCGCCGCGCTGATACTTGCCGGTGAGCAGGCCGCTGGCGAGCGGGAAGAACGGCAGCAGGCCGAGCTTGTATTCCTGCGCGGCCGGCAGCAGGTCCTTCTCGATGTCGCGTACCACCAGGCTGTATTCGTCCTGGCACGACACGTAGCGATGGGTGCCGAGCGCGCGGGCGACGTATTCGGCCTCGGCGATACGCCAGGCCGGGAAGTTCGAATTGCCGATGTAGCGCACCTTGCCGGCGCGGATCAGGTCGTCGAGCGCGCGGAGCGTCTCGTCGATCGGCGTCAGCGGGTCGTAGTCGTGCTGCTGATACAAGTCGATATAGTCGGTCTTCAGCCGCGTCAGGCTGGCCTCGACGGCGGCGACGATGTAGCGGCGCGAGGCGCCTTGCTTGGTGCCGTCTGCCGCCATTGGCTTACTGAACTTGGTCGCCAGCACGATGTCCTTGCGGCGATCGCCGAGCACGTTGCCGAGCACGGTCTCGGAGCCGCCCTGGCCCGCATAGATGTCGGCGGTGTCGAACAGGGTGATGCCGAGATCGATCGCCTTGTAGATCACCTTCTTCGAGGTGTCGGGATCGGTACGCTGGCCGAAATTGTTGCAGCCGAGGCCGACCAGCGACACGCGCAGGCCGCTGCCGCCGAGATTACGAAGTTGCATGATGAGTCCTGTGCGAAATGCGGGAGCGCCGATTGTGGCTCGCGCCGCGCGCCGGAGCAAGGCGGCTAGAGCTCTTCAGCTCTGCGCGCCGCAGTCTCGCGCGGTTCAGGCCGGCTCGAACTGCGCGTCCGGTTGCGGCGCTGCAACGCTCGCAGGCCGCGGCGCGATTGCGCCCTGCACGCCGGCGCGGCGCGCGGCCTCGCACATCCGCCGCACCGAGATCTCGGCCTCGCGCGCGATCGTCTTGCGGTCGGCGGTGTGCGGGATCGGCTCGCCCCAGCTCACCGTGACGTCGATCGCGCCAGCCGAGAGCAGGGCGATGAAGTGCGGGATCAGCTCGGCGTCGCCGTACCACGCCACGCGCTGGCGCAGTTCGCGGCCGATCGGCAGGCCACCGAAGCCGGTGTAGGTCACGGCCATCGGCTGCACGACGATCGCAGAGGGCGCCTCGTCGCCGAGCGCGTGATGCACCGCGCCGATCAACGCCGAGCGGAACGGCAGCACGCGGCTGCCGTCGCTCGAGGTGCCTTCGGCGAACAGCACGATGGCTTCGCCGTCCTTGAGCCGTCCGCCGATTTCGGCAGTGGCCTCACCGGTGCGCTGCCGCGCCTGGCGATCGATGAACACGGTGCGCTGCCACTTCGCCAGCGCGCCGAACACCGGCCAGCCCGCGACTTCGCTCTTGGCGACGAACGACACCGGCGCCATCGCGGAGATCACACAGATGTCGAGCCACGAGACGTGATTGGCGAGGATCAGCACCGGGCCATTGCCGCTGCGGCGGCCGACCTGGCGGATGCGCACGCCGATCAGCCGGCAGACGATGCGGTGATACAGCTGTGGGATGCTGCGCTGGATGCGCCAGCCGTAGCGCAGCGCCAGCAGATGCACGGGAAGCAGCGCCAGCGTCAGCGGCACCATGCAGGCAATCACCAGGACAAAACGGATCATCGCAATATCGCCAGCTCAAAAAGGTGCGGCCCCGGTCAGACGCGGCGACTGACGGGGACCGCTGGGGGACGCTGATCGGCGACGGGGGTCACGACCAAACGCAGGATTAAGCTATCGGTAGTTTGTTACATGGTGGTGACGCGGCGAAATCATGCACGGCATGCGGCTGCGCGACCGAGGCGCACGCTCGCCGCCAGCCTCCACCGCGTCGCCGCACTACGTGAGCGTGCTGCGATGCTGCGCGCGATACAGCCGCGGCGTGGTGCCGACCGCTTTGCGGAAGGCGCGGTTGAAATTCGCCTGCGAGGAAAAGCCCGTCGCATAGGCGATCTCGGCGAGCGACTGGCGATCGGTCGCCAGCAGCCGCTTGGCGAGGTCGAGCCGCTGCCGGCTGACATATTCGTGCGGGGCGCAGCCCGTCGCGGCCTTGAAGCTCCGCGAAAAATGCGCCGGGCTCATGCAGGCGATCGAGGCGAGATCGTTGACGGTGAAGTCGTGCTCGGCCGACGCGCTGATGAAGTCGGTGACACGCGCCAGCCGCCGCGCATCGAGCGGCCGGCTCGCCGCCGGCGTCTGTTTCAGTCGGACAGCCGTGTCGGCGTAGGTATGGACAAGGTGAGCCGACAGCGCCCGGCCGAGGCTTTCCACCAGCAGCCGGCCGGTGGAAGATTCATGGGTGAGCTCGTGCAGGATGCGGTCGGCGACGTGCTCGATGAAGATGTCGTGGTCGATCGCCTCGTAGCGGATCGCGATGCCGGCGGGATCGATATCCATGTCCTGCAGCATGGTGTCTTCGAACGGACGTCCCGGCAGGAAGATGTGCAGGCACTCGTGCATCGGGCTTTCGACCCGGATGAAATCCTCGCGGATTCCCGCCGGGCACAACCACACCGTGCCGCGCCGTCCATGGGTTCGCTGCCTCATCCCGGCGCCTTCGCGGTCCACCACCGACGAGCCGCGTAGCAGCACGGCAATCTCGGTGTCGCGTGGCAGCAGCGACGGCAGAGTGCCGGACTCGTGGCTCCACCGCTCCGCGAGCAGGTTGGCCCAGCGCCGGTCGTTCGAAGTCTGGAGCATTCTGCCGGTCACATATTTATCGACAGAATTGCCGAGCATCCCCATCGTGAATCTCCTCAGATTAACGCGAGTGCAGGCAAGGATAGTCCAGGTAAGCAATTACCATGCCACGGATGCGGCTTTCCGTCCACGGCAGATTTGGAAAACAACCAAGCAGGATTGGAAAAGCCACTAGGCTTTGGGTGCCGCATCCTTGCGCATGTTCTGAACGTGCACATGGAGGAGACACATGGCCCGGACCACTGTCGTAGGCGCCTGCCCCCACGATTGCCCCGACACCTGTTCGATCCTCACCACCGTCGAGGACGGCAAGGCGATCGCGGTGCGCGGCAATCCCGATCATCCGTTCACGCGCGGCCGGCTGTGCGTGAAGGTCAACAACTACGAGGAGCGCGTCTACAGCGACAAGCGTGTGCTCTATCCGATGAAGCGCGTCGGGCCGAAGGGCACCAAGCAGTTTCAGCGCATCAGCTGGGACGAAGCGATCGACACCATTGCGTCGAAGTGGAAATCGATCATCGCCGAGCACGGCGCGCAGGCGATCCTGCCCTACAGCTATCTGGGCACGCAGGGCGTCATCAACGGCCTCAACGTCGGCGATCCGCTGTTCAACAAGCTCGGCGCCACCGTGCTCGAACGCACCTTCTGCGATTCCGGCTCCTGCACCGCCTATCTGCTGACGATCGGCCACACGCCGGGCGTCGATCCGGAAAGCTTCGTGCACTCGAAGTACATCATTCTTTGGGCCTGCAACACGCTCAGCACCAATTCGCATCACTGGCCGTTCATCGAGCAGGCCAAGAAGAACGGCGCCAAGCTGGTGGTGATCGACCCGGTCAAGACCCGCACCGCGCGGCTGGCGGATTGGCATATTCAGATCCGGCCCGGCACCGATGCGGCTTTGGCGCTGGCGATGATGCACGTGATCATCAAGGAGGACCTGGTCGATCGCGACTACATCGACAAGCACACGGTCGGCTACGACGAACTGGCCGAGCGCGTCGCGACCTACACGCCGGAATTCGCCTCGCAGGAAACCGGCATCCCGGTCGAGGACATCCTCAAGCTCGCCCGCGAATACGCCACGACGCCGCCCGCGGTGGTGCGGATCGGCGTTGCGGTGGAGCGCCATGCCGGCGGCGGCCAGACGGTGCGGGCGATCGCCTGCCTACCGGGACTGATCGGCGCCTGGAAGCACGTCGGCGGTGGTCTGCTGCAGCTACCGATCTGGGCCTTCCCGGTGAAATGGGAAGTGCTGATGCGCCCCGAGCTGGCGCCGGAAAAGATGCGTGTGCTGAATTCCTGGCGGCTCGGCGCGGCGCTGACCGGCGAGCTCGGCTTCGATCCGCCGATCAAGGCGCTGTTCGTATACAACGCCAATCCGATGGCGATGGTGACCGAGCAGGACAAGATCGAGAAGGGGCTCGAACGCGAGGATCTATTCACCGTCGTCAGCGAACACTTCATCACCGACACGGCGAAGTACGCCGACATCGTGCTGCCCGCGACAACGCAGCTCGAGCAGAAGGACATCATGTTCTCCTGGGGGCACCTCTATCTGTCCTACAACAATCAGGCGATCGAGCCGCTTGGCGAAGCGGTGCCGAACACCGAGCTGTTCCGCCGCCTCGCCAAGGCGATGGGCATCACCGACCCGAGTTTCTTCCGTACCGACGACGAGATGATCGAAGCCTCGCTGGATTGGACCAATCCGGTTCTGCAAGGGATTACGCTGGAGGACGTCAAGGCCAAGGGCTACTCGCGGCTCAACATGCCGGCGCCCGCCGACTGGGCGCCGCATCGCGACGGCAATTTCCCGACCGCCACCGGCAAGATCGAGTTCAAGTCGACGATCGCGGAGGGCGGCAACTTCGTCGCGCCGTTGTTCCGGCAGGGCTACAATGGCGATCAGGACGGCAGCCCGATTGATCCGCTGCCGCACTACATCTCGCCCAACGAAAGCGCCCGCACGGCGCCGCATCTGGCCGAGCGCTATCCGCTCAGCCTGATCTCGCCGAAGAGCCACGCCTTCCTCAACTCGAACTACGGAAACCTGCCGGCGCAAACCGCGCAGGCCGGCGAGGAGCAGGCGGTGATCCTCAACCCGAACGATGCGGCCACACGCGGCATCGAAGCCGGCGCGCCGATCCGCGTGTTCAACGATCGCGGCTCGTTCGAGGCCTATGCGACGGTATCGGCCGACGTGATGGCCGGTGTCGTAGTGGCGCCGTCCGGCTATTGGCAGCGCTCCAACCGCAAGGGCGCCACCGTGCACGCGCTGACGCCGCCGGCCTTCGCCGATCTCGGCCGGGCACCGACCTTCTCCGACGTGCTGGTGCAGGTCGGACGGCTGTAAGCGCTTGCGCACCATCGGGCCGGCGCCGCGCGGCGTCGGCTGTCTTCTCGTCTCAACACCGGAATTCCGACGATGACTCACGTCGTGACTGATAATTGCAAGGGCTGCCGCTACACCGAATGCGTAACGGTGTGCCCGGTCGAGTGCTTCCATCTAGACGGCACGATGACCTACATCGATCCCGAGAACTGCATTGACTGTGGCGGCTGCGTGCCGGCTTGCCCGGTCGGCGCCATAGAGCCAGACTATCGGCTCGCCGCAGACAAGAAATTCTGGATCGCCGTCAACCGCAAGCGCGTCGCCGAGACGCCGGTGATCACCGCGCGGCTGCCGCCGCTGCCCGGCGCCGACGAGCGCAAGCTTGCGCTGGGACGATGAGTTCGCCGTTTCACGTCGCTGTGGTCGGCAGCGGCCCGAGCGGCTTCTATGCCGCCGAAGCGTTGCTGCGGTCCGGCGTGCCGATCGCGGTCGATATGTTCGAGCAACTGCCGGTGCCTTACGGCTTGGTGCGGTTCGGCGTCGCGCCCGATCATCCCAAGCTCAAGCTGGTCAGCATCACCTTCGACAAGATCGCCGCTTTGCCGGGCTTCCGCTTTGTCGGCGGCGTCACCGTCGGCAAGGACGTGACGATCGAGGAACTGCGTTCGGCCTACGACGCCGTCGTGCTCGCCACCGGCGCCGATCTCAGCCGGCCGCTCGGCATTCCGGGCGAAACGCTGCCGGGCTGTTACTCCGCCGGCGAGTTCGTCGCCTGGTATAACGGCCATCCCGATTATCGCGACCGCAGCTTCGATCTCAGCCACGAGGTCGCGACCGTTATCGGCCATGGCAACGTCGCGCTCGATGTCGCCCGCATCCTGTCTAAGACCGCGGACGAACTGCGCCACACCGACATCGCCGCGCATGCGCTCGAGGTGCTGGCCGAAAGCCGGGTGCGCGAAGTCCACGTCGTCGGTCGCGGCGGCCCCGCGCATGCGAAGTTCGGCGCCAAGGAGCTGCGCGACTTCCTCAGCCTTACGGAATGCGACGCCTGGGTCGATCCGTGCGACTTGGTCGGCGCATCTGACTCCAGCAACGATCCGGAACAGGACGACAAGCTGTCGCTGCTCCGCGGCTTCGCGGAGCAGGCGCTGTCCAAGCCCCGACGCTGTGTCTTCCGCTTCGGTCGCACACCGATCGAAATTCAAGGCGAGCAGCGCGTCGAGGCGATCCGCTTCGCGCGTGGGGCCGATGCGGTCGAGCAGATCGCTTGCGGCGCCGTCTTCAGCAGCATCGGCCGCCGCACGGCGCCGCTGGCCGGCGTGCCTTACGATGCCGTGCGCGGTGTGCATGCCAACATCGATGGCCGCGTGATGAGCAGCGATCAGCCGGTGCAGGGACTGTACGTCTGCGGCTGGAGCAAGCGCGGGCCGAGCGGCACGATCGGAACTAATCGTGCATGTGGGATGGCCACCGCCGAGGCGGTGCTGGCCGATCTCACGACCGGCGGGTCGCGCGCCGGCAAACATCCCGACGCCTTGGTGCCGCAGCTTCGTGCACGTGTGCCGCGCCTCGTGAGCTATCAGGATTGGGGGGCGATCGACGCCGAGGAGAAGCGGCGAGGCGCTGTCGATGGACGGCCGCGCCACAAGTTCGTCAGTGTCTCCGAGATGATCGCTGCGCTGGAGTCGGCGGTGGACGCTTAGGTCGGTTCCTATCTTTGACGCGGGAGCGATAATTTGTCGCGCCGTTCTCTTCTCCCCACGGCGGTGTTCGCGACTGCGTGTTCGCTGGCGAACTAACAGGTCGTAGGCTGCGACATCATCGCTTCTCCTGAACGATGTCGATGCGTTGACTGGCGCGTTTACGCCATGGTCAATTCGTCGAAACAATCCGCCGAGGAGAAGCGCGTGGCAGAAACGATCAGCAAGACAAACCGTCGCAGCCTTTTGAAGGGCGCGCTCGTCGCCGCCGCGGCTCCGGCGCTGATCGGTCCTGCACTGGCGCAGCAGAAGGTCAATTGGAAAGTCCAGGCGCATTGGCCCAAGGCGTCCGGCTCGTTCAACGACAGTCTCGGCGCGCTCGCCAAGCAGCTTGCCGCGCGCACCGACGGCCGCTTCACGCTGGAGACGTTCGGCGCCGGCGAGATCGCCAAGGACCGCGAGATCTACAATGTGGTGCGCCGCGGCGTGGTGCAGATGGGCACGATCTCGCCGGCCTACATTCTCGGCGAAGCGCAGGCGATGGGGTTGCTCTACGGCGTGCCCGGCACGTTGCGCGAGCCTTGGGAGATGATGCATTTCACCAAGAATCTCGGCGCCGAAAAGCTGGTCAACGACGAACTGCGACCGAAGGGCGTGATGATCTTCGCCGAGAAGGCGTATCCGACCGAAGTGGTGCTCAAGCGCAAGGTCAACTCGGCCGCCGAGCTCGGCTCGCTGAAGATCCGGTCGACCGGCGCGATGCTGGAATACTTCGCCGCGGCCGGCGCGTCGCCGCAGCAGGTCGCCGGACCGGAGATCTATCAGGCGATTTCGACCGGCGTGGTCGACGGCGCGCATTGGGGCGCTGCGGTCGGCGCGCTGTCGATGAAGTTCTGGGAAGTCGCGCCGTTCCACATGAAGCCGGCGCTCGGCATCACCAACGACGCCTGGATCATCAACACCGCGGCGCTCGACAAGCTGCCGCCCGATCTCAAGCTGCAATTGCTGTCGCTGATCGAGGAGCGCTACTTCCTGCGCTCGGTCGAGTACCAGCATCAGGAGGCGATGGCGCTCGCCACAGGTCGGGCGAAGATGAACGTCGAAGTCGTGCAGTTTCCTGACGATGTTCTGGCCAAGTTCGCAGAGGCGTCCAAGACGATCCTGCAGAAGGAGACGGCGAAAGGCGAGCACGCTGCCAAGAGCGGCGCGGCGCTGTCGAAGCTGATGTCCGATCTCGGCTACGGCTGATCATTCAGTCAATCCGTCAACCCGCCGCACCGCGACCGCGATTTCGGTCGCGTCGCCTGATGCCGGGCGCGCGGTGCTCGCAGGTCGTTCGGACCTTCCTTTCGCTCCCTGAAAGTCGCCGTATGTTGAAGGTCGCCGCCGCCATCACGCGTCTGAACTATTGGATCGCCAGGATCGCCGCGTGGCTGATCGTGCCGATCTTCGTGCTACTGATGGCCGACGTCATCATGCGCTACGTAGTCGGCAGCGCCGCGATCTGGACCTCGGAGTTCGCGCAGCTGATCTTCGGCGTCTATGCGGTCGTCGCGGGCGGCTCTCTGCTGGCCGAACGGGCGCACGTCAATGTCGATATCTTCTACGGCAAGTTCAGTCGGGTGCAGAAAGCGAGGGTGGATCTCGCGACCTCGTTCTTGTTCTTCCTGTTCCTTGGCGTGCTGATCTGGCAGAGCGCCGATATGGCGTGGGAGTCGGCCGCCAAGCTCGAAACCTCGTCGAGTATTTGGAATCCATACATCTGGCCGGTGAAAGTGGCGATCCCGATCGCCGGCGTACTGCTGTTGCTGCAGGGGCTGGTGCGGATCGCGTCCGACATCCGCACGCTCGCCGGCCAAGAGAACGATCCCGCCACGTTCGGCAAACAGGCCGGCGACGCTTCCTCTCACTGATCGGGCGATCTCGTGTCTGTCGAGCTTCTGACCTTCCTGTTCTTCGGTTCGCTGCTGCTGTTCCTGTTCATCGGCACGCCGCTGGTGTTCACGCTCGGCGGCATCTCGGTGATCTTTCTGTATTTCGCCATGGGGCCGGTCGGCTTCTACATCGTCGCGTCCAAGTTCTGGGACTCGATGACGAACTTCACGCTGATCGCCATTCCGATGTACGTCTTCATGGCGATGCTGCTGGAGAAGTCGGGCGTCGCACAAAATCTCTATCGGATGATGCACGTCTGGTTCGGCGCAATGCGCGGCGGGCTGGCGATCGGCACCGTGATGATCTGTGCAATCTTCGCGGCGATGAGCGGGATCAGCGGCGCGGCGGTAGTGACGATGGGGGCGATCGCGCTGCCGCGCATGCTGGAGCGCGGCTACGACAAGAAGCTGGCGATCGGCGCCATCAATGCCGGCGGCGGCTGGGGCGTGCTGGTGCCGCCGTCGATCCTGATGGTGCTGTACGCGATGCTGACCGAAGTCTCGGTCGGCCGGCTGTTCGCCTCGGGCATCGGGCCCGGCATTCTGCTGGTCGTGCTGGTGACGATCTACATCATCGTGCGCGCCTGGCTGCAGCCGTCACTGGCGCCGGCGCTGCCGCCGGAAGAGCGCGGCGATTGGCGGCTGAAGCTGAGCACCCTGAAGGCCGTCGCGCTGCCAATCCTGATCGTGCTGCTGGTGCTCGGCTCGATCTTCGGCGGCTTCGCGACGCCGACCGAGGCCGCGGCGCTCGGCGTGTTCGGCGCGCTGATCGCCTCCGCGGTACATCGCAAGCTGTCGTACGCGGTGCTGTCGGATTCGGCGATGCAGACGCTGCGGCTCACCGCGCTGATCATGTGGATCCTGTTCGCCGCGCACGCCTTCTCGACCGCCTACACCACGCTCGGCGCCAACGAGCTGATGAACCATCTGGTGTCGCAGGTCCCCGGCGGGGAATGGGGCGCGCTGGTGTTCATCCTGGCGGTACTGCTGCTGCTCGGCATGGTGCTCGATCCTGTCGGCATCATGCTGATCACGCTGCCGGTGTTCATGCCGGTGGTGCAGCTCTATGGCTGGGATCCGGTCTGGTTCGGCGTGATTTTCATCATGATGATGGAAATCGGCTACATGACGCCGCCTTTCGGTTTCAATCTGTTCTACCTGAAAGCGGTGGCGCCGCCGGAAGTCAGCATGGGCGACATCTATTGGTCGGTCATCCCCTACGCGCTGGTGACGTTCCTCGGCGTGCTCATCGTGATCATGGTGCCGCAGATCGCGCTGTACTTCCCGAACCTGTTCTTCGGTATGCCGCGCTGACGGCTTCGGCGGACGGAGCCGCGACCATCCGTGGCTGGGAGAGATCCTCGCCGGATCGAGGGCGGGCGTTGGCTTATTCGCTTGCCGGCGTGACGCGCAGGATGCGGCCGGCGGCGTTGTCGGTGAGCAGCCAAATCGCGCCGTCTGGACCTTGCCGGACGTCGCGGATGCGTTCGTTCAGCGGCTGCAGAATCCGTTCTTCGCCGGTGACCTTGTCGCCGGACAGCGACAGCCGCACCAGCATCTTGCCGGCGAGCGCGCCGGTGAGCAGGCTGCCGTTCCATTTCGGAAACAGCTTGCCGGTGTAGAACGCCATGCCGGACGGCGCGATCGACGGCACCCAGTATTTGACCGGCTGCTCCATGCCGGGCTTCGAGGTGGCCTCGTGAATCTTGGCGCCGGAGTAGTCGATGCCGTAGCCGATCACGGGCCAGCCGTAGTTCTTGCCGGCCGCGATGATATTAACTTCGTCCCCTCCGCGCGGACCGTGCTCGATCTCCCACAGCTTGCCGTCGGCCGGGTTGAAGGCGAGCGCCTGCGGATTGCGATGGCCCCAGCTCCAGATTTCCGGCCTGGCGCCGTCGCGGCCGACGAACGGATTATCCTCGGGCACGCTGCCGTCCGTAGCGATACGGACGATCTTGCCGAGATGATTTCCGAGGTTCTGCGCTTCGTCGCGACTGCTGAAGTGCTCGCCGAGCGTGACGAACAGATGGCCATCGGCGGCTTGGGCGATCCGGCAGCCATAGTGATTGCCGCTCGACAGCGGTCCGTCCTGGCGGAAGATCACTTGGACGGATCCGAGCCCCGGCGTGTCGCCATCGTCCAGCGCGGCGCGCGCGACGGCGGTGCGGCCGCCACTACGCCCGCCGTCGTCGGCGCGCTCGGAGTAGCAGAAATAGATCGTGCGGTTGGCACCGAAATCCTTGTCGGTGACGACGTCGAGTAGGCCGCCCTGACCCGTCGCCCACACGTCGGGAAGACCGGTTACCGGCGGCGACAGCGCGCCCTGCGACGACACCACCCGCAGCCGCCCCGGCCGCTCGGTCACCAGCACGCGGCCTTCCGGCAGAAACGCCAATCCCCACGGATAGGCGAGATTCTCTGCGAAGGTCTTCACCGCGAGCGGGCCAGCCGACGAACTGAACGACGTCGGCTCGCCACTGCTCTTGGTGGCGATCAGGAACGAGGCGATGATCACCGTGGCCGCGGTCAGCGAACCGGAGACCCAGACCAGCAGTGTCTTCATCGAATGGTCTCCACGCGACATAACAGCGGATGCAGTCCGGCGTCGCCGTTGTGCGGCGGCGGCGTAGTCGTTCGGGTGCGGAGTTCAGTTCGCAAATGGCATCGCCATGCTCGACTGTGTCGAGGCGACGGCCAGCAGCAGGATCACGCTGAGCAGGACGACGGCCACCGCCAGCGATGCGGCGACGGCGCGCATCAGCCGGAGTGATCCAAAAGGTTTCGAACGCGGGACGAATCCGGCCTCCGGGCCGGGCGACCGAGTCATGACCAAATCCTCGCAAGCGACGGCGAATCACCGTCACAAGCGAAATCTCCCTGTGATTCCAGGCCTTTATAGGGCGTTACCAGCGAAATCGTGTCGAAATCGCGGCGAAAGGGCCGGAAATGGCTGCTTTCGACTAGGCTTCGGCGGCAAAATCCGCGTGATCATGCGGCGCCGGATCGGGCGTCCAGTCCATGGTGACGAACCCCGGCGTCTGCTCGACCCGCCGCAGCCAGGCGTTGACCGAGGGGAAGGTCGACAGGTCGAAGTCGCACTGGTCGGCGACATGCGTGTAGCCGTATAGCGCGATGTCGGCGATGGTGAGCTGCCCCGCCGCGAAGTAATCGTGGGTCTTGAGGTGATTTTCCATCACCTGCAGCGCCGCGTAGCCGCGCTCCAGCCAATCCTCCAGCGCGTGGGTCTGCAGGTCGCGGCCGCCCTTGACCAGGCACAGCCAGAAATACGCAGAGCCGATGTTCGGCTCGAGCGCGTGCTGTTCGAAGAACATCCATTGCAGCGCTTCGGCGCGGTCCATCCGTGTATCCGGCGCCAGCGAGGTGCCGACGGCCAGATACCAGAGGATGGCATTGGACTCGGCGAGGTAGCGGCCCTGCGCGACTTCCAGCAGCGGCACCTGGCCGCTCGGATTCTTGGCGAGGAAGTCCGGCGTGCGGCTCTCGCCGCGCAGGATATCGACCTCGATGCAGCGATACGGCGCCTCGAGAAACGCCAAGGCGAGACGCGCCTTGTAGCTGTTGCCGGACCGCTGCATCGAATAGAGCTTGTACATCTACATCGCCGTCGATCGTTTGCCGTCGCGCCCGGAGTGTCGGCGCTTGTCGCTGTGGAAAGCGGTCAAACAATGATGCCGATGGCGGCAGGTCGCAAGGCCCCGGGCCTGGAAAAAGTCGAATGCGTGCTGCAGCGCACGCGCCTGCGACGCTGTGCGCCAAGGACAATTGCTTGGGTCACGCTTGTGCGATGCGACCTGTAGCATCGATCGCGTGATCGCGATCATCGAACGCCCGGGCGAACACCAGCCCGTACAGCGTCAGCGAGATCAGGAGGCCGAGCGGGATGGCCGTCATGCCGGCGATGCTGCGCGCCAGCAGCGGCGTTACCCAGGCCACGGCGAGCACCGAGATCTCGGTGCGGCGAAAGCCGCGCGCGACGCCGGCGCTGACCATGAAGGCGATCGCGGGGCCGAGCAGCATCAGGTCGTAGTCGAGCGTGTGCGGCGAGGCCAGCAGCGTGGCGAGCACGAGAAGGGCGCCTCGCACTGCGTCGTCGCAGGGCGTCCGCCAGGCCCACACCGCTCCGGCGATTGCGGCGAGCGACAGGGCGCCTTGGACGCCATACGCAAGCGGAACGCTGCCGCCCCACATCCGGACCGCCGCAAACGCACTCTGGAGCTTCTCAAAGCCGACGTCCCCCTGCTCGAGCAGCAGCTTGCGGGACATCTCGGTCGACGCCGCGAATCCGGACCAGACCTCGATCCCGAAAGCGAGCGTCGCCATGGCAACCAGAGCCGCGACGGCGACGGTCGCGGCCGCAATGGTCCGCCAACGTCCCGCGGCGAGCAACGCCAGCGGGATGACCAGCGCGAATTGCGGTTTGTAGGCCAGCAGGGCGAACAGGACACCGGACAGCACCGGCTGCGGGCGCAGCAGGCACAGCGCACCCCCGAGCAGGCCGGCTGTGAGAAATCCATTCTGGCCATGGCCGAGATTGACGAACACGGCCGGAAACGCCGCGGCGACCGGGAGCCACAATGCCGCTACGGCATCCGTGGAGCGGGCCCGCCTCAGGATCGCCCCGACGACCCCGAGGTAGAGCCCGAATCCGGCGGCCTGCCAGACCGCCAGCGCGAGCCAGTAGGGCAGCAGCGCCAGCGGCGTTGCGACCAGCAGGAAGAACGGCGGGTACAGCCAGCTGAAATACGGCGTGTCCTTGCCGAACAGCTGCTGCTCGCGGGCGTAGTGGGCGGTCGGATTGTAAACGTCGGCGGCGTGGCCCTCGAGCACCATCGAGCCGGCCGCATAGAAGCTGGAGAAATCGGTCCCGATCGGCTTGCCGTTGCGGTCGATCAGTCCATCGGACAGCGCAACCCAGCCAATCATCGCGGCCACGCAGATGCCACCCATCAGCAGGCTGTAGATCCGCGCACGGTCCTGGGTCAGCCAGGCGCCGGTCGCAAATTGCTGCCAGAATCGAGACATTTGCGCTCGCGCAGGGAGGGTGAGGGCGAACCTTATCCGCGGCGTTTTAAGGCTTCCTGAACCGCGCTGGCCTTGCTCCCTGGCGCACCAAGCTTCTTGCGATGCAACGTGCCCCCGCCTAGTGTATGAGCATCCCCGTCAGAAATCGAAGAGTCGCGCCTTCCGCCGGCTCATGACGGCTGCAAGGAGATAACGATGTCGTTCCTGTCCGCCTCGCTTGATCGTGTGAAGCCGTCCGCGACGATCGCGGTCACGGACAAGGCACGCGAGCTGAAAGCTGCGGGCCGCAACGTCATCGGGCTCGGCTCCGGCGAGCCGGATTTCGACACCCCGGCGAACATCAAGCTGGCGGCGATCCACGCGATCGAGGCCGGCAAGACCAAGTACACCGCGGTCGACGGCATTCCGGAGCTGAAGCAGGCGATCATCGACAAGTTTCAGCGCGAGAATGGTCTGACCTACAAGCCGAACCAGATCATCGTCGGTACCGGCGGCAAGCAGGTGCTGTACAACGCGCTGATGGCGACCATCAATCCGGGCGACGAGGTGATCATCCCGGCGCCGTATTGGGTCAGCTATCCGGAGATGGTCGCGCTCGCCGGTGGTGAGAGCGTGCCGGTGGTGTGCACCGCCGAGCACGGTTTCAAGCTGCAGGCGGCCGCGCTCGACGCGGCCATCACGCCGAAGACCAAGTGGATCATCCTCAACTCGCCGTCGAATCCGACCGGCGCGGCCTATTCGCGTGAGGAGCTCAAGGCGCTCACCGACGTGCTGGTCAAGCATCCGCATGTCTGGGTGATGACCGACGACATGTACGAGCATCTCGTCTATGACGACTTCAAGTTCACCACGCCGGCGCAGATCGAACCGAAGCTGTTCGATCGCACGCTGACCGTGAATGGCGTGTCGAAGTCGTATTGCATGACCGGCTGGCGCATCGGCTATGCTGGCGGTCCGGCGCCGCTGATCAAGGCGATGTCGACGATCCAGTCGCAGTCGACCTCGAACCCGTCGTCGATCGCCCAATGGGCCGCGGTCGAAGCGCTCAACGGTCCGCAGGATTTCATCGCCGCTCACAACAAGGTGTTCAAGGAGCGCCGCGACCTCGTGGTGTCGATGCTGAACCAGGCCACCGGAATCGATTGTCCGCGGCCGGAAGGCGCGTTCTACGTGTATCCGTCCTGCGCCGGCACAATCGGCAAGACCGCCCCGTCGGGCAAGAAGATCGAGACCGACCAGGACTTCGTCACCGAACTGCTCGAAGCCGAAGGCGTCGCGGTGGTGCAGGGCTCGGCGTTCGGCCTCGGCCCGGCGTTCCGCATCTCCTACGCCACCAAAACGTCGGATCTGGAGGACGCCTGCAAGCGGATCCAGCGCTTCTGCGGAAATCTGCGTTGATCGCTCAACCGCGCGTTCATTAAAAATCGGCAAGATCCACTGGATTTAATCTGGTGTCGCGGAACTGCCTTGTTTTGGACAAGACAGTTCCTTCTTGTCGCCGCCGTACAATTCAATCCCCGAAATGCGGAGTTCTGTTCAATGTCCATCTCAAGACTGTTCGGTGTTGCTGCAGTCGCGCTCGTCGCAACCGTTGCCAGCGCAAGCGCGCAGGAGCGGGTGCAGGTCGGCGTGATCGAATGCGCCGGTGGCCCGAACGTCGGCTACGTCGTCGGCTCGACCACTCAGCTGGAATGCGTGTTCAAGACCGACGGCCGTCGGCCGGAGCCCTACGTCGCCACGGTGCAGCGTATTGGCGTCGACCTCGGCTTTACCCAGAACACCGGCCTCGCCTGGGCCGTCTATGCCCCGACCCGTCAGATCGGTCGCGGTGACCTCGCCGGCAGCTTCGGCGGCGTCGGCGCCAACGCCTCGTTCGGCGTCGGCTTCGGCGGCAACCTGCTGATCGGTGGCTCGGGCAATGCGTATGCGCTGCAGCCGCTCAGCCTGCAGGGCCAGACCGGCCTCAACGCGACCGCGGGTATCGTCGATGTGCAGCTGCGCGCCGTCGAGATGCCGCGCAAGTATCGCAAGCACAAGCGTCACCATCGCCACCACCGCTGATCATCGCTGCACGACAGCGATGTGACGAAGGGCCCGCCTCGTGCGGGCCCTTTTGTTTTGGTGCTGCGCGTTTTGGACGATCGGGAACTGTCATTGAAGATTCACCGGCGCTGTGACTAGATGCGAACTGCTTCGCATGCAGCGGCGCACCGGCCGGATCGCGACGATCTGCGGCATCGGTCGGGCCTCGAAATATCTGCGAACTATCCGCAAACTATCTGCATCACGTCGAACCGGAGAAAACCATATGCGCCGCTTATCGCTTCTGCTCGGTGCCGCCGCCACCCTGATCGCCAGCGCCGCCCACGCCCAGAGCCGCGTGCAAGTCGGCGTGCTCGAGTGCCGCGGTGGTGCCAGCATGGGCTTCATCGTCGGCTCGGTCACCAATCTGGGTTGCGTGCTGCACGTCAACGGCCGTCCGGATACGCCTTACGTCGCCACCATCCGCAAGGTCGGCCTCGACATCGGCCTGACCGAGCAGACCGCGCTCGCCTGGGGCGTGTTCGCGCCGGTCGAGCGCTTCGGTCCCGGCGACCTCGCCGGCAACTACGCGGGCGCGCAGGGCTCGGCCGCGATCGGCGTCGGCGCCGGCGCAAACGTCCTGGTCGGTGGTTCGTCGAATTCGATCGCGCTGCAGCCGCTCAGCCTGCAGGGCCAGACCGGCGTCAACGTGGCGGTCGGCCTGCAGGAACTCGAGCTGCGGCCGGGTCGCTAACTAATCGCATCGCTGCGGCGCAACGTGCGTGCGCCGCAGCGATGATTTGATGCTGTCCTTGATCCTGCTCAAGCCGGTCGTAGAGACATCGTAATTTTTCGCGCTTGCCAAGCGTCGTTCATTGCGGAAGCATCTCGTCTTGCCGACCCAATCACGGGCCGAGCTCCAGAAGAAGGAGGCGGCGATGGGACAAGACGTCAGAAGTCCCCGTGGTCCCCGGTGCATCGCACTGGTGGGCCCATTCCAAAGCGGAAAAACCACACTACTCGAAGCGATCCTGGCCCGTACCGGCGCCGTGCCGCGTGCCGGTTCGGTCGATGCCGGCACCTCGGTGGGCGATGCCAGCCCGGAGGCGCGGCATCACAAGATGGGGCTCGGCCTCACTGCGGTCACCACGCAGTTCATGGGAGAGACCTACACCTTCCTCGATTGTCCCGGCTCCGTCGAATTCGCGCACGACATGCGCGCGGCGCTGCCCGCCGTCGACGCCGCGATCGTGGTGTGTGAAGCCGACGAGCGCAAGCTGCCGCAGTTGCAGCTGATCCTGCGCGAACTCGAAGACCTCGGCATTCCGCGCTTTCTGTTCCTCAACAAGATCGATCGCGCCAACAAGCGTATTCGCGAAGTGCTCGACAGCCTGCAGCCGGCGTCGCGTATTCCGCTGGTGCTGCGCCAGATCCCGATCTGGAACGGCGAACTGATCGCCGGCTATGTCGACCTCGCGCTGGAGCGCGCCTTCGTCTATCGCGAGCACAAACCATCCGAAGTCATCGCGCTCGAAGGCGGTGATCTCGATCGCGAGAAGGAAGCACGCTTCTCGATGCTGGAGAAGCTCGCCGATCACGACGACTCGCTGATGGAGCAGTTGCTCGAAGACATTCCGCCGCCGCGCGACGCAGTGTTCGACGATCTGGCGCGCGAGCTGCGCGAAGGCCTGATCTGCCCGGTGCTACTCGGCTCGGCATTGCGCGAGAACGGCGTGATGCGTCTGCTTAAAGCGCTGCGCCACGAAGCGCCCGATATCGCCGAGACCGCGGCGCGCCTCGGTGTCGCCTCCGCCAAGGAGGCGGTCGGCTACGTGTTCAAGACTAATCACCTGCAGCACGGCGGCAAGCTGTCGCTCGCCCGCGTGTTCACCGGCACGCTCAACGACGGCGACAACGTATTGTCGGCGGCCGGCGAGTCGGCGCGCGTCTCGGGCATTCAGGCGGTGGGTGGCGGACATGATAGTAAGCGTCCTTCCGCCACGGCCGGCGACGTCGTCGCGCTCGGCAAGCTCGATAGCATCAAGACCGGTGACACCTTCGGTAACGGCAAGACCGCGCCGTCGGCGCTGGTCGAGATCGCCGCCGCCCCGCCGGTGCTGGCGATGGCGCTCGCCGCCGCCGACCGCAAGGACGACGTCAAGCTCGGCCAGTCGCTGCAGCGTCTCGCCGAGGAAGACCCGTCGCTCACCGTGATCCACGATCCGCAGACCCACGATATCGTGCTTTGGGGGCAGGGCGAGATGCATCTGCGCGTGGCGCTGGAGCGGCTCAAGGACCGCTACGGCGTCAGCGTCAAATCGCATCCGCCGGCGATCGGCTATCGCGAGACCATCCGCAAATCCGTCACCCAGCGCGGCCGGCACAAGAAGCAGTCGGGCGGCCACGGCCAGTTCGGCGATGTCGTGCTCGACATCAAGCCGCTGCCGCGTGGTGATGGCTTCGTATTCGCCGAGAGGGTGGTGGGCGGCGCGGTGCCGCGCAACTACATCGGCGCGGTCGAGGAGGGCGCGGCCGACGCGCTGCGGATGGGGCCGCTCGGCTTCCCGGTGGTCGACGTCCATGTCACGCTGACCGACGGCTCGTATCACAGCGTCGACTCCTCCGATCAGGCGTTCCGCACCGCGGCGCGGATCGGCATTACCGAGGCGCTGCCGCAGTGTCAGCCGGTGCTGCTGGAGCCGATCCACAATGTCGAGATCGTCTGCCCGACCGAAGCCACCGCCAAGGTCAACGCCATCCTGTCCGGGCGGCGGGGCCAGATCCTCGGCTTCGACACCCGCGACGGCTGGTCTGGCTGGGACGTGGTGCGGGCCACCATGCCTGAGGCCGAGATCGGCGACCTGATCGTCGAGCTGCGCTCGGCCACCGCCGGCGCCGGCAGCTTCACCCGCAGCTTCGACCACATGGCCGAGGTGTCCGGGCGGACCGCCGACCAGATCATCGCGGCGCACCGCCAGGTTGCCGCCTGACCGACCGTCGTTAGAGACGAAACGGCTTCAATGATGTGCCAAGCATCATTGAAGCCGTTTCATATTTGCTGTAGCCGATAGGCGGACCGGAATTGGAAGGCTCGCTTGATCACTTCGGCTCAAATGCGTGCGGCGCGGGCGCTGCTCGGGATCGACCAGCGTGAGCTGGCGAAGCTCGCCGGCGTGTCGGTGCCGACCATCCAGCGGATGGAAGCCAGCGGCGGCAACGTCCGCGGCATCGTCGAGTCGCTGACCCGGGTGGTCGACGCCCTCAATCGCGCCGGCGTCGAGTTGATCGGCGAGCACGCCCGCAGCGAGGACGGCGGCCGCGGCGTGCGGCTGCGCCAGGCGGCGCCGCAACCGGCGAGGGACGAGCCATGAGCGCCCCGGTCCATCCCGGCGAGGGCCACACCGCCGCCTGCCTGATCGGCTGGCCAGCCGCGCATTCCCGCTCGCCGCTGATCCATCATTACTGGCTGCGCACGCTCGGCATTCCGGGCGGCTATTCGATCGAGTCGGTGCCGCCCGAAGGCTTCGCTGAATTTGTGCTCAACCTTCGGACGCACGGCTACAGCGGCGCCAACGTCACCATCCCGCACAAGGAACGCGCGCTGCAATTGACGCAGCCCGACGAGCGCGCCCGCGCGGTCGGTGCCGCCAACACGCTGTATTACGACGGCGACGTGCTGCGCTCGACCAATACCGATGTCGAAGGCTTCATCGCCAATCTCGACGCCAGCGCGCCCGGCTGGGATCGTGCCGAGCAGGCGCTGGTGCTGGGCGCCGGCGGCTCGTCCCGCGCGGTGCTGTTCGGCCTGTTGGAGCGCGGTATCAAGCGCATCGCGCTCGCCAATCGCTCCATCGATCGCGCGCAGGCGCTCGCCGGTCTGTTCGGCGACCGCGTGGTGCCGATCGCCTGGACCGAGGCGGCAGCGGCGCTGCCGGGCGCCGGGCTGCTGGTCAACACCACCTCGCTCGGCATGAAGGGCCAGCCGTCGCTCGATCTCGATCTCGAGCCGCTGCAGGCCGATGCGGTCGTTGCCGATCTCGTCTATGTGCCGCTGCAGACCGAGCTGCTCGCCGAAGCCCGCGGCCGCGGCCTGCGCACGGCGGACGGGCTCGGCATGCTGCTGCATCAGGCGGTGCGCGGCTTCGAATTGTGGTTCGGCGCGCGGCCGCACGTCACCGCCGAGCTGCGCGAATTGGTCGAGGCCGATCTGCTCGCGCATACGTGACTGAATAGCCGGCGACCTACGGCATTTGCATCACGGGGCTTCGCTGGAGAACTCGTCGATGTCGTTTCGTTTGTCTGTCACCCGTCCGCTCGTCGCTGCAGCCGTGCTCGGACTGTCCGTTTCCACTGCCTTGGCCCAGCAATCGCCGACGCCCACCAAGGTGCGCGGTGAGATCGAGCGCGTCGATGGCGACAGCATCGCGGTGAAGTCGCGCAGCGGCCAGGATGTGAAATTGCAGTTGCAGCCGGATCTGCGCGTCGCCGGCATCTTGCCGAGCTCGTTGTCGGAGGTGAAGCCCGGCGCGTTCGTTGGTGCCACGACGGTGCCGGGCCCGAACGGGGCGCACAACGCAGTCGAGATCCACATCTTCCCGGAATCGATGCGCGGCACCGGCGAAGGCTCGCGCGCCTGGGACCTCGGACCGAACAGCACGATGACCAACGCCACCGTGGATCAGTCTGTCACCAGCAACGACGGCAACACCGTCAAGGTGAAGTACAAAGGCGGCGAGAAGGTCATCACCGTCACGCCGAAGACCCAGATCGTCACCTACGGACCGGCCCAGAAGTCCGATCTCAAGCTGGGCGCCAAGATCATCGCGTTCGGCAAGACGCTGCCGGACGGTTCGTTCCAGACCAGCCGCATCGCTGTCGGCCAGGGCGGCATCACGCCGCCAATGTAAGCTGCAATAGGCAAGCCCTCATGGTGAGGAGGCGCGAAGCGCCGTCTCGAACCATGAGCCGCAGGGAATGTGTTGCCCCATCCTTCGAGACGCCCGGCTTCGCCGGGCTCCTCAGGATGAGGATGCAGTGCCTCGGGCTGGGCCGTAACGCTTCAATGAGTCGATGACGCAAGCTAATTGTCACCTTGGCCCGGCCGCGGTCGGTAGCGCGGCAGCGACCAGCCGCGCCACAGCGCCGCCGCCCGGATCAGCAGCGCGAGCGCAAAGCCGGCGCCGGTGCTGAGTTCGCTCGGTGCGCCCAGGCTCATCAACACCACGAACGTCGCGGCGCCCAGCAGGGCCGCCGTGACGTAGATCTCGCGGCTGAGGATCACCGGGCTTTCGCCGCCGAGTAGATCGCGAAGGATGCCGCCGAAGGTCGCGGTGACGACGCCCATCGCCACCGCGACGATGCCGTTTGCCCCCGCCAGCGCGGCGCGCTCGGCGCCGCTCACCGCGAACAGCGCCATCCCGACCGCGTCGAGCCAGAGCAGCGCCTGGTAGCGCGAATGCGGAACATGAGCGGTGAAGAACACCACGCACGATACCAGCACGCAGGCGATCAGATAGCCGGGCTCGTGCAACCAGAACACCGGCTGATCGAGCAGCACGTCGCGCAGCGTGCCGCCGCCGATGCCGGTCGCGGTGCCGAGCATCGCGAAGCCGACGATGTCCATCTCCTTGCGCGACGCCACCAGCGCTCCGGTCACCGCGAACACGACGATGCCGAGCCAATCCAGCAGCGTCGTCACGGTTTCGAACATCGGGCTCTCCGCTGCGACGTCTGTCGAGCTGATTTAGTCGTCATGGACCGGCACGAGCCGGCCATGACGTAGAGAATGACACTGTCGCTTCGCTCCGTCGAGAAAGCGCTCTACCGGCCGACGAACTTCGCCTCGCGCTTTTCCATGAAGGCGGCGATGCCTTCCTTCATGTCCTGCGTCTTGAACAGCGGCAGCAGCTGCAAGTACACGTGATGGACGTGGTCGGGGAAGGTCTCGTTGAGGCCGATCCGCATCATCCGCTTGGCGGCCTGCACGGCGAGTGGCGCGTTGCCGGCGATCTCCTTCGCCACGGCGCGGGCGCGGCCCATCAGCTCGGCATCCGGGACGACTTCGTTGGCCAGCCCCCAGTCGAGGCACTCGCGCGCGCTCAGCGTGCGGCCCGTGAAGATCAGCTCGGATGCCTTGGCCCAGCCGATCATCCGCGGCAGAAACCAGGTGCCGCCGCTCTCCGGCACCACGCCGCGTTTGACGAACGCGGCGGCCAGCTTGGCCGATTCCGCCATGATGCGGATGTCGCAGCCGAGCGCCGTGTCCATGCCGTAGCCGGCGGCGCCGCCATTGACGGCGCAGATCGTCGGCTTGTCCATGCCCTGCAGCACGGTCGGCGGGGTGTTGCGCAGGTCGAGCGTGGTCGGCGACGACGCCGCGCTGAGCCCCTCGTCGTTGCGCTCCTTGGTGAGATCAAGCCCGGCGCAGAACGCGCGGCCATTGCCGGTGAGGATGACGCAGCGGACGTCCGCGTCCTGGTTGGCCTTGATCAGCAGCGCCGCCAACTCGTTGAGCATCGGGCCGGAGATCGTATTCATCCGCTGCGGCGCGTTCAGCGTGATGGTGGCGATGTGATCCTCGACGGCGTAGAGCACTTCGCTGGACGCAGTCTCTGTGGCGCGCTTCGTTTCCGTCATCGGTGTCCTCCTGTTTTGTTGTTCTTGTTGCTTGTAGTTGTCTTCTCCCCGTCATTGCGAGGAGGCGGAGCCGACGAAGCAATCCAGCGCCGTGCACTCGGCTGGATTGCTTCGCTATGCTCGCAATGACGCGGGGAGAGGTTAGCGCGCGATTAGTCCGCCAGCACCTTCTCGTCGATCTGGTTGATGGCGTTGACGCCGCACAGGCCCATGGTGGTCGACAGCTCACGGCCGATGATGTCGATCGCCTTCGCCACACCCGGGCCGCCGAACGCGCCGAGGCCGTAGATGTAGGCGCGGCCGATCATGCAGCTCTTGGCGCCGAGCGCCAGCGCCCGCATCACGTCCTGGCCGGAGCGGATGCCGCCGTCGAACATCACCTCGATATGCGAGCCGACAGTGTGGACGATCTCCGGCAGCACCTCGATCGACGACGGCGCGCCGTCGAGCTGGCGGCCGCCGTGGTTCGACACCACCAGCGCCTCGGCGCCGACCTTGACGGCCTCGCGCGCGTCCTCGACATCGAGGATGCCCTTGATGATCAGCTTGCCCGGCCAGATCGAGCGGATCCAGTCGATGTCCTTCCAGTTCAGCGCCGGATCGAATTGCGACGCGACCCAAGCCGACACCGACTCCAGATCCTTCGAGCCCGGCAGATGGCCGGCGATGTTGCCGAAGTTGCGCTGCTTGGCGCCGAGGATGCCCTTCACCCAGCCGGGCTTGGTGGCGATGTCGATCAGGTTCTTCGGCCGGAAGATTTCCGGCGGCACCGTCATGCCGTTCTTGATGTCCTGATGGCGCTGACCGATCACCTGAAGGTCGACGGTGAGAACCAGCGCACTGCACTTGGCCGCGATCGCGCGCTCGATCAGCGCTTTGACGAAGCCGCGGTCGCGCATCACATAGAGCTGAAACCAGAACGGCTTCTCGACATTGGCAGCGACGTCCTCGATCGAGCAGATCGACATCGTCGACAGCGTGTAGGGAATGCCGGCGGCGTGCGCGGCGCGGCAGGCGTGGATCTCGCCGTCGCCATACTGCATGCCGGTCGAGCCGACGGGCGCCAGGATCAGCGGCATCGCGTATTTGTCGCCCAGGATGGTGGTCGACAGGTCACGCTTGGAGATGTCGACCAGGATGCGCTGGCGGAATTTGATTCGCTTGAGGTCGTCGACATTGGCCCGGAGCGTCTCCTCCGCATAGGAGCCGTGATCGACGTAGTCGAAGAACATCTTCGGCACCTTGCGCTTGTGAATCTGGCGAAGGTCCTCGATGCAGGTGATGTATTTCATGAACGTTGCCCGTCCCCGGTCGGTTTTTTCGGCGCGTGGCGTCCTGTAGCACGCCGCAGCGAGGTGCGACATGTCTCCGCGCGGGGCCTGGGCGTGCGCCGGGCGGTCGCGGGAACAGCCCCGGTTCCCATGCGTTGCACCGGTCGAGCAACACATTCAGGAGCAGGCGATGACTGAGAAGACGGATCACTCCGCCAACAAGTCCAAGGACAAGGACCTCGAGAAGCAGCTCGACGAGGGGCTGGAGGATTCCTTTCCGGGCTCGGACCCGGTGAGCGTGACCCAGCCGGCGCCCTCGAAGCCGGATGGCGACAGCAAGCGCAAGGGCTAGGGAACCCGACCTCGTGCTTTGCCGAGGCATGAAATCCATGGTTTTCAACAGCTTGCGCCGCGGTCCCCGGGTCCGCGGCGCGTAATTTTTCTTTATATTTTTTGAAGGGCCGACCGCTAAATTGGTCCTATAAGCGGGGTTTCGCCACGCGGCGCTGACCGGATACCTGGTCTTCGGACGCCGGAGCGTGGCCGGGCGGGGGATTTTGATGAGCCGCAAATATTTCGGGACGGACGGGATCCGGGGCCGCGCCAATGGCCTGATCACGCCGGAGCTCGCTTTGAAGGTCGGGCAGGCGGCGGGGCTGGTGTTTCAGCGCGGCGACCATCGCCATCGCGTCGTCATCGGCAAGGACACGAGGCTGTCCGGCTACATGATCGAGAACGCTATGGTGGCCGGCTTCACCTCGGTCGGCATGGACGTGATGCTGGTCGGACCGATGCCGACGCCCGCAGTCGCGATGCTGACCAAGTCGATGCGCGCCGATCTCGGGGTGATGATTTCTGCATCGCACAATATGTTCGAGGACAACGGCATCAAGCTGTTCGGCCCGCTCGGCTTCAAGCTCAGCGACGACGTCGAAAAGCAGATCGAGCAACTGCTCGACGAGTCGCTCGACAAGAAGCTGTCGGAGAGCGCCGGCCTCGGCCGTGCCCGCCGCATCGACGGCGTCCGCGACCGCTACATCGAATTCGCCAAGCGCACGCTGCCGCGCGACCTGTCGCTCGACGGGCTGCGCGTCGTGGTCGATTGCGCCAATGGCGCCGCCTACAAGGTGGTGCCCGAGGCGCTGTGGGAGCTCGGCGCCGACGTGATCGCGATGGGTGTCGAGCCGGACGGATTCAACATCAACAAGGAATGCGGCTCGACGTCTCCTGAAGCGCTGTGCCGCAAGGTCCGCGAGATGCGCGCCGACATCGGCATCGCGCTCGACGGTGACGCCGACCGCGTCATCATGGTCGACGAACGCGGCCACGTGGTCGACGGCGATCAGCTGCTGGCGGTGATCGCGCACAGCTGGAAGGAAGACGGCCGGCTCGCCAAGCCGGGCATCGCGGCGACCGTGATGTCGAATCTGGGGCTCGAACGCTTCCTCGCCGCCGAGGGCATCGAGCTGGTGCGCACCGCGGTCGGCGACCGCTACGTGCTCGAGGCGATGCTGAAGGGCGGCTACAACGTCGGTGGCGAGGCTTCGGGCCACATCATCCTGTCCGACTACAACACCACGGGCGACGGCTTCGTCGCTGCGCTGCAGGTGCTGGCGGTGGTGCAGAAACTGCGCCGCCCGGTGTCGGAAGTCTGCCATCGCTTCGATCCGCTGCCGCAGATTCTCAAGAACGTGCGCTATCGGTCGGGCCGTCCGCTCGACGACGCGCGCGTGCAGGCGACGATCAGCGACGCCGAGAAGCGGCTCAACGGCCACGGCCGGCTGCTGATCCGGGCGTCGGGCACCGAGCCGGTGATACGTGTGATGGGCGAGGGCGACGACCGCGAACTGGTCGAGGACGTCGTCGACACCATCGTCGACGCGGTGGGAAGCGCAGCCGCGGCAGCCGCGTAGTCTGCGGCGCGTAGTTGCGCCGCAGCGTGCATCGCTGCCATCGCGATTTGTCGCTACCAAGCCACGGCGATAGGGACTAATTTGGAAACGGCCGGCACCGATGCCGGCCGTCTTTCGTTGTGGCTGCCCCGGGACCGACCGGCGCGGCAAGAATCTTTCAGGAAACGCCGTGAACAAGCCTGTCGTCGACGCGGATATCGCCGCTCCGGTCACTCCCGCCGAGCCGCCGCTGCCAGAGCTCACCAAGCCGGCAGCGCCGTCGGCCACGGGGCCGGCCTATGTCGTGCTCGGCGGCATCAGCTTCTCGCATTTCCTCAACGACACGATGCAGTCGCTGATTCCGTCGGTGTATCCGATCCTGAAGGCGAACTACGCGCTGGATTTCGGCCAGATCGGCATGATCACGCTGGCGTTTCAGTTCACCGCCTCGCTGCTGCAGCCGGTGGTCGGGTACATGACCGACAAGAAGGCGCAGCCGTTCTCGCTGGCGATCGGCATGGGCTCGACCTTCCTGGGCCTGCTGCTGCTCAGCGTGGCGCACTCCTACGCGGTGATCCTGATTGCCGCGGCGATGATCGGCCTCGGCTCCGCAGTGTTTCACCCGGAGTCGGCGCGGATCGCGCGGCTCGCCTCCGGCGGGCGGCACGGCATGGCGCAGTCGGTGTTTCAGGTCGGCGGCAATGCCGGCACCGCGCTCGGCCCGGTGCTGGCGGCGTTGATCGTCGTGCCGTTCGGCCAGCCTTCGATCGCCTGGTTCTCGTCGATCGCTTTCGTCGCCATCCTGGTGCTGTGGCGGATCGGCGTGTGGTACAAGCCGCAGGTCGCCGGCAAGAAGAAGATGGTGGTGAGCCCGCATCCGCATGCGCCCGGCCGGCGCAGGGTGATGGTCGCACTGGTCGTGCTGGTGGCGCTGCTGTTCTCCAAGCAGCTCTATCTGTCGAGCCTGTCGAGTTACTACACGTTCTATCTGATCGGGAAATTCCACGTCTCGACCCAGACCGCGCAGATGTTCCTGTTCATCTTCCTCGCCGCCACCGCGGCCGGGGTGTTCTTCGGCGGCCCGCTCGGCGACAGGTTCGGCCGGCGCTACGTGATCTGGTTCTCGATCCTCGGCATTCTGCCGTTCACGCTGGCGCTGCCTTACGCCGGGCTGTACGCCAGCGCGGTGCTCACCGTGTTCATCGGCTTCATCCTTGCCTCGGCGACGCCCGCCATCATCGTGTTCGCGCAGGAGCTGATGCCGCATCGGTTCGGCATGATCTCGGGCGTGTTCTTCGGCTTCGCCTTCGGCATCGGCGGCCTCGGTGCGGCGGCGCTCGGCGAGGTGGCCGACCACTACGGCATCGACTTCGTGTACCAGATCTGCTCGTTCCTGCCGATCCTGGGCCTGCTCGCGGTGCTGCTGCCGAAGATGCCGCGCCACGCGCATTAGAGCGCTTCATCGATGGAAGCGGCGCGTTTTCCGAGGTACGAAGTCGTCATCCCGAGCGGCGCGGGTAGCTCGCCTCGAAGGATGCGGAGACGGTGATTGCGGCCGATGCTTCGAGGCCCACGGGGGCATCGCAGAATGACTTGACCAGCGTCCGCTGAGGCAGGTCGGGATCACGGTCCTTCACCGGGTTGGGGACGCAGGCGTTTGCTGTCAGTCCCGTGAGTAGCGCCGATATTTGGGCTCTGCCCGTCCTGTCACGGTGCAGCGGGCTGCATGAATTCGATCGTAATATGGTCGGGACCCGAGACGTAGGCGGTCAGCGTTCCCTTTCTTGGACCTCCCGGAATCGGCAGCGGGTTGCCCTTGGCCTTCCATCCGGCGGCCTCGACCCGGGTGATGGCCGCATGGATATTCCGGACGGTCAGAGCCAGGTGGGCGGCGCCGATCGCACCCGCGCTTTCCGGCGCCTGCCCATTCCGAAGACCTTTGGAGTATTGCAGCAACTCGACGATGAATCCGTCCGGAGCCTTCACGATCGCCGTTCGCACATTCGGATCATCGACGCCGGTGACCTGATGCAGGAAATCCCCTCCCATCTCCGCCTGTCGTTCGAGCGTGAACCCAAGCGCCTCCGTCCAGAACCGGACAGCCTCTTCAAGAGATGAAACGGCAAACCCAATGTGATCGACGTTGGTCACGCCTGCATTGTTATCCACTGATGCGCTTCCATTCCGGTTTGTCTAGGACGCGATAGCTTGTGCCGGGCAAACTTAGTGAGGAGGAGAAGGGTCTGGCCAAGATTCCCCTACCTGCGCGCGAAGGATGCTCAGCTTGAAACGAATGTTGATCACAAACATCCGCTTTCTGAAAGCATGGGTGCGCGGCACAAGGCCGGGCAGGACGCGTGGAAAGTCCGCAGCTGATTTTGACCGTCTCCATCTTCGATCGGCCTCCTCAGCTCAGATTCGACGCCGGAGTAGCAGGGCGCCGCCAATGCCGGGTTCCATGCGTCGGATGAAATTGGGTTGGTAACGATTGGTTAGCAATCCGGGCTGGCGCGCCGTCGGCGGCAATCGTTAGTGCGACGCGCCGCGACGTCACCAAATATCAACCTTAAAAATTAGGGTTAAGTGGCGCTTAAGGAATTGCTGGCATCGTTTTGGTCAAAGGCTCACCGGAGTGGGGCCTTCGGTTGATCATTGGACCAAAGGACGAAGCCAATGCGTAGCGTGAAGATAATGATGGCCGCCGGCGCGGCTTCGCTGATTGCCTCGACCGCGATGGCGGCAGATATGCCGATTGCCCCGCCGCCCGCCTATGCGCCGCCCCCGGCTGAGGATTTCGGAGGTTGGTACCTGCGCGGCGACATCGGTTTCAGCAACCAGAAGGTCAAGGATCTACGCTACGGCCGCGACTCGGCCTATTCGCAGCTCACCTCGTTCGACCAGCAGACCTCGTTCGATGCCGCCGGCATCTACGGTCTCGGCGTCGGCTATCAGTTCAACAGCTGGTTCCGCGCCGACCTCGTCGGTCAGTATCGCGGCAATTCGAACTTCAAGGGCACCGACCGGTTCACCGGCACGTCCTTCGGTACGCCCTATAACGGCATCGATAACTACGGCGCCAGCAAGTCGGAATGGCTGGTGATGGCCAACGGCTACGTCGATCTCGGCACCTGGTGGTGTGTGACGCCGTTCATCGGCGCCGGCGTCGGTGCCGCGCGAGTGACGATGGCGAATTTCACCGATACCGGCATCAACAACCTGCCGTTCTCGACCACCAGCTTCGCCAGCGCGCCGACGGCCTCGAAGTGGAATCTGGCGTGGGCGCTGCACACGGGTCTCGCCTACAAGGTCAATCCGAACCTGACCCTCGAACTGGCCTACAGCTACCTCAACCTCGGCGACGGCTACACCGGCGTGCTCTCCGACTTCACCGGCGCCACCACCAACAACACCTTCAAGTTCAAGGATATCACCTCGCACGACGTGAAGCTCGGCGTGCGCTGGAACATCGACTCCGGCCCGGTCTACGCGCCGCCGCCGCCCTTGATGCGCAAGGGCTGATCGGCCTCAAAACGTTTACGAATCTTAACGGCGCGGGAGCTTCCCGCGCCGTTTTGTTTTGCCAAATGGGGTGGGCGACAAGGATTGATTAAGGTTAACACGCGATGATTGCGACGTACCGGTTTGGTCGAGGAGCGTTGCGATGCGTGGAGTTCTGGTAGCAGCGGCGATGGTCGTGGCGGCGGCGCAGGGCGCCCACGCGGCCGATATGCCGGAGTTCGGCGCGCTACGCGGCGCGGTGGTGGATACGCCCCCCGGCGTCGTCAACTGGCAGGGCTTCTACGTCGGTGGTCAGGGCGGCTACGGCACGTCCGACATGGACTTCACAAATTCGACGTCCAATATCGCGTCGCGCATGATGGCGTTGACCACGATCGAGAACGAATACCAGGTGTCGCAGTGGCCCGTGCTCGGCAAGCGCTCGGCGCAAGGCAGCGGCTACGGCGGCTTCGTTGGTTACAATTGGCAATGGGACGATGTGATCCTCGGCCTCGAAGCCAACTACATGCACGGCAATTTCGGCGGCTCGGACTCGGGTGCGATGGGGCGCAGCTTCACCACGTCCGACGGCTACACCAACGGCGTGACCTACAGGGCGAGCGCCAATATGCAGGTCACGGATGTCGGCTCGATCCGCGGCCGTGCCGGCTGGGCGATCGGCAGCTTCCTGCCGTATGCTTTCGGCGGCGTCGCGCTGGGGCAGGCGGACATCATCAGGTCGGCGTCGATCTCCGGCACCGCCGTTAATGCAAACGCCGCGCCCGGCTTCCAGACCATCAACTTCGCCTATAACAAGACCGAGCAGATGAACAGCCACTTCATCTACGGCTATTCGGCCGGTCTCGGCATGGACATGATGCTGTATCGCGGACTGTTCCTGCGCGCCGAGTGGGAGTACCAGAAATTCGCGGCGCCGATCAACACGGCGGTGTCGACCGTGCGGGGCGGCCTCGGTTACAAGTTCTGACCGGCGGTTTGCAGGCTGACGTCGCTGCCGGCGCCTGATCGATGGGAGCCGCGACGATGGACGACGCGATGCTGATTTACGGCGATCTCAACTCGGGCAATTGCCTGAAGGTGAAGTGGGTGTGCGATGCGCTGTCGCTGCCTTATCAATGGGTCGCGGTCGATACCCTGAAAGGCGAGACGCGGACGCCGGAATTTCTGGCGCTCAATCCGGCCGGGCAGGTCCCGGTCGTGGTGCTGGGGGATGGCCGCGCACTGGCACAGTCCAACGCGATCATCCGCTATCTGGCGCGCGGCAGTGATCTCATTCCTGACGATCCTTATGCGGCGGCCAAGATGGATGAGTGGCTGTTCTGGGAGCAATACAGCCACGAGCCCTACATCGCGGTGTGCCGTTATCAGATGGTCTATCTTGGCAGGCCGGCCTCCGAGCTCGACCCGGATCGCGTCAAGCGCGGCCACGCGGCGCTGACCTTGATGGAGCGGCATCTCGCCGGCTCAAGGTATCTGGTCGGCGAGTGCTGCACGCTGGCTGACGTGGCCTTGCTCGCCTATACGCGGCTCGCGCCCGAGGGCGGTTTTGCGCTCCGCGATTATCCGGCTGTGGTGCGCTGGATCAGCGATGTCGAGCGCGCGCTCGGCCTGGCGCCGATCGGCGGCGTGGCGTGAGCGTGGATTACAAAGACAAAATCGCGCTGCGCCCGGCGCGGCGCGAGGATGTTTCCGCCATCGTAGCGATGCTCGCCGACGACCCTCTCGGTCGGGGTCGCGAGCGGATCGAAGATCCGTTACCCCAATCGTACTACGCGGCGTTCGATGCGATGGCGGCCGCGCCGCAGATCCAGATGATCGTGGCCGAAGATAAGTCCGGCCGCGTGGTCGGCTGTCTTCAACTCGCAGTGCTGCCCGGGCTGAGTTCGCAGGGCTCCTCGCGCGGACTGATCGAAGATGTGCGCGTTGCCGCCGACTGCCGCAGCCGCGGCATTGGTGAGCTGATGGTGGGATGGGCGCTCGCGGAGGCGCGGCAGCAGGGCTGCCGACTGGTCGAACTGTTCACGCACAACAGCCGCGTCGATGCCCAGCGCTTCTACGCGCGGCTCGGATTTACGCCCAGTCATGTCGGAATGACGATCCGGTTTCAATGATCGCGTTGCGATATGATCCTGCGGTCAAAACTGCTCAGCCGCAGCCGAATCAACTTCCGATCAGCGACGCTCTTGAAGCCGACTCATCCGTCGATGATCAGCAGTGGGGCCGGAAATACATGTGTTAGTTCGGCGCTCTTTGTAGCGGTGGCGTTCGATCGCGAAGTCATTTCGATCAATACTGGTAAATTTACCGAGTGCGACTTTAAGACCGCGGTAAGTCGCAGCAGTCAGGTTGAGCGTGTTGAATATACGGGAAGGATAACCCCCGCCGTGAGGGCCGCTGCCCTCGCTCAGCACGAGGAAATTCTACATGGCCAGGCCGCAGGTCAGGCCGACGGGCGTCGAATGCCCGTTCGGCGAGGAAGAACTGATTGTTTCGAAGACTAATCTCAAAGGTCACATCACCTACGCCAACGACGTCTTCATCAGGCTGTCGAAGTATCCGCGCGGCGAGGTGATCGGGGCGCCGCACAGCATGATCCGCCACCCGGACATGCCGCGCACCATCTTCAAGCTGCTGTGGGACACCATTCAGGCGAAGAAGGAGATCTTCGCCTATGTGGTGAACATGGCGCGCGACGGCGACCATTATTGGGTGTTCGCCCACGTCACGCCGACGCTCGATGCGCAGCGCAACGTGCTCGGCTTCCATTCCAACCGCCGCAAGCCGACGGGCGCCCAGCTCGCCAAGATCGAACCGCTCTATGCGCAGATTCGCGAGGAAGAGAACCGCCATCGCAATGCCAAGGACGGCATGATGAGCGGCTACGAGATGCTGACGGACATGCTGAAGAAGCAGGGTTTGGGCTATGATGAATTCATCTTCTCTGTCTAAGGCGCTGATCGCCCTGTTCGGCGCGCTGGTCGCGACCGCGGCCCTCGGTGGGCTTCACCTCGCCTTCGGCCCGTTGGGGCTGCTGCCGGATGCGCTGGCGATGTTGCCGGCCCTGCTGCTGATCGGCGCGGCGATCTGGTTGACGTGGCGGGCTTCGTCCGCCGTCCGCGAGATCGCGGAGGTTTGCGAAAGTGCCAAGCGCGGCGATCTCGAGGGCCGCGTGATGGGCCGCCGCGATGGCGGCGAGATCGGCCGGGCCCAGGCCGGCATCAACGACGCGCTCGACATTGTCGATGCCTTCATCCGCGAAGCGTCGGCGTCGATGGAATATGCCTCGCACGGCAAGTGCTTCCGCAAAGTGCTGACGCGCGGCCTGCCGGGCTCGTTCCGCAACGCCGCCGATGTCATCAACAGCGGCACCGATTCGATGGATCGGCGCGTGCGCGAGACCGCCCAGCAGGCGCAGGGCTTTGCAGCCAGCATGGATCGGGTCGCCGAAGTGCTGGCCGGCGCCGCGGTGGAACTGCGTTCGGACTCCTCCGCCATGGCAGCGGCCGCGGAAGAAACCAGCCGTCAGTCGAGCGGTGTGGCGGCGGGCTCCTCGGAAGCCTCGGCCAACGTGCAGAGCGTCGCGACGGCGACGGAGGAACTGACGGCCTCGATCGTCGAGATCACCCGGCAGGTAACTCTGTCATCGTCCGCCACGCATCACGCGGTTGAAGAAGCCCAGCAGACCAACGAGAAGATCCGCAATCTCGCCGATGCCGCGCAGCGGATCGGCGACGTGATCAAGCTGATCAACGCCGTCGCGGCGCAGACCAACCTGCTGGCGCTCAACGCGACCATCGAGGCCGCCCGCGCCGGCGAGTCCGGCAAGGGCTTCGCGGTGGTCGCATCCGAGGTCAAGACGCTGGCCAGCCAGACCGCCAAGGCCACCGAGGAAATCGCTGCGGCGATCGCCGAGGTGCAGCAGATCACCGAGCAGTCGGTGCAAGCGGTGGAAGCGATCGGCCGTCGGATCGGCGAGATCAGCGAAGTCTCGAACACGATCGCGGCCGCCATGGAACAGCAGGGCGCTGCGACGCAGGAAATCGCCCGCAACGTGCAGCAGGCGTCGAGCGGAACCAGCGAAGTGTCGAGCAACATCTCCGGGATTAGTCAGGCCGCGGACGACACCGGCCGCATTGCCTCGCGCGTCAACGACGCGTCGGGCAAGATCGCCCAGGAGGTCGAGACCTTGCGCAGCGAGGTTCGGCAGTTCATCGCCAAGGTCGCTTGATCAGACGGCGGCGCGGCTGCGTCCGCGCCGCGACATCGCGGTTGCTCCGGCGAGAGGAACGGCCGCTGCCGGCTTGGGTTGGTCCCGTCTCACACGGGAGACAAGCCATGCGCCTGCTATCCAAGACGACCTTGATCGCCGCGCTGCTCGCCGCGTCCGCGGCTCATGCCCAGACCACAATGCCCGGCTCGTCGGGCGTTGCCGTGGATCCGACCACCGGCGCGCAGAGTCCCGGCACGGCGGGCATCAGTGCCGCGCCCGGCGGCTCCAGCACCACCGCCACCGGAACCGGCATCACCGGAACCAACACGGGATCGAACCTCAACAGCCCAGGTATCAATCAGCCCGGCGTGCCGAATACGACGTCGCCGGGCAGCATCGGCACCGGCGCCTCGCCCAGCGGGCTGCCGGGCGACAGCACGACGTCTCCTGGCTTCCCGGCGCCGGTCGGTAAGTAACAGTCGATTGTCTGCTGCGACGAGGCGGCCGCGGAGCGGCCGTCTGCTACGTGCGTGGCGGCGCACTGTTACAGCTCTTTCAATATCAGGCATTGCCGTCGCCGCGAACGGAACGGTGCTCACAGTCCACGGTTAGTCCCGCACACAACCGGAGGAGTATCGAATGTCATCCAAGTTCGGAATGTCCGCGATGATCGCGGCTGCGCTGCTGGCTTCCACTGCGATCGCGTCGGCCCAAAACAGCAGCGGCACGACGACGCTGAATTCAACCAGCAAGGCAGGCGGCGAATCCGCGTCGCAAGGATCGACGCCTGGTGGCGCGTCGAACGCCGGTTCGGTGACGGCGCCTCCCGGATCGTCGGCAAGCAGCGGCGCCGCCGCCGGCACCACTACGGGGTCCGGTGCAGCCGGCGCCCCGAGCGGCACTGGCGCCAGCCGGTAACAACTAACAACGCGACCGAGCGAGCGGTGAGTTATCACCGCTCGCTTTTGCGTGGGGACCAGGCGATCGGCCGGGACCGGAGGCGGCTGGTCTGCGAAGTCGGTTGCCACAAGTTTGCCACAGCCGCGCGCGGCTCCTCCGGGATGCAGGAGGGCGACGGGCGGCTCGCGCTGGGCATGCCCGTGTCCGGCATCTCCCGGAGTTCGATCTCCTTGACTTTCGAGCTCAAAGGACTATCCCCAGCGGCGGGAAACCTCTCCCCACCGAGAGGCAGCTATCTGGAAGGATAGACTATGACTGTAGCGAAGCCCGCTTCGCGGCCGAATGCGCCGCAATTCTCCTCCGGCCCCTGCGCGAAGCGCCCCGGCTGGTCCCCCGAAAATCTCAAGGACGCCCCGCTCGGCCGCTCGCATCGCGCGAAGGTCGGCAAGGCCAAGCTCAAGCTCGCGATCGACCTGACGCGCGAAGTGCTTGAAGTCCCCGCCGACTACAAGATCGGCATCGTCCCCGCTTCTGATACCGGCGCTGTCGAAATGGCGCTGTGGTCGCTGCTCGGGCCGCGCCCGGTCACGACGCTGGCTTGGGAATCGTTCGGCGACGGCTGGGTCGGCGATATCACCAAGGAGCTGAAGCTCCCCAACGTCACGAAGCTCAAGGCTGGTTACGGCGAAATTCCCGACCTCTCCAAGGTCGATTGCAACACCGACGTCGTGTTTACCTGGAACGGCACCACCTCCGGCGTGCGCGTCCCGAACGCCGACTGGATCAAGGCCGACCGTGAAGGCCTGACCATCTGCGACGCCACCTCGGCCGCCTTCGCGCAGCCGCTGGACTGGCCGAAGCTCGATGTCGTCACCTTCTCCTGGCAGAAGGCGCTCGGCGGCGAAGCCGCGCACGGCATGCTGATCCTCAGCCCGCGCGCCGTGGCCCGCCTCGAGAGCTACACGCCGACCTGGCCGATGCCGAAGATCTTCCGCCTTACCAAGGGCGGCAAGCTGATCGAGGGTATCTTCCAGGGCGAGACCATCAACACCCCGTCGATGCTCTGCGTCGAGGACTACATCGACGCGCTCAACTGGGCGAAGTCGGTGGGCGGCCTCAAGGGCCTGATCGCCCGCGCCGACGCCAACACCAAGGTGTTGACCGACTGGCAGGCCAAGGCCAAGTGGGCCGACTTCCTGGCCGCCGATCCGGCGATCCGCTCCAACACCTCGGTCTGCCTCAAGGTGGTGGACCCGGCGATTACTTCGCTTCCCGCCGAAGCCCAGGCCGACTTCGCCAAGAAGCTGGTCGCGGTGGTCGAGAAGGAAGGTGCTGGCTACGATCTCGGCGCCTATCGCGACGCCCCGGCGGGTCTGCGCATCTGGTGCGGCGCGACGGTGGAAGCCGCCGACGTCGCGACCCTGACGCAGTGGCTCGACTACGCGTTCGAGACCACCAAGGCCTCGCTCACTCAGGCGGCTTGATCGCCTCCCAACCTCTCCCCGCTTGCG
>NZ_JBMDXE010000084.1:0-30473 GCF_048594845.1 Rhodopseudomonas sp. | reverse complement strand
GTGCAGACGGGCATCACCGGTGCATTGATCAGCTCGACCTACAGCCTGAACTATGTGGCGATGACGGTGGTCGCCGGACTGCTCTATATCGGCATCACCTTCGTGGGCGTCAGGGGGCTTCACTACATCGGTATGATTTCGGCGCCGCTGTTCGTGATCCTCGGTGTCTTCGTCGCGGGGCATGCGGCATCGACGACGACCTGGTCGGCGATTTACAACTACGCGGGCAACAATGGTGTCGCCACCATGTCGATGGGAGTGGGACTCACCGTGGTGATCGCGCTGTTCATCGATGCCGGAACGGTGACGGCCGACTTCAATCGCTGGGCCAAGACGCCCGGAGCCTCGTTCTGGGCGACGTTCAGCGCATTTCCGTTCGCCAATATCGTAGCCATGCTGGTCGGCGGCGTGATGACGGCCGCACTGGCGACCCCGAACGCGAATCCGTTCGGAGCCGACAACATGTTCGGCTACATGAACAAGATGCAGATCGGCTGGCTCAGCGCGCTGGCCTTCCTGTTCCTCTACATCAATCTCGGTTCGGTGTGCTCGCACTGTCTTTATAACGCGTCGACCGGCTGGTCCCGCATCACCGGCACGCATATGCGATTGATGGCGATCATCCTGGGTGTCATCGGGATCGTGATCGCGGCTGGCAACGTCTGGGCCTTCTTCATCCAGTGGCTGTCGCTGCTGGGGATCGTCGCACCTCCGATCGGCGCCATCATCATCGTCGACAAGTACATCACCCGGCCGAGCGTCGACAGTGCGACCTCCGATTGGCGAGCCCCGGCCTTCATTGCCTGGGCAGCCGGGTCCGTCGTCGCTTTCGTGGTTGAAGAAGTGATGCCTGGGCTGTCGACGGCGATCTCGGCGATGGTGGTCGCTGCCGCAGCCTATTGGATGCTGTCGGTCCTGAAGGTCCGCAAGCTTCAGACCGCCTGAGCGTTCGCGCCCAATGGGTGCCGCGGCGCTGGCGTCGCGGCACCTGGTTCTCTCATCCGAGTTCGGAGGACGTATCATGTCGCAATCGACTGATGACATCTGTGCTCTCGACGCCGTTGCGATCGCGGATCTGGTGCGCCGTCGCGAGTTGTCGCCGGTCGAGGTCACCAAGGCGCATCTTGAGCGGATGGATCGGCTGGAGCCGGCGTTGCACGCGTTCTGCACGCCGACGCCGGAACTGGCCCTGGCCACCGCGAAGGCCATCGAAGACGATCTCGTCGCCGGACGCGCAGTTGGACCACTGGCCGGCGTTCCCGTCGGCGTCAAGGATCTCATCTGCACGGCTGGTATCAGGACCGTATCGGGCTCGCCGGTGTACGAAGAGTTTGTGCCGGATGAAGACGATGTCGTCGTGGAACGGCTGAAGGCCGCCGGCGCGGTGATCCTCGGCAAGACCAACGTGCCGGAATTCGGCTACAGCGGCGTCGGACACAATCCGGTCTTCGAGACGACCCGCAATCCTTGGAATACGAATCTCACGCCAGGCGGCTCGAGCGCGGGCTCGGGTGCGGCGGTCGCGAGCGGAATGTGTCCGTTCGCGCTCGGCAGTGACGGCGGCGGCTCGATCAGGATTCCGTCGGCGCATTGCGGCATCTACGGTCTGAAAGCGTCGATGGGCCGCGTGCCGCTGTATCCCGGCACGAAGGACGAGCGCTATCCCGGCGTATCGAGCTGGGAGAGTCTGGAGCATATCGGCCCGATGAGCCGGACGGTTTCGGACGCCGCGCTGATGATGTCGGTCATCGCCGGGCCTGATCCGCGTGACCGTTTCAGCCTGCCCGAAGCGCCCTATGACTGGCGGGAGACGGTGAAGGGCGACATCAAGGGACTGAAGGTCGCCTTCAGTATCGACTGGGGCTACGCGGCGGTCGATCCGCGTGTGCGCCAGGTAGTGACCGAGGCCGCGCGCGTCTTTGAGACAGAGCTCGGATGTGTCGTCGAGGAGGCTCATCCCGGCTGGAGCGATCCGTTCGGTGCGTTCTGGGGATTGGTCGCTGCGGAGTCCGATCTCAAGGGAATGCGCGCGTTGTTGAAGACCCACGGCGACCGGATGTCGCCGCACCTCGTCGCATTCCTCAACACGCCCTGGACCGCCGAGGACTTCACGGATGCGCTGATGACGCGCAAGGCCGTGAACAACAAGATGTGGCGGTTCATGCAGACCTACGATCTGATCCTGACGCCCACGCTGGCGGTGCCGCCGTTCGCGCTCGACATTCAGGGCCCGGAAAAGATCGATGGCCGGATGGTGGCCAACACGCAGTGGCTCGCCTTCACGTTCCCGCTCAACATGACGGGGCAGCCGGCCGCGACGGTCCCGGCCGGGTTCACCGATGATGGTCTGCCCGTTGGTCTGCAGATCATCGGGCGGCATCTCGACGACGCACTCGTGCTGAAGGCTTCTGCAGCTTTCGAGCGTGCGCGTCCATGGCAGCAGCGTCGTCCGCCGGTCCTGGACGCATAGACACGTAACTGACTTCAGAGTGGTGGGAAGGTGACGATCATGAGCCTCGACTATCAGATCTACGATCTCGGAGACGTCCAGCTGCAGCGCGGTGCGACGTTGCGTGATTGCAAGCTGGCCTACAAGACGTTCGGGACGCTGAGCCCGAACAAAGACAATGTGATCGTGTACCCGACCTGGTACTCCGGACAGCACTACGACAACGAGTGGCTGGTCGGCGAAGGCATGGCGCTCGATCCCTCCAAGTATTTCATCATCATTCCTAACATGCTGGGGAATGGACTGTCGTCCTCGCCGAGCAATTTCCCGGAGCCGTACAACGGCCCGAAGTTCCCGCAGGTCACGGCCTACGACAACGTGCAGGTCCAGCACCGGCTGGTCACGGAGAAGTTCGGCATCAAGCACATCCGGCTGGTAACCGGCTGGTCGATGGGCGCGCTGCAGACTTTCCACTGGGGCGCGCTCTATCCCGACATGATGGACCTCATCGCGCCGTTCTGCGGATCGGCGAAATGCTCGCGGCACAACATCGTCTTTCTCGAGGGCGTGAAGGCGGCGCTGACCGCGGATGCGGCCTGGAACGAGGGCTGGTACACGGACAAGCCGCAGCGGGGCCTGCGGGCCGCGGCGCGCGTCTATGCCGGATGGGGATTTTCGCAGGCGTTCTATCGGCAAAAGCTCGATCTGGAGACGCTGGGCTATTCCTCGTTGGAAGACTTCCTGGTGGGCTTCTGGGAAGGTTTCTTCCTGCCGAAGGACCCCAACAATCTGCTGACCATGCTGTGGACCTGGCAGAACGGCGATATCAGCGACAACGAACTCTACAAGGGCGACTTCAAGGCGGCGCTCGCGGCTATCAAGGCCAAGGCCTATGTGATGCCCGGGCAGACCGACCTCTACTTCCCGCCGGAAGACAGCGAATTCGAGGTCGCCAACATGCCGAATGCCTCGCTCATTCCCGTGCCGTCGGTATGGGGACATTTCGCCGGCGGTCCCGGCACAAATCCTGTCGACGTGGCGTTCCTCGACGCCAAGCTGAAAGAACTGCTCGCCTCGTGACCGCGCGGCAGCGGCCGAGCGTGTGCGCTCCGAGCCGCTGCCACGCACGATGAACTGGAAGGAGTCCTGCAATGCTTCGGATCGATCATGTTCTGGGCAGCCGTATCGATCCGAGTTTCTCGGAAGATCTGCACCGGCTCGAGCACAGCGGCGGTGTCGATATCGTCAGCATTCCGGTCGCCGACCTGGCGCGCCGCCGCTTGCTTGCGACCACGCGGGGCGGCCAGGAACTGGCGATCGCACTGCCGCGCAACGAGAAGCTGTTCGACGGCGCGGTGCTGTTCATCGACGATGCGCGGGCGATCGTGGTGCATGCCGGCACGGAGCGCTGGCTGCGGCTGGCGCCGCGCTCGATCGCCGATGCGATCGAGCTCGGCTATCAGGCCGGCAATCTGCACTGGCGCGTGCGGTTCGAGGGCGAGGCGCTGTTCGTCGCGCTTGAAGGGCGAGCCGAAGACTACATCGCCCGCCTCGACGAACTGATCGGCAACCGGCGCATCGGCGTGTCGATCGTCGATCAGGAGAGCGGCGAGAGCGAGCGGAACGGACACGATGCGGTTCACGGCGCACTGCCTCACTCGCACGGCCATGGTCATCATCACGGCCACGATCACGATCATTGATCATGCGCTCCTCTCTTCTCGCGATCTGGCAGGCCGACAGCGGGTTTCCGAACGGCTCGTTCGCGTTCTCCTACGGCGTCGAGGCGATCGCCGATCTGCGCGGCAAGCTGTCGCCGCGCTCGCTCGCCGACTTGATCGAGTCGGTGCTGCGGCTGCGCTGGGCGACGTTCGATCGTGTGCTGATGGTTCGTGCCTTCCGCGCGAGCGACGATATGGTCCAACTCGCGGAGCTCGATCGGCTCTGTGAGGCGATGTCGTTGCTGGAGCCGCATCGGCTCGGCTCGCGGCGCAATGGCGGATCGTTCGTCGCGGCGCATGCGCGGCTCGGGGATCCGCTCGCCCTGCGGCTGCGTGATGCGATCGCGGCTGGTGAGTGCCTCGGGCATCTGCCGGTGATGCAGGGGGCTCTCTGGCGCGCCCTGCAGTTCGATCAGCAGGCCGCGGAGATCGCCTCCGGTTACATCACGGCCTCGGGCATGATCGCGGCGGCGGTGCGGCTCGGCGCGATCGGCGCGCTGCAGGCGCAATCGGCACTGCAGAGCGTGTTGCCGATCATCGAGGAAACCATCGCGAACGCGGACGACGCTGCCGAGCCGTCGAGTTGCGTGCCGTTCATCGACATCGCCGCGGCCCGGCATATGCGGGCCGATCTGCGGCTGTTTGCAAACTGAGAGGCCCGGATGCTGCTCACCCCGACCGAACTCGAACGCCTGACCATCTTCAACGCCGCGGAGCTGGCGCGCCGTCGTCGTGCGCGCGGGTTGAAGCTGAACTATCCGGAAGCGGTCGCGCTGATCACCGACGATATTCTCGAAGGCGCGCGTGATGGTCGCACCGTTGCCGATCTGATCGGCTACGGCTCGACGATCCTCACCACCGACGACGTGATGCCCGGCATCGCCGCGATGATGCACATGATCCAGGTCGAGTGCGTGTTTCCGGATGGCACCAAGCTGGTCACGGTACACGAGCCGATCCGGCCTGCGCCCGGCAGTGCGGCCGACCCCGAGCATCCGGGCCTGATCACCGCAGCGGAAGGCTCGCTCGAACTCAACGCCGGCCGGCGGCGGCTGACGCTCACGGCCGTCAACACCGGGGATCGCCCGATCCAGGTCGGCTCGCATTATCATTTCTTCGAGGTCAACCGCGCGCTCGAATTCGATCGCGGCGCGGCGTTCAACATGCGGCTCGACATTCCGGCCGGCACCGCCGTTCGCTTCGAACCGGGCGCTTCGAAGGAAGTCACGCTGGTCGAGTTCGGCGGCAGCGGCGATCTCACCGGGCTCAACAATCTCACGGCGGGGCGCGGCTCCGATCCACGCGTGCGCGAGGCGGCGCTGGCGCGCGCCAAGGCGCGCGGCTTCAGGGGGGCTTGATACCATGGCGAAGATTCAGAGGCGCGACTACGCCGCGCTGTACGGCCCCACGACCGGCGACAGCATCCGGCTCGGCGACACCGCGCTGCAGGCGGTGGTCGAGAAGGACTACGCGGTGTACGGCGACGAGTGCCTGCATGGCGGCGGCAAGACGCTGCGCGACGGCATCGGCATGGCCGGCATCACCAGCGCTGAGGGTGCGCTGGATTTCCTGCTGTGCAACGTCACGGTGATCGATCCGGTGCTCGGCATCGTCAAGGGCGATCTCGGCATTCGTCACGGCCGCATCGTCGGCATTGGCAAGGCCGGCAACCCGGCGATCATGGACGGGGTCGATCCGCGGCTGATCGTCTCGACCGGCACGACGGTGCGCGATTGCGAGGGCATGATCGCGACGCCGGGTGCGATCGACGTCCACGTGCATTTCGACAGCGCCGGCCTGGTCGAGCATGCGCTGGCCAGCGGCATCACTACGATGATCGGCGGCTCGCTCGGCCCGATCACGGTCGGCATCGATTCCGGCGGGCCGTTCAACACCGGCAAGATGCTGCAGGCGGCCGAAGCCTGGCCGATGAATTTCGGCTTCCTCGGCCGCGGCAATGCGCATGTCGCGGCGCCGATGGTCGAGCAGCTCGAAACCGGCGTGATGGGGCTGAAGCTGCACGAGGATTGGGGCTCGATGCCGGCAGCGATCGATTGCTGCCTGCGCGTCGCCGACGAGTACGATTTCCAGGTCCAAATCCACACCGACACGCTGAACGAGTCCGGCTTCGTCGAGGACACGCTGCAGGCGATCGGCGGCCGCACCATTCACATGTATCACACCGAAGGCGCCGGCGGCGGCCATGCGCCGGACATCATCCGCGTCGCCGGTGAGATGCACTGCCTGCCGTCGTCGACCAATCCGACCAATCCCTACACGGTCAACACCTTCGACGAACATCTCGACATGACGATGGTGTGCCACCATCTCAATCCGGCGATCCCCGAGGACGTCGCCTTCGCCGAGAGCCGCATCCGCGCCCAGACCATCGCGGCCGAAGACGTGCTGCACGACATCGGCGCGATCTCGATGCTCGGCTCCGACAGCCAGGGCATGGGCCGTATCCACGAAGTGATCTGCCGGACCTGGCAACTCGCCTCGAAGATGAAGCAGCAGCGCGGCGCATTGCCCGAAGATCAGCCCGGCATGGGCGACAACGCCCGCATCAAGCGCTACATCGCCAAATACACGATCAACGCCGCCAGGACGTTCGGCATCGCCGATCACATCGGCTCGCTGGAAGACGGTAAGCTGGCCGACATCGTGGTGTGGAAGCCGGCTTTCTTCGGCATCAAGCCGGAGCTGGTGATCAAGGGCGGCTTCATCGCCTGGGGCGCGATGGGCGACAGTGCCGCCTCGCTGATGACCTGCGAGCCGATCCTGATGCGTCCGCAATGGGGCTCGTTCGGCCGCGCGCCGTCCGCGCTGTCGGCCTGCTTCGTGCATCCGCTGGCGATCGAAGGCGGCATCGCGGGGAAGCTCGGCCTCTCGAAGTCGCTGCTGCCGGTGAAGGGCACGCGCACGCTCAGCAAGCGCGACATGCTGCACAACGATGCCTGTCCGCGCATCACCGTCAATCCGGATACGTTCGACGTGTTCGTCGATGGTGAGCTTGCCACCTGCGAGCCCGCGACCGAGCTGCCGCTGGCGCGGCGCTATATGTTGAGGTGACGCATGGGACTGCAACAGACGCCAACCAGCACGAGCACCGGCGCACGGCCGTCCGTCGCCGCCCGCATCGGCATCGGCGGGCCGGTCGGCTCCGGCAAGACCGCATTGATCGAAGCGCTGATTCCGGTACTCCAGCGTCGCGGTGTCGACTTCGCCGTGGTCACTAACGACCTCGTCACCAAGGAGGACGCCGAGCGGCTGCGGCGCTCGGGCCTGATCGATCCGGCGCGGGTGTCGGCGGTGGAAGCCGGCGCCTGTCCGCACACCGTGATCCGCGAAGACCCGACCCTCAACATCGCGGCAGGTGATGCGCTGGAGGCGAAGTTTCCCGGCCTCGAACTCGTGCTTTTCGAATCCGGCGGCGACAATCTCGCCTCGACGTTTTCGCTCGATCTCGTCGACTGGTGGATCTTCGTCATCGACGTGGCCGGCGGCGACGACATCCCGCGCAAGCGCGGGCCGGGCGTGATCAAATGCGACCTGCTGGTCGTCAACAAGGTCGATCTTGCGCCGCATGTCGGCGTGGTGCTCGACGCGATGCTGGCGGAGGCGGAGCGGGTGCGCGGCGGGCGGCCGGTGATCGCGACGAATGCGCGTTCGGGTTTGGGGATCGAGGCGGTGGCCGATGCAATTACTTCCGCCGTCCTGTTTCAAGCCTGAGCCGTCGCGCGCCTCGGCCGCGCGTATCGCCGCCGAATTCGCCGGCGGTCGCACGATCCTGCGCCGCCAGCAGGTCGGCTATCCATGGCATCTGACCCGCGGCTTCCATCTCGACAGCGCGCGCCCCGATCTGCTGACGCTGTATCTGCAGTCCGCCGCGGGCGGCATGTACGGCGCCGATGATCTGCAGTTCGACGTCACGGTCGGCGAAGGCGCAGCGCTGCATTTGACCACGCAGTCGGCGACGGTGGTGCATCCGGGCCGCGACCGTCCCGCCGCGCTGCGCCAGCGCATCGCGGTCGGAGCCGGTGGCTTCGCAGCGCTGACCAGCGATCCCTACATTCTATTTCCTGATGCCGCACTGTCTCTGTCGAGCACGGTGGTCGTCGAGAAAGACGGCGTGCTGCTGATCGCCGATGGCTTTTCCACGCATTGCCCGCCGAGATCGACCGGCGTATTTCGGCGATTTGCCAGCGAGCTGCGGATCGAGCGGCCTGATGGCCGGCTGCTGATGCTGGATCGCGGCGCCCTGCAGGGCACTGATCTGCGCGGTGCGTTCGATCCGCTCGGCGGCATGCGCGCCGCGGCGTCGGTCGTGCTGATTGCGCCGCCGGATCGGCTGCCGCCCGGCGAGGAGATCGAGCTGGAAGCCGATCGTGTCGGCTGCTTCGCCGGCGTATCGAGCGCACCGAACGAGGCGGGATTAGTTGTGCGGATGACCGCGCCGGACGCCGGCGGGCTGACACGCGGCGTCACCGCGGCATTCCACGTCGTCACCCGCCATGTGCTCGGCGTCGATCTCGCGCCGCGCCGCAAGTAATCAGCGGCGGGCGAGGCGGAAGTACAGTTCGGACAAGCGGCTCGGCAGATCCTCGACGCGGTGCACCAGCATCGTATTGCCGCGGCCGAAGATTCGGGAAGCCGCTGCCATGCCGCCGCTGCCCAGCACCACGCCGAAACTATCGATGCCACGCGCATGCAGGTGCATTACGGCGCGCCGTGCATCTTCGATCAAATCGGCCGGATCGTCGACATCGATATCCGACGGCTCGCCGTCGGTGAGCACCAGCACCAGCTTGCGGAAGCTGTTGCGCTCGCTGATGACTGCGCCGGCATGGCGTAGCGCGGTGCCGAGCCGGGTCGAATAGCCGGAGGCGAGCCCGTCGAGGCGCGCCATGCTGTCGGCGCCGTAGCTCTCGCCGAAGGCTTTCACCGTCGTCAGCTTGACGTCGTCGCGCCCGTCCGACGCGAAGGCGAGCAGGCCGAAAGGATCCTGCAGCGTCTGCATCGCTTCGGCCAGCACCGCCACTGCGATGCGCTCCACATCGAGCACGGTCGCTCCTGACGCCAGCCGATCGCTGGTGGATTGCGAGGTATCGATCAGCAGCAGCGTGGCGAGATCGCGATGTTTTGAGGTCGAGGAGCGGAATACGCGCGGGTCGGGATCCTGCCCGGTGCGCAGCGCCAGCCCGGCGTCGATCACCGCATCGAGATCGAGGTCATGGCCATCGTGCTGGCGATTGAGCCGGATCGAGCGGCCGACGCGCAGCCCGCGCACCAGTTGGGCGACGCGGCCGCGCAAGACATCCGCGCTGTCGAGCGCGTCGATGATGCGCTTCGGATCGCCGCGGACGGCCGCGACTTCGCGCACCGTCGTCCATTCGGGGCGCTCGATGCCGTGGCGGCGATCCCATTCCGGATAGGTCGCCAGCACCGTGCCGCGCTGGTCTGGAGCGATTGGCCGCGCCTTGCCGGCCTGGCTATCGGGCGTCTGGTTTTCCTGGCGCGGCGCGTCGTCGGCTTCCTGTTGTTCGATGCGCGCCGCGTCGATGAACATCTCCAGCACTTCGGCGTTCGCCTGAGCCGGCTCGTCGAAGTCCCACAGGCCGAGATTGTCGTCCCGATACACCGGCTCGACCACATAGGTCTTGGCGTTGAACTGCACCCGCATCTGGCCGAGATCGTTGCCCAGCGACATCCCGATCTCGCGCGAGATCGCAGGATCGCTCAGCCGCGGCAAGGCCTGCGCGAACAGCGCGCGGCCCTTGGCGACGAAACCGTCGTCGTCTTGATACTCCGGATCGAACAGCGCGCGCGACAGCCGCGCCAGCAGCGCCGGCGCGGTGGCGATGCCGGCGGGCCTCGCCGTGTGATACGGGGCCCACAGCCGGCGCAGGCCCGGTATTTGCCGCATCGCCAGCGTCTCGATCCGGGAATCCTCGATCAGTCCGACCAGCACGATCTGCAGCGGCTTCAGCTTGCCGACGACAAAGCGGTCGCTGCCAAGCACGAGGTGCGCATGCGCATGCGCGGCCGCGGCGCGATACAGCGACCACGCGGCGTCGCCCTCGAAGCCGCGATACACATCGGGCAGCCGGATCAGCGGCCCGGCGATCGACGCCCGCCGCGGAATCGCCGTGTCGGCCGGCGGCAGGCTGCGCAGCAGCGGCACGTGGCCCCACAGCGCCGTGACGAACGTCTTGAGATGCCGCTCCGTCTCGGCGAAGTCGACGCCGCCGAACTCGCGGCTGATCAGCCGCCGCGCCAACTCGTGCTGCAACGTGAAGTAACCGAGCCGAACCGTCTTGTTTCCCGCGGCGAGCTTCAGGCCGGCGGCGATGAAATTTTCGAATGCGTCGATCGAGCCGGGCGCCAGGATGTCCGACATCCGCTGTGCCATCGGCTCGATCACCTCGGGCGCCTCGCGGGACAAGCCGCGCAGCGCGCTCCACCAGCGCGCCAGCATCGGCTCCGAGGCGAACGCGTTGCGGGCGATCGGCAGCGATTTCAGAGCGAGCGCGGCCGCCCGCGCGCCGGCATTGCGGCAGATCTCCGTGGCGGCGTCGGCGGCATCCAGCAGCGGGGGCATGCCTACGGCGGCGTGACTGCGGCTGATATCCCAATAGGCGATCAGCCCGGTCGGGCCTAGATTGACGTTGGCCAGCGCGAGCACCGCGGCTGACCAGGTTTCCAGATCATTCGTACTCCAGCGATCGCTCAGGTCGGTCCAGGTCGCCCCGAACGGCGCCCGCAACGCATCGCGCTGGCGCATCATCTGGCGCAGCGTCAGCGTCGCGGATGTCTGCGTCGCAGATGTCGCCTGCACCGGACTGAGCGGGGCCGCCGTGCTCACGGCAGGCACGCGTCGATTGCGGCGCGTAGCGCGGCGCGGACGTCGGGATTGTCGGTGATGGGCAGGACGATGCTCGACTGCACCGCGGTGGCGAGCGGCAGGCCGCCGCGCACCAGCCGGCCGGCATGAATCAGCATTCGGGTCGAGGCGCCTTCGTCGAGGCCGTGGCCCTGCAGATTGCGCGAGCGCTGGCCGATCGCCACCAGCACGTCGGCCAGCGCCGCATCGGCGCCGCTCTCGCGCGTCACGATCGCGCTCTCGATCTGCGGCGGCGGGTAGGAAAAGTCGATCGCCAGGAACCGCTGCTTGGTCGATTCCTTGAGATCCTTGACGGCGCTCTGGTAGCCCGGGTTGTAGGAAATCGTGAGCTGGAAGTCGGCATGCGCCGGCACGATTTCGTTGTGCTTCTCCAGCGGCAGCACCCGCCGCGCGTCGGTCAGCGGATGGATCACCACGGTGGTGTCCTGCCGCGCCTCGACGATCTCGTCGAGATAGCAGATTGCGCCCTGGCGCACCGCCTGGGTCAGGGGGCCGTCGTGCCAGACGGTGCCTTCCGGCTCGAGCAGATAGCGGCCGGCGCGGTCCGCGGCCGTCATGTCCTCGTGCGCCGCCACGGTGATCAGCGGTCTGCCGAGCCGCCACGCCATATGCTCGACGAACCGCGTCTTGCCGCAGCCAGTCGGCCCCTTGAGCATCACGGGCAGCCGCTCGTCATAAGCCGCGCGAAAGATCTCGATCTCGTCGCCGTGCGGCTGATAGTAGGGCTCGGATGTGATCCGGTATGCGTCCAGGCTCATGCAATCCTCCGGTGTGTGAACGAAGGACGGGCGCCGCGGGATGGAGATCGGAACGTGCGGCAGCCACCGTCCCTGCAAAAGGGATCATGGCAATCACTGCCGCTCTGGCGCGCTGCTGCCTTGAAGCACGCTTGATAGCTGACAATAGCCCGAAACCGGCCGAGCGCAAGGGCGGTGCCGTCCGCGGGGATGGCCCGGGGGCTGGCTCTCAGGCCTTCCGACCTACCACATCGTCTCGGCGGCGCGCTGCGGCCAGGCGCGGTCGTAGGCGTCGCCGCCGACCCGGCCTTCGGTCATCGAGGCGAGGATCTGGCCCGGCGTCGGCAGGGTTGCGGGATCGATATGCTTGTCGGGATTCCACAGCTCGGAGCGGATCAGCGCCCGGCCGCATTGGAAGTAGATCTCCTCGACGGTCATCACCATCACGCTGCGCGGCGCCTTGCCGTCAACTTTGAAGGACTCCAGCAACGCCGCGTCGGCGCTGATGAGCGCGCGGCCGTTGATGCGCAGCGCGTTGAGCGAACCGGGGATCAGCAACATCAAGGCGACGCGCGGATCGCGGACGATGTTGCGCAGCGAGTCGATGCGATTGTTGCCGCGCCGGTCGGGCAGCATCAGCGTGGTGTCGTCGTGGATATGGATGAAGCCGGGCAGGTCGCCGCGCGGCGAGCAGTCGAGGCCTTCCGGACCGACGGTCGCCAGCGCCGCGAATGGCGAACGCTCGATCAGCGTGCGATACGCCGAGGTGATGCGGTGCGCGACCTTCTCGGTCGAGGCGTCGTTGGGCACGCCGTACAGCGTTTCGAGCTCGGCGACGGTGCCGATGGCCGGGAACGTCATGGTCTTGCCTTCCTTCCAGCCTCGGGCGTGCCGCGGATGATCGCCAGCAACTCGTGCGCGTGATCGTCCGGACTCGCGACATTCATGATCGTGAAGTCGGCGATCTCGCCGCCGACGCTGCGACCGATCCGGTCCGCACTCATCGCGTCGCTGCTCCGCGCGCGCAGCGCGATGCGCCGCGCCAGCACATCCGGCGGTGCCGTGATCTGCACCACCACGACGTTGTCGTAACTCTGCCGGGCCTGCCCGATCACCGTGCGCGAGACGTTCGCCACGACAGTGCGGCCGGCGCGGATGTCGTTGTCGATGGTGCGCAGCACGCCGTAGGAGTGGCCGTGCGCCTGCCAGTGCAGCGCGAACTCGTTCGCCGCGATCATGGCGCGGAACGCCTCGGGCGTGCTTTGCAGATTATCCTCGGCGGGCGAGGGCTCGCGCGTCACCACCCGCCGCGCAAAACCGACGCTGCGTTCGCCAAGGCAGGCGATCTTGGCGATGCCGAGCAGCGTATCCTTGCCGGCGCCGCTCGGCCCGACGACCAGCACCAGCCGGCCCGGTCCGATCCGGCTTGGCGGCGGGGCGATCGGCGCGAGCTCGGTCATGCCACCCGGTGTCCTTCGCGCCAGACGCTGCGCACCGCCGGCACGTCGTGCGCGACATGGACGCGGATCAGATCGGCGCGCTTGCCGACCGCGATCTCGCCGCGGTCGGGCAGGCCGACCGCTTCGGCCGGCGCCTTGGTGACTGTGCGTACCGCCGCCGGCAGCTCGATCGCCGGCGCGCGCAGCGGCAGTTGCAACGCCGCCATCAGCAGGCTCGACGGGATGTAGTCGGACGACAGGATGTCGAGCAACCCTTCGCGCGCGAGATCGATCGCCGCGATATTGCCGGAGTGCGAGCCGCCGCGCACCACGTTCGGCGCGCCCATCAGGATGTCGATGCCGGCTTCGTGCAGACGGCGCGCGGCCTCCAGCGTGGTCGGAAATTCGGCGACCGCGACCTTGTCGCGGATCGCCTCGACGACGTTCTCCGCGGTGGTGTCGTCGTGGCTCGCCAGCGGAATGTCATGCTGATGCGCCAGCGCGACGATGGCCCGCATATTGGCGTCGGCATAGGTCTCCTTGCAATACAGCCGACGCGCGAACATCACGTCGAGCTCGGCGTCGGTCATGCCGGCGCCCTTGCCGCGATAGTAGTCGCGCAGCTTCTCTTCGTCGCGGAACTGACGCTGCCCCGGCGTGTGGTCCATCAGCGACATCAGCCGGATGTCGGGCCGGTCGATCAGCTCCTTGGCCTCGTCGACTACATTGGGCATCGGGATCTCGCAGCGCAGATGCAGGAAGTGATCGGCGCGCAGCAGATTGGCGTCGCGTGCCGCAGAGATTGCCCCGGCCAGCACGATCGCCTGGCCATCGACATCCTCCGCGCCTTCCTCGCGCCACACCCGCAGCGAGTCCAGCACGGTGGTGATGCCGCAGGTGGCGAGCTGGCCGTCATAGGACACCACGGCCGCGACCGGATTCCACTGCACCTTGGGGCGCGGCATGTAGTGCGCCTCGAGATGATCGGTGTGGAGTTCGATCAGGCCGGGGATCACCAGATCGCCGCCCATGTCGAGGCCGCCGGCAGGCACGCCGCTGTCGCCGATCTCGGCGATGCGGCCGTCCGCGACCGCCAGCCAACCGTGCTCGATGACGCGGTCGGCCAGCACGATACGGGCATTGCGGAGGATGAAGTCGGAAGTCGTCGTCATTACTGTCTCTCTCGTCAGGCGGCCGCGGCGAAGCTGGTGACGTCGATCAGCCGGTCGGCGATCCGGGTGCGCACCTCGTCGTCGTGCACGATGGCGATCATCGCGACGCCGTCGTGTTTCTTCTCGGCCACGAGATCCATCACCACTTCGCGGTTGGCGGCGTCTAGTGACGCGGTCGGTTCGTCCAGCAGCAGGATCGGAAAATGTGCGATGAAGCCACGCGCGATATTGACGCGCTGCTGCTCGCCGCCCGAGAAAGTCGCCGGCGGCAACGTCCACAACCGCTCGGCGATGTTGAGGCGCTTCAGCAATTCGCCGGCACGCGCGCGGGCTTCGTCCTTCGCCATGCCGTTGGCGAGCAGCGGCTCGGCGACGACGTCGATCGCTGCGACGCGCGGCACCGCGCGCAGAAACTGGCTGACATAGCCGAGCGTGAAGCGGCGCAGCTCCAGCACCTGGCGCGGCTCGGCGCTGGCGAGGTCGATGGTGGCGCCGCGGTGCAGGATGTCGATCCGGCCGCCGTCGCAGCGATAGTTGCCGAAGATCATTTTCAGGATCGACGATTTGCCGGCGCCGGACGGCCCGGCCAGCACGACGCATTCGCCGGCGCCGACCTCGAACGAGACGCCGCGCACCACCGGCAGCCGTAGGCCGCCCTGCAGGTGCATGACGAACGACTTCTGAGCATTAGTGAGTTGGATCATCGCGGTCATGGCAGGCTCATGCGGGCAGGATCGAGGCGACGAGGAGCTGGGTGTAGGGCTCGTGCGGATCGTCGAGCACCTGGTCGGTCAGCCCGGTCTCGATCACGCGGCCGCCCTGCATCACCATCACCCGATGTGATAGCAGCCGCGCCACGGCCAGATCGTGAGTCACCACCACGGCGGCGAGGCCGAGTTCGGTGACGAGGCCGCGCAGCAGATCGAGCAGCCGCGCCTGCACCGAGACGTCGAGGCCGCCGGTCGGCTCGTCCATGAACATCAGCCGCGGCTCGGTGACGAGGTTGCGCGCAATCTGCAGCCGCTGCCGCATGCCGCCGGAGTAGGTGCGCGGCGCGTCGTCGATGCGGTCCTGCGCGATCTCGACGCGCGACAGCCAGGACGAGGCTGTGTCACGGATCTGGCCGTAGTGATTCCAGCCGACCGCCATCAGCCGTTCGCCGACATTGGCGCCGGCCGACACCGCCATGCGCAGGCCCTGCGCCGGGTCCTGATGCACGTAGCCCCAATCGGTGCGAAACAGGAAGCGCCGCTCCGCCTCGCCGAGGGCGGCTAGGTCGCGCAGCACGCCGTCGCGCATCCGGTAGGAGACGGTGCCGGTGCTCGGTGCGAGCTGTGCCGACAGCATCTGCAGCAGCGTCGACTTGCCGGAGCCGGACTCGCCGACGATCGCCAGCACTTCGCCGGGATAAAGCTTGAACGAGATGTCGCGGCAGGCCTGCAGCCGGCCGTAGGACTTCGACAGATGCTCGGCGACGAGCAGCGGCTGATCGGCCGGGATGGTGCGGTCAAGCATCGGCGTGCTCCTGATGCGGCGCGCTTTCGCTGCCGCAATGGCCCTGCGCCTGGCGGGTCTCACAATAATCGGTGTCGGAGCAGACGAACATCCGCCCGCCGCGATCGTCGGTGACGATCTCGTCGAGATAGGACTCGTTCGAGCCGCACAGCGCGCAGGGCGCATCCTGCCGATAGCGCGTGAACGGGTGATCCTCGAAATCCAGCGACACCACCTGCGTGTAGGGCGGGATCGCGTAGATCCGTTTCTCGCGGCCGGCGCCGAACAATTGCAGCGCCGCGCAATCGTCCATCTTCGGGTTGTCGAATTTCGGCGTCGGCGACGGGTCCATGACGTAGCGCGCATTGACCTTCACCGGGTAGGCGTAGGACGTCGCGATGTGGCCGAACTTGGCGATGTCCTCGTACAGCTTGACGTGCATCAGGCCGTATTCGGCGAGCGCATGCATCCGCCGCGTCTCGGTCTCGCGCGGTTCGAGAAAGCGCAGTGGCTCGGGGATCGGCACCTGATACACCAGCACTTGCCCCTCGTGCAGCGGCGCCTCGGGAATGCGATGCCGCGTCTGGATCACGGTGGCGTCGCTGGTGCTGGTGGTGGTCGCGACGCCGGCGGTCTTGGCGAAGAATTTGCGGATCGAGATCGCGTTGGTGGTGTCGTCGCTGCCCTGGTCGATCACCTTCAGCACGTCGTCGCGGCCGAGGATCGCGGCGGTCACCTGCACGCCGCCGGTGCCCCAGCCGTAAGGCATCGGCATCTCGCGGCTGGCGAACGGCACCTGATAGCCGGGGATTGCGATTGCTTTCAGGATCGCCCGGCGGATCATCCGCTTGGTCTGTTCGTCGAGATAAGCGAAGTTGTAGTCGGGCGCGTTCATTCCGCTGCCTCCGGCAATGCATCGGTTTGTTCGGTGGCGTCGGCGAAATCCTGACGCAGCCGGCGGATCAGTCCGAGCTCGGACTGGAAGTCGACATAGTGGGGCAGCTTCAGGTGCTCGACGAAGCCGGTAGCCTGCACGTTGTCGGAGTGCGACAGCACGAACTCCTCGTCCTGCGCCGGCGCCAGCGCTTCCTCGCCGAGTTCGCGCGCGCGGAGCGCGCGATCGACCAGCGCCATCGCCATGGTCTTGCGTTCGCTCTGGCCGAAGGCGAGGCCGTAGCCGCGGGTGAAGCAGGGCGGCTCGGTGGCCGAGCCCTTGAACTGATTCACCATCTGGCATTCGGTCAGCGCGATGCTGCCGAGCGGCACCGCGAAGCCGGCATCCTCGGCGACGAACTCGAGTTCGACTTCGCCGAACCGGATTTCGCCGGCGAACGGATGCGTGCGGCCGTAGCCGCGCTGCGTCGAGTAGCCGAGCGCGAGCAGAAAACCCTCGTCGCCGCGCGCGAGATTCTGCAGCCGCAGATCGCGATCCGCCGGAAAGCTGAGCGGCTCGCGCGTGAGGTCGCCGACCGGCGCGTCCGGCTCAGGCTTCGAGGTCGGCTCGATCAGGCCGTCGCGGCCGAGAATGTCGGTGACGCGCGGCATCGCTTCGCTCAAGGCGGGCGCGCTCGCCGGCTGCTCCGGCTCGCCGCCGGCGGCGAGTTGCGGATCAAGTAGGCGATGCGTGTAGTCGAAAGTCGGGCCGAGGATCTGGCCGCCGGGAATGTCCTTGAAGGTCGACGACACCCGGCGCCGCACCGTCATCACGCCGGTGTCGAGCGGCTCGGTGGCACCGAAGCGCGGCAGCGTGGCGCGGAAGGCGCGCAGCAGGAAGATCGCCTCGATCATGTCACCGCGCGCCTGCTTGATCGCCAGCGCGGCCAGCTCGCGATCATACAGCGAGCCCTCGGCCATCACCCGGTCGACGCCGAGCGCGAGCTGTTCGGAGATCTGCGCCAGCGTCACTTCCGGCACGTCACGATCGCCGCGGCGTTCGTGAGCCAGCAGCCGGTGTGCATTGTCGATGGCGCGTTCGCCACCTTTGACCGCGACGTACATCAGTTGCCTCCCTGTGCGACGATCCTCGTAGTGCGCGGGATCGCGACGATCGCATCGTCCTGCGCGAGGATGAGGTCTAGGCCGCGCTGATACAGCGGCGTCAGTGCCTCGCGCTTGGTCAGCAGTCCGGTGGGTAGCGGCGCGCGCAGCGTCGCCGTGCCGCGAATGCCGGGACCGCTCAGCTCGAACGCGGGGCCATCGTCGAGATGGTCAAGCTGCAGGATCAGCGTGGTCGAGCGATCCGGATAGTCGTTGCTGCCGAGCGCGAAGCGCTCCAGCGACGGCATCGTCTCGGGATCGGCGATCAGCGCGAACGCGGCCGCATCCGGCTCGCTCACCAGCGGCGCCGAGGTGTGGAAGCGCAGCCACTGCGTGACTGCTGGGACGCGCGCGGCCGCGTTGAGCCACAGCGGCGTATCGTGATCGAATAGCGTCAGCGCGATCGCCGCCGTTGCCTCGGTGAGCGGAGCAGTGACCTGCTGCAAGCCAGTCTCCAGCCGCTGCACCGTGCCCGGCCGCGCCATCGCCTGCATCACCGCGCGGAAGGTCGTTTGCGCGGACGTGACCTTGTCGGCGAAGCCGGCGGAAAGTTCGAACGCCATGCTCATCGTCAGCCCTCGCCTCGCACCATCGTGTAGAAATCGACCTTGGTGGCGGCCGTCTGCTCGGCCTTGCGCCGGCGCTCCGCGGCCTGCTCGGCGCGCAGCGGCGCCAGCACGTTGCTCTCGACCGCCGCCGCGGTGTCGCGGCGCTGGATCAGCGCGTCGCACAGCGCGATCAGCCGCGCCTTCTCCTTGTCACGGCCCAGCGTGTAGCCGAAGCCGCACTCGCCGCTGGCGAGCCGCACTGCGGCGCGCGTCACCGTCGCTTCACCGAGATTGAACGGCGCGCCGTCGCCGCCGACGCGGCCGCGCACCATCACCAGGCCGTTCTCCGGCTCGCGTAACGCTTCGCTCGCGGGCAACTCGATCGCCGCGAGGCGCGCCGCGATGTCGTCAGTGCGGGCATGAACCAGCACGGCCATCGCGGCCTGCCGGGTCTGCGTGCTGGTTTCGAAGGGCGTCGCCATCTTGCCTCTAGCCTATCCGAAGTTGTCTGTGATATTAGACAACTTCATACCGGCGGGCCATGACCTTTTGATGACGAGGCCGTGAAAGGCGAAGCGGGCGCATGATCGAAGCGAAGGACGGGATGTCGACACTGCAGCCGGATTCCGGCGTTACTTTGTGGCGCAAGGTGGCGGATTCAATCGAGCGCGAGATCGCCCAGGGCGGCTATCCGGCCGGCGAAAAGCTGCCCGGCGAGGTCGAACTCGCGCAGTCGCACCGCGTCAATCGCCACACCGTGCGCCGTGCGCTGGCGGCGCTCGCCGAGCGCGGACTGGTGCGTGCCGAGCGTGGCAGCGGCACCTATGTCGAGACGGCGCGCATCGCCTATCCGCTGCGCTCGCGCACGCGGTTTTCTGAAATCGTCGGCGCCGGCGGGCGCGAGCCGCGTGGGCAATTGCTGTCTGCTCATCGCGAAGAGGCGACGCGCGAGCTGGCGCGCGAGCTAGATCTTTCCATCGGGGCGCCGCTGATCCGGATCGACGGATTGCGGCTCGCCGACCGCGCGCCGATCTGCGTCGGCAGCACCTGGATGTCGGCCGAGCGTTTCCCTGATGCGGAGGAACTGTATCGCCGCTTCGGCTCGATGACCAAAGTACTGGCGCAGCACGGCATCCGCGACTATCGCCGCGCCTCGACCCGGATCACCGCCGCAATCGCCGACGCCGGCGATGCCGCCCGACTCGATCTCGGCATCGGCCGGCCGGTGCTGATCGTCGAAGGCCTCGACGTCGACGGCAAAGGCCGCCCGCTATTAGCGATCCGCGCCCGGTTCGCGGCGGAGCGGGTGCAGTTTGTGGTGGATACGGAGTAGTCGGGCGGGTTGTCGCCGACATGAGTCGTGAGGCACAGCGCCGCCCCACATCCGTCGTCATCGCCCGCGCAGGCGGGCGACCCAGTATTCCAGAGCGTCAGTTCTGAACGCGAGCGCTCTGGAATACTGGATCCTCCGCATGCGCGGAGGATGACAGCTGTCAGTGGGGCGGACGATGTGCTCTCAGCGCAAGCGTGCAAGCTAGGCTACGCGATCGCCGGTTTCCCGATGATCGCAAACCGCAGCCGCGTCGAGATCCAGTCGATCGCCGCGACGGCGACCAGGATCATCAAAATCAGGAACGACACCTTCTGCCATTCCAGCACGCGGATCTGTTCGGCGAGTTGCAGGCCGATGCCGCCGGCGCCGACGATGCCGATGATGGTGGCGGAGCGGGTGTTGGATTCGATGAAGTACAGCACTTGGCCGGCGATCACCGGCAGCACCTGCGGCATCAGGCCGAAGCGGATCTCGTGCAGCGGCGATCCGCCGGAGGCGCGGACGCCCTCGACCTGTTTGCGGTCGGCGGTCTCGATCGCCTCGGAGAACAGCTTGCCGAACGCGCCGAAGTCCGACACCGCGATCGCCAGCACGCCGGCGAACGGGCCGAGGCCGACGACGTTGATCCACACCAGCGCCCAGATCAGCGTATCGATGCCGCGCACGCCGTCGAGAAAACGGCGCACCGGAAAGCGGATCAGCTGCGTCGGGATGATGTTGCGCGCCGCGAGCAGGCTGACCGGCAGCGCCATCAACGCCGCGAGCGTGGTGCCGAGCAGCGCGATCGACAGCGTCTCGCCCATGGCCGAGAGATAAGCCGGCAGCGACGAGCCCGGGTCCGGCGGGATCATCAGCAGCGCGAACCAGCCGAGCTGGCTGAGCCCGGCGATGATCCGCTGGGGCGAGAAATCCAGTTCGACCAGGCCGTAGATGAACAGCGCCAGCGCCGCCAGTGCGATCGTCGGCACCCCGAGCCGCGCCGCGGCGGGGCGCTCGAACAGATGCGGGTGACGCGCCTTCAGATCCGCAAGGTCGGTCTGCGCGCGCGCGGTCATGCCCGGCCTCCGGTCAGGCGGCCGCGAATCCAGCCGGTGGAGATGTCGATGACGAACACGGTGACGATGATCAGCAGCAGAATCGCGCTGACGTCGGAATAGTAGAATTTGCGGATCGACACGATCAGTTCCTGGCCGATGCCGCCGGCGCCGACGAAGCGCATCACCGAGGCGCCGCGGACGTTGATCTCGAACCGCAGCAGCGCGTAGCTGGCGAAGCCTGAGATCACCTGCGGCAGCACGGCGAAACGCATGCAGGCGATCCAGCCGGCGCCAGTGGAGCGCACGCCCTCGACCGGCTTCATGTCGACGTTTTCGACGATCTCCGAAAATAGCTTGCCGAGCGCACCGGTGGAATGAATCGCGATCGCCAGCACGCCGGCCATCGGGCCGAGCCCGAACGCGATCACGAACACCAGCGCGAACACGATGTCCGGCACCGTGCGGCAGATTTCGAGGAAGCGGCGGATCACGAACAGCAGCCACGGCTGCGGCGCGGTGTTGCGGGCGGCGAAAAAGTTCAGCAGCACCGCCAGCACGGCACCGGCGAGCGTGCCGACATAGCTGATCAGCAGCGTCTCGCCGAGCAGCCCCAGCCATTTACGCCAGCCCCAGAACCATTCGGCCGGGTCGGTCCAAACCCGCGCGCCGCTGTCGAGCCGGAAGATGCGATCGAAATAGCTGAAGAAATTGCCGATCTTGCCGAAGAACGTGCCGAGATCGACCTCGGCGCCGACCGCGGCGAGTGCCAGCGCGGCCAACGCGATGGCGAAGCCGACGAGCGTGCGCCAGCGCCGCCTCGCGATCGAGTTCTGATAGGCCGCGTTGAGCGCGTCGAGCTGAGACTCGGGGAGCAGCGATACGGCCAGGGCCATGCGGGGAGGGCTCTCGTTGGGCAAAAAACAAGGCCGGATCCCGAAGGATCCGGCCCGGTGGACGAGATGAAACTCAGGACGCCTTCTTCTTACGCAGGGCGTCGACGAACTTGATCAGCTCGATGGTGCCGTCCCAATCCTTGGTGGTGGCGGCGTGGAAGCCCTTCTTCTGGCCGTCCGACAGACGATCGAACGCGGCCTTGTCCTTGGTCGGCGCGTCCATGAAGGCCTTGGCGATCGCCGTCTTGAGGTCTTCCGGCAGGTCGGAGTTGTAGGCGTAGGGGCCGTTGATGATCGGAGCCGACTTGTGGATGATGCGGAAGTCGTCCTTCTTCATGGCGCTGCCGTCGGCATTCTTCAGCATGCCCTTGTGCAGCATCTGCTGCAGCGTCGAGTCGTCCTCGTTGGTCCACTGATTGGCGGCGACGTCGACGGTGCCCTGCGCCAGCGCCAGCACGGCGTTCTCGTGGCTGCCGGTGAACACCACCTTGCCGAAATAGGCCTCGGCGTCCGAGATGCCCATCTTGTCGAGTTCGAAGCGCGGCACGTTGTTGCCGGAGGTCGAGTTCGGATCGACCAGGCCGAGGTTCTTGCCCTTGAGTTCGTCGATCGACTTGTAGGGGCTGGCGGCCTTGACGAAGAACACCGAGTAGTAGCCGGTCGAGCCGTCGGCGTTGATGTCGTTGGCGAAGGCGTCGGTCTTGACGCCGGTGAGGCGGGCGCGGGCGAACGACGCCGAGCCGTAGCTGGCGAGCTGGATGTTGCCGGCGCGCTGGCCTTCGATCACCGCCGCGTAGTCGTTGGCGATGCGCAGGTTCACCTTCACGCCGAGTTCCTTCGACAGGTAGGCGACGAACGGCGTCCAGCGCTCGGTGACGCCTGAGGCGTTCTCGGCGGGTACAACCGCGAAGGTCAGCTCCGGATACTTCGCCTTGTAGTCCTGCGCCAATGCGGTGGAGGCCGTGAACGCCAGCGTGGCGGCGGCAAGCAGAATGGATCGGCGATCGATGGTCATCGTGACATCCCTGTCGGTTGATACGTGTTTGGACCCGCGTGGGTCGCGGGCTTCCGGTTCGGGCGCGTGCGGCGTTAGGCCGCGACGCTGCCGAGTTCGGGAATGAGGCCCTTCGCCGGGGCATGAACCGGCGCGGTGCCCATCACCTCGTTGGCCTCGAGGTCGTAGAGTTCGCGGGCGATGCTGTCGGTCAGCGCCGCCGGCACGTCGTCGAACACGATGCGGCCATTCGCCATGCCGATCAGCCGGTCGCAATAGCTGCGGGCGAGATCGAGCGAGTGCAGATTGCACAGCACGGTGATGCCGAAGTGCTTGTTGATGCGCAGCAGGGCGTCCATCACCACCTTGGTGTTGCGCGGGTCGAGCGAGGCGATCGGTTCGTCGGCGAGGATCAGATCGGGCTCCTGCACCAGCGCGCGGGCGATCGCGACACGCTGCTGCTGGCCGCCGGAGAGCTGATCGGCGCGCTGCGCGGCGAGCGGCGCGATATCGAACTGATCGAGCGCCGACATCGCCAGCGCGCGGTCCTTTTCGGGCCAGGCCTGGGCCAGCGAGCGCCAAGCCGGAACATGAGCGAGGCGGCCCATCAGCACGTTAGTCATCACGTCGAGCCGGCCGACCAGGTTGAACTGCTGGAAGATCATCGCCGAGCGGGCGCGCCACTGGCGTAGTTCGCGGCCCTGCAGCGCGGTGACGTCGGTGCCTTCGAACAGGATGCGGCCCTCGGTCGGGTCGGCGAGGCGGTTCAGCATCCTAAGCAGCGTCGACTTGCCGGCGCCGGAGCGGCCGATGACGCCGACGAAGCTGCCGCGCTCGACCGAGAACGACGCATTGTCCACGGCAGCCTTGCTGCCGAAGCAACAGGTGAGACCTTCAACGACCAGCATGCGCGGCTCCAGGAAATGGTTGCTCTATCGCTAACGCTGGTATTTTGCAGGCATATGACAGTCGCGTAGTTGGGACCTTGTGCACAGTTCGCGTGTGTCATCGCCACGTCACGACGCCGTCATCGAGTGCGCGGAAGAACCTGTTCCCCCACTCATCACGTGACGGAACTCATGGTCGCAAAATCGCTCTCGGTCGAACCCACCGTCGATCCCTCCGCCCGCCTGCACGACACCAAGCTCGGTGCTTATTGCGAAGTCGGCGCGCGCACCATCCTGCACGAAGTGACGATGGACGACTATTCGTACGTGGTGAACGACTCGCAGATCACCTACACCAGCATCGGCAAGTTCTGCTCGATCGCGGCGATGACCCGGATCAACCCCGGCAATCATCCGATGCATCGCGCCACCCAGGCGCATTTCACCTATCGGGCCAGTGCGTACTTCCCGGGCGAAGAGGACGATGCCGAGTTCTTCGACTGGCGCCGCGCCTATCACGTCAGCATCGGCCACGACGTCTGGATCGGCCACGGCGCCATCGTGCTGCCCGGCCGCAACATCGGCACCGGCGCGGTGATCGCGGCCGGCGCGATCGTCACGCGCGACGTGCCGGCCTACACTATCGTGGCGGGAAATCCGGCGCGCGTGATCAAGCGACGGTTTTCCGAAGAGGTCGCGGATCGCCTGGTGAATCTGGCATGGTGGGACTGGGACCACGAGACGCTACGCCGCGCGTTGCCGGATTTCCGCAAGCTGCCGGTCGAGGCGTTTCTCGACCAATACGAAGCCACTGTGCCCGCCTGACGCGCCGCAACGGGAGAACGAGATGACCGATATCCTGATCGAAGGCGGCCGGGTGCTGCTGAACGACGACTTTAGCGAGACCTCGCTGACGGTGGTCGGCGGGGCGATCGACAGCGCCGGCGCGAGCAGCGGCCACGTCGCGATGCGGATCAATGCCGCCGGCTTGCTGGTGCTGCCAGGCATCGTCGATCTGCACGGCGACGCCTTCGAGCGCCAGATGATGCCGCGGCCTGGCGTCGACTTTCCGATCGACGTCGCGCTGGCGGACAGCGACCGCCAGGCGATCGCCAACGGCATCACCACGATGTTCCACGCCGTCACCTGGTCGTGGGAGCCGGGCCTGCGCAGCGCCGCCAATGCCCGCCGCATGCTCGACGCCATCGACCTGACGCGGCCGCGGCTCGCGGTCGATACCCGCATCCATCTGCGTCACGAGACCTTCAACCTCGACGCGGTGGACGAGATCGCGCAGTGGATCGCCGAGCGCCGCGTCGATCTGTTCGCCTTCAACGATCATATGGACTCGACGCTGCGCGATCTATCGCGCCCGCACCGCCGCAGCCGCATGGTCGAGCGCACCGGGCTGTCGGGCGAGGAGTTCGATCGTCTGGTCGAGCGCGTCGCCTCACGCACCGCGGAAGTGCCGGACTCCATCGCGCGGCTCGCCGCCTGCGCCCGCGAGGCCGGGCTGCCGATGCTGTCGCATGACGACGATACGCCGCAGATGCGTCAGGACTATCGGGCGCTCGGCGTCCGCATCGCTGAATTCCCGACCACCGAAGAGACCGCGCGCGATGCAGCGGCAGCGGGTGACTTCATCGTGTTCGGCGCGCCCAACGTGGTGCGCGGCGGCAGCCATACCGGCTGGACCAAGGCGGCCGACATGATCGCCAAGGGGCTGTGTTCGGTGTTAGCGTCCGACTATTACTATCCGGCACCGCTGCTGGCGGCGTTCCGGCTGGTGCACGACGGCATCCTGCCGCTGCCGCAGGCCTGGAAGCTGATCTCGGAGGGGCCGGCGCGCGCCGCGGGCCTGTCCGATCGCGGTGTGCTCGGCGCCGGCAAGCGCGCCGATATCCTGATCGTCGACGATCGCGTCGCGCTGCGGCCGCGGCTGGTCGCGGCAATCGCCGGCGGGCGGCTGGTGCATATCGACGAGCCGGAGCGCTTCGTGATGTCGCACAAGGTGCGGTCCGCGGCGGTTGCGGCGGCCTGACACGGGGTTATGCTGCAGACGATGTCGAATTTCCCCCGCTACGCCATCTATTATCTGCCGCCGCCGGGCAGCGCGCTCGATCGCTTCGGCGCGGCGCTGCTGGGCTACGACGTGGTCTCGGGCGACGACGTGCCGTTTCCGCCCGACATGCTGAGCGCCGTCCCGGATTTGGTCGACATCACCACGGACCCACGCAAGTACGGCTTCCACGCCACGCTGAAGGCGCCGACTGCGCTGGCGCCCGGGCTTACCGAGGCCGAGTTGCTGTGGGCCTGCGCGACCTTTGCGGAGACGCCGCGCGCGATTCCGGTGATCAAGCCGGCCGTGCAGGCGATCGGCAGCTTCATCGCGCTGGTGCCGGCCGATGCATCGGAGGAGCTCTCACAGCTCGCGGCCGACTGCGTCCGTAGCTTCGACAGTTTTCGCGCGCCGCTTTCGGCCGAAGACCGCGCCCGCCGCAAGCCGGCGCAACTGTCGCCGCGTCAGGTGCAGTATCTCGACCAGTGGGGCTATCCTTACGTCAAGGAGGAGTTCCGCTTCCACATGACGCTGACCGGATCGCTGCCGCCCGACCGGCAGCAGCAGTTGCTCGGCCGGCTGCGCGAGCAGTTCGCTAAGCTTGAACTTGATACGCTGGCGATCGATCGCATCGCCGTGTGTCGGCAGGACTCCCCGGGCGATCGATTCCGCAGCATCGGCCAGTTTCAACTCCGGCCGATGCTGTAGAGATCGTGTGAGGCTTAGCTCACCCTGCGTTCGCGATTGTCCCAGTAGGGCTGGCGCAGTTCGCGCTTGAGGATCTTGCCGGCGCCGGACAGCGGCAGCGGCGTCTCGGTGATCTCGACGCTGCGCGGGCACTTGTAGCCGGCGATCAGTGCCTTGCAGTGCGCGATCAGTTCGTCCGCCGTCACGCTGGCGCCGGCCTTGGTGACCACCACGGCGTGGACCTGCTCGCCCCAGGCGTCGTGCGGGATGCCGATCACGGCGCATTGCGCCACCGCCGGATGTTGCGCCACCGCGTTCTCGACCTCGACCGAGTACACGTTCTCGCCGCCCGAGATGATCATGTCCTTGACGCGGTCGACCACGTAAACGAAGCCGTGCTCGTCCATGTAGCCGCCGTCGCCGGTGTGCATCCAGCCGCCGGCCAGCGCCCGCGCGGTTTCTTCCGGGCGCTCCCAATAGCCCATCATCACGTTGTCGCCGCGCACGCAGATCTCGCCGACCGTGCCATACGGCACCGGCTTGTCGTCGGCATCGACGATGCGCACCTCGCAGCCGAGCGTCGCACGGCCGGCGGCGCGCTGGCGCCCCTTGGCCTTGCCTTCGCCGATATGCTCCTTCCAGTGCAGCAGCGTGGCAATCGGCGACAACTCCGTCATGCCGTAGGCCTGGGTGAACTGCACGTGGGGCAGCGCAGCGCTGGCGCGGGCCAACACGGCCTCGCTGATCGGCGAGGCGCCATAGACGATGTTCTTCAACGACGACAGGTCGTAGTTCTTCAGCGCCGGGTGGTCGACGAACATCTGGATCATGGTCGGCACCAGCAGCACGTCAGTGACGCGCTCGTCCTGCATCGCCTGCATCACGCCTTCCGGCGTGAACGAAGGCACCATCACGTTGGAGCCGCCCGACAGCAGCAGCGAATACATCGCCGCGCCGTTCGCGAGGTGGAACATCGGCGCGGCGTGCAGATACACCGAGGTGCCGGGGAAGAGGCCTTCGCCGAGCGCATTGAGCGCGTTGGCCATCAGGTTGCCGTGGCTCAGCATCACGCCCTTAGAGCGGCCGGTGGTGCCGCCGGTGTAGAAGATGCCGGCGAGATCGTCGGCCTTGCGCATCGCGTCCGGAATCGGCTCATGCGCCGAGATGATGTCCTCGTAGCTGCGCATGCCCTCCGGCACGTCGCCGTCGTCCGCATAGATCAAGGCCATGCTCGGGATGGCTTTCGCCAGCGCGGCGCCGGTCGCGGCGAACGCCTTGTCCACCACCAGGGCCACGGCGCGGCAGTCTTTCAGCGCGTCTTCGTTCTCCAGCGCGCTCCAGCGGATGTTGAGCGGCACGATCACGCCGCCGCACCAGCCCGCAGCCAGATACATTTCCAGATAGCGGTCGGAATTCATCGACAGGATGGCGACGCGTTCGCCTTCGCCGACGCCAAGTGCGCGCAGCCCGCTTGCGAGCCGCGCGACGCGGTCGCCGACCTCGCGCCAGTTGCGCTTGCGCCCGTTGAACACGGTGGCGAGGCCGTCCGCGTTGATCTGCAGCGCGCGCCGCAGGCCGTGAGTGATATTCATTCAGTCCTCCCTGGGTGTCTTTCTTCTTGGATTACTTCTTCTTGCGTGGGGTCGGCGCCTTGGCGGCGCTCTTCCTGGTCTTGGTAGTTGGTTCTTTCGGCCGCGGCTTGTTCGATCTTGCGGTTGCAAGTCCTTCGGTCAGGCGCTCGGCGAAATCGTCGGCGATCGCGTCCGGCGTCAGGTCGCCGCCGCGCTGATACCAGTGTCCGATCCAGTTGAGCGAGCCGGCGATCGCGAATGCCGCCATCTTCGGGTCGCACGGCTTGATCGAGCCATCGGCGATGCCCTCGGCGATGTAGCGCCGGAACGTCTGATCGATGCCGCGCTTGGCGGCCCGCACGATCTTGGCGTTGCTCGGGCTAAGATCGCGCGGATCGAACCGCACCAGGCTGGCGCCGAAATCGGTCGCCATCGTCTCCGCATAGGAGTGCACCAGCGCGCGCAGCTTGCCGAGGCCGTTTTGCCGGCTGCGGTCGATCGCGGCGATGAAGCCGTCGACCTGCTCCTGCCCCAGCGCCCAGCATTCGAACAGAATGTCCTCCTTGCTGCGGAAGTAGTTGTACAGCGCCGGCTTGGTGATGTTCAGCCGCTCGGCGACTTCGTTGAGCGTGGCGCGATGATAGCCCTGCTCGAGAAATAATTGCACGGCCGTGCGCAGCACCGCCTCGCGCTTTTCGTCGCGGGCGCGGCGGCGGTTTTCGAATGGCATCCAGGGCGAGGTCTGATCGGTGGCGGCGCGTCCGTCCATCATGCATCCGTGAAGCGGCGCCGATTGACTCCGGTGCCGACGGCTTATATTACTCACGGGTAAGAAAAAGTCCAACGAGTAAGATTGGGAGAAAACAGATGGCGTCCCCCGTTTACGTCGCCGGCGTCGGCATGATCCCGTTCATGAAGCCGGGTGCGAGCGAGCCCTATCATCTGATGGGCGCCGAGGCGGCGCGCCGCGCGCTCAGCGACGCCGGCATCGGCTACGACGCCATCGAGCAGGCCTTCGTCGGCTACGTCTACGGCGACTCCACCTGCGGCCAGCGCGCGCTGTATCAGGTCGGCATGACCGGCGTGCCGATCGTCAACGTCAACAACAACTGCTCCACCGGCTCGACCGCTTTGTATCTGGCGCGGCAGGCGATCGCCTCGGGCGCGGCGGATTGCGTGTTGGCGCTCGGCTTCGAGCAGATGAAGCCGGGTGCGCTCGGTACCGTGTTCGCTGACCGCCCCAGCGCGTTCGAGGATTTCGACGCGGCCGCCGATCGCCTGATCGATGCGCCCGGCATTCCGCTGGCGCTGCGCTATTTCGGCGGCGCCGGCCTCAGCCACATGCAGAAGCACGGCACGCCGCTATCGTCCTTCGCCAAGGTGCGCGCCAAGGCGAGCCGCCACGCAGCGAAGAACCCGCTGGCGCTGTTCCGCAAGGAGGTCTCGGCCGACGACGTGCTGAACGACCAGGTGATCTGGCCGGGCGTGATGACGCGGCTGATGGCCTGTCCGCCGACCTGCGGCGGCGCGGCCGCCGTGCTGGTGTCCGAAGCCTTCGCCAAGAAGCACGGCCTCGACACCAAGGTTCGCATCGCCGCGCAGGCGATGACCACCGACACGTCTTCGACCTTCGATGCCGGTGATATGATGCGCGTGGTCGGCTATGACATGGCGCGCGCGGCGGCCAACAAGGTCTACGAGCAGGCCGGCGTCGGCCCGAGCGACATCGACGTCGTCGAGCTGCACGACTGCTTCGCCCACAACGAGCTGATCACCTACGAGGCGCTCGGCCTCTGCCCCGAAGGCGGCGCCGAGAAGTTCATCGACGACGGCGACAACACCTATGGCGGCAAGTTCGTCACCAATCCGTCCGGCGGCCTGCTGTCGAAGGGCCATCCGCTCGGCGCCACCGGCCTCGCGCAGTGCTACGAATTGACGCGCCAGCTGCGCGGCACCGCGGAAGCCACCCAGGTCGACGGCGCCAGGCGCGCGCTGCAGCACAATCTCGGCCTCGGCGGCGCCTGCGTCGTCACGCTGTACGAACGCGCCTGAGCGTCGCCATGGTCGATCAATCCGCCATCGGTCACCGGTTCACGCCGGTGACAGCCGCTGTCGAGCCCGGGCGTCTGCGCTACTTCTTCGAGACGCTGGGCGAGTCCAATTCCGTGTATCGCGATGCCGCCGCGGCCAAAGCCGCCGGCTACAAGGGCATCCCGATCCCACCAACCTATCTGTTCTGCCTGGAGATGCTCGACAACGAGAAGCCGTTCGAGTTTCTCACCGCGCTCGATATCGATCTCGGCAAGGTGCTGCACGGTGAGCAGAGCTTCACCTACCACGCCCCCGTGGTGGTCGGCGACACGCTGACCTTTCAGTCCGGCGTCGCCAGCGTCGCCGACAAGAAGGGCGGCGCGATGACGTTGATCGTGGTCGAGACCGCGGTCACCAATCAGGACGGCGTCCATGTGGCCGATACGGCCCGGACGATCGTCGTGCGTAACGGGTGAGCGC
>NZ_JBMDXE010000083.1:0-5375 GCF_048594845.1 Rhodopseudomonas sp. | reverse complement strand
GTATTTGTGGATCGCCGAATTCGGCGGCGTGCCAAGCGAGTTGAAGATCAGCAGAACCTCGTCGCTCTCGACCAGCTTGCGTGCCTGTTCCACGGTCTTCGGCGGCGAATAGGCGTCGTCATAGCTGACGAAGTTGATCTTGCGGCCGTTGATCCCGCCTTGATCGTTGATCATACGGAAATAGGCGGCCTCGATGATCCCCGCGGTACCATAGGCCGAAGCGGGGCCGCTATAGGGCATGATGTTGCCGATCCTGATCTCGGTATCGGATGCACCAGGGTCGTAACGCTTCTGGGCGGAGGCTGGCCCCGCGGCTGCGAGAGACAGGGTGGCCATCAGGGTGAATATGGCAGGCGAGCGAAAGCGGGTCGGCATATCGGGAAAAGTCCTCGGCATGGCGAAGCGGCGCTGAGTTCGGCGCCAAAAGAAAACCCCTCGCGATGCGATCGCGAGGGGGGCACTGTGGATGTGGCAGAAAGATGGTGGTTCTCTCTCCCCGCAAGCGGTGAGAGGGAGCGCAGCGCCGTGCACGAAGCTGGAGGGCTCCGCATGGTGGGAGAGATACGCCTGCATTACGGTCGCTCAGCTCGCCTTGCCCGGCGCAACCTCGTAGCCGTATTTCTCGATGATGGCGCGCGACTCCGGGCCCTTGAGGAAATCGACGAAGGCCTTGGCGGCTGCGTTGGTTTCGCCCTTCTTCAGCAGCACGGCGTCCTGGGTGATCGGCTTGTAGAGCTTCTGCGGCACCATCCAGCGCGAGCCCTCCTTGTCGTTGATCACCTGCGACAGCGCGACGAAGCCGACTTCGGCGTTGCCGGTCTGCACGAACTGATAGGCCTGGGTGATGTTGGCGCCCTCGACCAGTTTCGGCTTCAGCTCGGCGTCGACCTTCAACGCCTGCATGGTCTCGACCGCGGCGGCGCCGTAGGGCGCGGCGGCCGGATTGCAGATCGAGACCTTGGCGAACTTGGCCTGCTTCAGCGTCTCCTCGCCGGTCACCACGCCCGGCGACTTGCTCCACAGCACCAGCTTGCCGATCGCGTAGGTGAACACGCTGTCCTTTACGCCGAGCCCCTCCTCGGCGAGCTTCTTCGGCCGCGCCGAGTCGGCCGACAGGAACACTTCGAACGGCGCGTCCTGGGTGATCTGGGTATAGAACTGCCCGCTGGCGCCGAACGACAGCACCAGCTCGTGCCCGGTCTTGGCCTTGAACGCCGCCGCGATCTCCTTCACCGGCTCGGTGAAATTCGCCGCCACTGCGACATTGGTGGAGCCGGCGAAAGCCGAAGTCGCCGACACCGCGACGGTAACAGCGCCGAACAGCGCGAGTTTGAGGACGTGTTTCAAGGTGTGACTCCCACTAGTTGGCTAAATTGTCCGAAGCACGTGCCCCGGATGCGGCGCAGCGCGTCGCGAAGCGGCGTGGTGCGCTGCTGATCCGGGCCCCGGTTGTGTGTAGATCCGGACCGGGGTCCCGGGTCTGCGGAGCAGCACTTCGTGCTGCACCGCGCCCGGGACACGCGGTTGATGAAGTGAGTTCGCTCATCCCTGCCGCTCAATCGATCGCGATGATGACGTGGGCGGCGTCGAACAGGGCGCAGGCGGCGTCTCCGGGCGACAACTTCATGTCCTCGGCGCTCCGTGCGGTGATCGATGCGGCGAGTGTCTTGTTGTCGCCGATGTCGAGTACGATCTCGGCGTTGACGGCCGAGATATCGGCGCGCCGCACCGTGCCGCGCACGCAGTTGCGCGCCGACACCAGAGGGGCTTCGGCGCCGGGCGAGATCAGCACGAACGGCGCCTTGATCAGCACGATCACTTCGCGCCCGGCCACCAGGCCGAGGCTGCGCACGCTTTCGCTGGTCAGCAGCGCGTAGATCGTGGTTTCGGCCGACACCGCGACGGCGACTTCCGCGCTCAGCGTGTCCGACTTGATGTCGGTGATGGTGCCGCGGAGAGCGTTGCGGGCGCTGGTTTTCATGAAGAATCCGGAGACGAGATTGATCGGGGAAATGCCGGTGCCGGCGAGGTCGGGCTCCAGGCTTCGGAAGACCCGCGCCATTTCGGCCTCGAGCCGGCCGAACGCTTCGATCACCCGCGCACCCGTGGGCGTCAGCGCCGCACCGCCACCGGCCTTGCCGCCGGTCCGCGTTTCCAGCAGCGGACGCCCGAACATGTTGGTCATCGCGTCGAGCGCATCCCAGGCAGCCTTGTAGCTGAGGCCCGCCGCCTTGGCGCCGGCGGTGATACTGCCCTCGCGCGCCACGGCCTGCAGCAAACGGATACGATCCCGTCCGACGCCGGAGATGTCCTTCGCCTTAAGTGTAATCGTCGCCTCGATCGGCATCGACATAAGAAGGGCTCGTCTCCGTTCAGATTTGGTCATATAGCCGACCTATATAACGCTAACCCTGATCGGGCGCGTTCGCAACTAGGAGATTCGGCTATGAAGATCAGCGCCCGCAATCAGCTCAAGGGCACCATCATCGACATCCTGAAGGGCGCCACCACGTCGCACGTCCGCATCGATATCGGCGGCGGCGCGGTCGTCACCGCAGCGATCACCAACGAGGCCGTGGAGGAGCTGAAGCTTGCGCCCGGTCAGGCCGCGACGGCCGTGATCAAGGCGTCGGACGTACTCGTCGCGATCGCCGACTGAGTCTCGCTGTAACGCGGGAAAGTGCATGCCGCCGTCATGCCCGGCCCGTCCCGGGCATGACGGCATTTGCCGCTGTCTTACCGGTCGTCAGAACAGATAGTTGAACCGCAGCATCGCCTGGTGACGCTCGAAATCGTCGAGGTCGAGATGCTGGTGATCGTGCGAGGCGCGGCCGGCGACCTGCGTGCTCCAGGTGCCCGACAGGCCGACATTATGGGCCAGGTGCATCGAGAAGGTGGGGCCGAGATAGACCGCATCGCCGACGAACCGATCGAGGCCGAGGCCGTCATAGGCCCGAAGATAGCGAGCCTCGACGCCAACGATCAGATCCGGGCCGACCTTGTAGGACAGCGCGCCGTTCACCGCGAGTTCGGAATCGCGGCACCATTCATTGGTGAGTTCACGCGACGCGCCGGCCGAGAACCACAGATTTACGGTCGCGAACAACGTGTCGCGGATCAGTTCTTTATCCATCAGCGCGGCGAATTCGCTGCCATAGGTCTGGATGTCGAGACCGGTGAGCTCGTCGACGCGATTCCACGCCGGCGCGGCATGCAGCGTCAGGCCGAACGGCATGACATCCCGGTCGAGCAGCTTGTAACGGAATTCCATCGACGCCCCGGCGAGCGCCGTGCGCCGATTGTCGATCATGCCGGGCACGCCATCGGTGCGGGTCGAAGCGAAGCTGACGCCGGGCGCGACCCGGAAATTATCGGTCAGCACGAACTTCACCTGCGACAGCACGCCAATGCCGGTGTAGGAGCCGAAGCGCTTGCCGAAGCGGCCGACATTCTCGATCTCGAGCTCGATCTCGCCCGGCTTGCCGATGTCCGAGCCCATGCTGAAGCCGAAGATATGCTCGGTATCGACGCGATCCTCGTCGGCCTTCAGGTCCAGCGCGGCGCGAGCCTTCGTCCCCGCCGACGAAGCACCGAGCGGCGCGACGACCTCGGACAGCCATGACGGCGCCTCGCCCGCCTGGACGCCGGTAGACATCATCACGCCAAGCGCCAACGCGCCGAGCCGTGCTTGCCAATCGATTTTTGTACGTCGCTGATACGCACCAATCACTCGCACGAACATCTGCCCCCGCAGTTAATTGCAATTAGTTCCTGGAAATAAATGCAATCAGCGGTGGCACGCGGTCAAAGGCTATAATTTACAGGACCAATAAGTTGCCCGGCGCCAAAATTTGAGCCGCAACAATGACAGAGTAATTAGTTACCAAGAAAAGACCGCGAGTGGCATAGTGATACTGACGCGGTTACGCGCACTCCCACCCGCCGCCCTCATCCTGACTACTTGAAGACCTCGCAGACCGTCGGAGACCGCAGTGACGCGCCCGGCTTCCGGCCCTGCAGCCCGGCCCACCACGCGTCGAGCGCGCGGCGCTCGCAACGCAACCTCACGCTCATGCCGTCGGCGAACCGGATCCATGCGTCGAAACGCTTCGCCGGCACCGCGATGACCACCGGAATATCGGCGCTGATGGCGCGGACAATCAGGTGCAGCAGGCCGCGGCCCTCACTTTCCTGCTGGCCGAAGCGATTGATGATGACGAGATCGGCGCCGTCATCCATCGCCAGACCGACGCGCCCGCCGACGTCCAGCAACTGGCCGGGATCAAGCCGGCAGCCGGTCGCCCCGGCCCCGAGGTCCTGATACAGCGACACCTGCTCGCCATTGTGGACCAGCGTCGCCGCGAGCCGTGGCGCGCCGGCGAGCCGCTCGCCGAATTGCACCAGACCAACTGCCCGCGTGCCGCGCGCATTGAGATCGTCCGCGAAAGCGCGCAGCAGCGAATCCGGATCTTCGCCGGGCTCGTACACCAGGGCCGCCAGGTCGCATTGGGAATCGAAGGTCATCGATGATCCGCCGGCGGACCGGCGCCCCTGCGTCACGACTGCCAAAGCCGCGCCGCCATCGTTATATATTATCGTATATAGCGGTCGGGGACGTCGGGGCAATTTCTCCTTTAGCTGCAACGCAGCAACGAGCCCCAGGAGAGGGTCCGTATCATCTAACCTGCGGATGCCTCGCAGGAGAGATTTTGAAATTTTGTTGCTGAAACGACCGCAAAAGCTTTTCTTTTGATGCGCGTCAAATCGAGCGATCCGTGCCCATGCTAGTGCACCGCACACAGGGCTACGGCTTTACCACCGCGGAGATTGATCCCCGCCGGAAGCCACTTCTGCAGATCAGAACGAGGTCCGCCGTCCGCTGCGCCGCAGCCGTCCGCGGCCAGGAAACGCTTTTCGTCAGGCGCCGCCGACCGCTCCGCGCCGTCAGTCAAAAATGGAACGACCCCATGAACGCAAAATACCCCGGCATTCCGTCAGTGATCCACGGCAACGGCGCGGTGGCGCAGGTGATGGGGCATGTCTGCGGCGGCGTCATCGGCTACCCGATCACGCCGTCGACCGAGATCTCCGAGATCTATGAGGCGTTCCGCTCCTCGGGCGGCTGCAACGTCTGGGGCAAGCATCCGTTCTTCTTCGAGCCGGAAGGCGAGCACTCGGCGCAGTCGGGCGCGCTCGGCGCGGCGCTGACCGGCGGCAAGTTCATCTCCAACGCCTCGTCGTCCCAGGGCATCCTGTACGGCCTGGAGTCGCACTACGTCACCGTCGGCAAGAAGGTCGGCGGCTTCGTGCTGCAGGTCGCCGCGCGCGTGGTGTCGAAGCACTCGCTGAACGTGATGGCCGGCCATGACGACGTC
>NZ_JBMDXE010000082.1:0-9132 GCF_048594845.1 Rhodopseudomonas sp. | reverse complement strand
AGGGCGGTCTGTTGTTCATCGAAAATGTAGGCAATCTGGTCTGTCCGGCGGCGTTCGATCTTGGCGAGGCGCACAAGGTGGTGGTGCTGTCGATCACCGAAGGCGAGGACAAGCCACTGAAATATCCGCACATGTTCGCCGCCGCCGATCTGTTGCTGCTGAACAAGATCGACCTGCTGCCGCATCTCGATTTCGACCTGGCGGCGACGATCGAATACGCCCGCCGCGTCAATCCGAAGATTGAGGTGCTGACGGTGTCGGCGAAGAGCGGCGAGGGGATGCCGGCGTTCTATGCCTGGATCGCGAAGCGCGCCGCTGCGTCACGCGCCGCCGCCAAAGCCGCGGAGTAAGCGATGCAACCGGCCTCCGCCTTGCCCGCCGATATCGCGCGCGCCCGGGTGCGGGTGCGCGGCGGCGTGCAGGGCGTCGGCTTCCGGCCGTTCGTCTACAATCTGGCGCAGCGCTACCGGCTCGGCGGCTTCGTCGCCAACGATGCCGAGGGCGTGCTGATCGAGGTCGAGGGGACATCGCTCGACGATTTCGTGGGGGCGTTGCGCCACGAAGCTCCGCCATTGGCCCGCGTGGAGTCGATCGAGACAGAAATGCTACGCCCGCGCGGCGAGGTCAGCTTCGACATCGCCGCCAGCCGCGGCGGCGCCGTCACTACGCGGATCGGCGCCGATGCGGCGACCTGCGAGGCTTGCCTCGACGACCTGTTCGATCCGACGAGTCGCTTTTATCGCTACCCGTTCGTCAACTGCACGCATTGCGGCCCGCGCTATACGCTGACGCGGCACCTGCCGTATGATCGCGCCAACACTTCGATGGCGCAGTTTTCAATGTGCGCCGCCTGCGCGCGTGATTACCGCGATCCATCCAATCGCCGCTTCCACGCCGAGCCGATCGCCTGCCCGGCCTGCGGCCCGCGCCTCAGTCATCCGATCGCCGCGATTGTCGCGCGGCTGCGCGCTGGCGGCATCGTCGCGATGAAGAGCCTCGGCGGCTATCATTTGCTGTGCGATGCGACCAACGAGGCCGCCGTCGGCGAGCTTCGCCGCCGCAAGGGCCGCGACGGCAAGCCGTTGGCCGTGATGGTGGCATCGGAAGCCTCGCTCGATGGCATTGTCGAGGCCAGCGACGCCGAGCGCGCGTTGCTGAAGTCGGTCGAGCGGCCGATCGTGCTGCTGCGATCTCGTGGCGCGCTGGCGCCGTCGGTGACGCCCGGGCTGCAGGCGCTCGGCGTCATGCTGCCCTACACGCCGCTGCACCAGCTGATCTTCCACGCCGCCGCCGGCTCGCCGGCGGGCCGCACCTGGCCGCGCGAGGCGGTCGACCTGGTGCTGGTTGCGACCAGCGCCAATCTCGGCGGCGATCCGATCGTGATCGATGACGCTGAGCGCACGCTTGCGGGTGTCGCCGATCTGATCGTCGACCACAACCGCGCGATCGTGGTCCGCGCCGACGACAGCGTCACCGCGATCATCGATGGCGCGCCGAGCTTCATGCGCCGCGCCCGTGGCTACACGCCGCGGCCGATCGTGTTGCCGCGCGCCGTGCCGCCGGTGCTGGCGGTCGGCGCGTACTTGAAGAATACGATCACTCTGACGCGCGGGCGCGAAGCGTTCTTGTCACAGCATATCGGCGATCTGGCGACCGCCGACACGGTGCGGTTCTTCGAACAAACCATCGATCACCTCACGCATCTGGTCGGTGCCGCGCCGATAGCGGTGGCGCACGATCTGCACGCCGACTTCGTTTCGACGCGCTTCGCCGAGACTCTCGGCCTGCCGCTGGTCGCCGTGCAGCATCATCACGCCCATGTGGCGGCAATTGCCGCCGAGCACGGCCTCGACGCGCCGCTGCTCGGCGTAGTGCTCGACGGCTATGGCCATGGCAGCGACGGCGGTGCCTGGGGCGGTGAGTTGTTTCGCGTCGATGGTCCGCGCTTCACCCGGCTCGGCCATTTGGCGGCGCTGGCTCTTCCGGGCGGCGATGCGGCGGCGCGCGAGCCGTGGCGGATGGCGGCGGCGGCGCTGCATGCGCTGGGGCGTGGTGGCGAGATCGCCACGCGCTTTGCCGATCAACAGCGCGCGGCGGCGCTGGCCGCGATGCTAGCAAATCATGGATGCGCGACGACCACCAGCGCCGGCCGACTGTTCGATGCCGCCGCCGGTCTGCTCGGGGTCTGTGCCGTGCAGAGTTACGAAGGCCAGGCGGCGATGCAGCTCGAGGCGCTGGTGCACAGCCCGCGCGTGCGGAGCGGCGGCTGGGAGATCGACGCCGGCACGCTCGATCTCTCGCCGCTGCTTGCCGACCTCGCCGACAATCCTGACGTGCGCGTCGGCGCCGAGCTGTTCCACGGCACGCTGGCCGCCGCGCTCGCGGATTGGGCGGCGCAGGCGGCGGAGCAGACCGGACTCACCACCGTCGCACTCGGCGGCGGCTGTTTCCTCAATCGCGTGCTGAGCGAGGATCTCGCCGCGCGGCTGCGTACGCGCGGGCTCGTGCCGCTGCTGGCGCGGCAATTGCCGCCGAACGATGGCGGTCTCAGCCTCGGGCAGGCGTGGATCGCCGGGCAACTCATCGCCGAACAGGAGCAACGCTGATGTGTCTCGCCATTCCGGCCGAAGTGATCGAGCTGCTGCCCGAGCAGATGGCGCGGGTGTCGCTGGACGGCGTCAGCAAGGTGATCTCGGTAGCGCTGGTCGAGGGCGTCGCGGTTGGCGACTACGTCGTGGTCCATGTCGGCTTCGCGCTGACACGGATCGACCCGGAGGAGGCGAAGCAGACGCTGGCGCTGCTCGCCGAGATGGCGGCGCCGGCAGAGGCCGCGTCATGAAATATGTCGACGAATATCGCGACGGCCGAGTCGCACGTGGCATCGCGGCGGCGATCGCGCAGGCGGCCGATCCGAGCCGCAGCTATCACTTCATGGAATTCTGCGGCGGGCACACCCACGCGATCTCGCGCTACGGCCTCGAAGACCTGCTGCCGCCGAATGTCCGCATGGTGCATGGCCCCGGTTGTCCGGTTTGCGTGCTGCCGGTCGGCCGCATCGACATGGCAATCGCGCTTGCGATGCGGCCCGAGGTGACGCTGTGCACCTATGGCGACCTGATGCGCGTGCCGGGCTCGCACAGCGCCTCGCTGCTGCGCGCCAAGGCGGCCGGCGCCGATATCCGCATGGTGTATTCGACGGTCGACGCGCTGGCGATCGCGCAAGCCGAGCCGGAGCGCGAGGTAGTGTTCTTCGCGATCGGCTTTGAGACCACCACGCCGCCGACCGCGCTGGCGATCAAACTCGCGGCGGCCAAGAGCCTCGCTAATTTCAGCGTGTTCTGCAACCACGTGCTGACGCCGCCGGCGATCCGCGGCATCCTCGAACATCCCGATCTCGATGGCCAGCCCGGCCCGCGGCTCGACGGCTTCGTCGGCCCCGCGCATGTCAGCGCGGTGATCGGGGCGGATGCGTTCGCGCCGTTCGCGCGCGAGTTCAAGAAGCCTGTGGTGGTCGCCGGCTTCGAGCCGCTCGACGTGATGCAGGCGATCCTGATGCTGGTGCTGCAGGTCAATGACGGCCGCGCCGAAGTCGAGAACCAGTACAGCCGCGCGGTGACGCCGGCCGGCAACGAGCGCGCGCAGGCCGAAGTCGCCGCGGTGTTCGACCTTCGCGACGTCTTCGAGTGGCGCGGCTTCGGCCGCGTGCCGGCGAGCGGGCTACGATTGCGTGCGGACTATGCGGCGTTCGACGCCGAGCTGCGCTTCGCGATGGCGGAGATTTCCGCCGCCGACAATCCGGCCTGCGAATGCGGCACCATCCTGCGCGGCATCAAGCGGCCGACTGACTGCAAATTGTTCGGCACGCTGTGCACGCCGGAGACGCCGATGGGCTCCTGCATGGTGTCCTCGGAAGGCGCGTGCGCGGCGCACTGGACCTACGGTCGCTTCCGCGACCATGCGCGGAGGACGGCAGCATGAGCGACCGGATCAGACGGCGCAAACTCGATCTGGTGCATGGCCGCGTCGATCTCTCGCACGGCGCCGGCGGCCGCGCGATGGCGCATCTGATCAGCGAGATCTTTCACGCCGCGTTCGACAACCCGCTGCTACGCGCCGGCAACGATCAGGCGGCGTTCGATGTCGAGGCAGGCCGCATGGTGATGACCACCGACGGCTTCGTCGTGTCGCCGTTGTTCTTCCCGGGCGGCGACATCGGTTCGCTCGCGGTGCACGGCACCATCAACGATGTGGCCATGGCCGGCGCTCGGCCTTTGTACTTGTCCGCCGGCTTCATCATCGAAGAGGGCTTTGCCTTCGCCGACCTGAAGCGGATCGCCGACAGCATGGCGGCAGCCTCGCGCGCCGCCGGCGTGCCGATCGTGACGGGCGACACCAAGGTGGTCGAGCGTGGCAAGGCGGACGGCGTGTTCATCACCACCACCGGCGTCGGCGTTGCGCCGCGCGATCTGGTGCTGTCTTCGGAGCTGGCGCGGCCGGGCGACAAGGTGCTGTTGTCCGGCTTCATCGGCGACCATGGCGTCGCGGTGATGTCCCAGCGGCAGAACCTCGCGTTCGAAACCTCGATCGTGTCCGACAGCGCGGCGCTGCATGATCTCGTCGCCGCGATGCTGGCGGCGGCGCCGCAGGGTCTGCGGGTGATGCGCGATCCGACCCGCGGCGGCGTGGCGGCGACGCTCAACGAACTGGCGCAGCAATCCGCGGTCGGTTTCCGGCTTGACGAGGACGCCGTGCCGGTCCGGTCGGAAGTCGCGGCGGCGTGCGAACTACTCGGGCTCGATCCACTCTATGTCGCCAATGAAGGTAAGCTGATTGCCATCGCCGCGCCCGAGGTGGCCGACGCCGTGCTGGCCGCGATGCGGGCGCATCCGCTCGGCCGCGCCGCGGCGCGGATCGGCGAGGTGATCGAAGACGATCACTCCTTTGTTCAGATGACGACGTCGTTCGGCGGCGGCCGCATCGTCGACTGGCTGGCCGGCGAGCAATTGCCGCGGATTTGTTGAACGTGGAATGACGGCAATGAGCGGGCAGGCGACGGTCCTGGTGGTCGATGACGAGGTGCGATCGCTCGAATCGCTCAAGCGTGTGCTGAGCGATGAATTCGAGGTGATCTGCGCCAAGGACGCCGGCGAGGCGCGGCGCGTGCTCGAAAGCGAGATTGTTCACGCCATCCTGTGCGACCAGCGCATGCAGTACGAGACCGGCGTCGACTTCCTCAAGCATGTCCGCGAGACCTGGCCAGATCCGGTGCGGATGATCATCTCGGGCTATTCGGACTCCGAAGACATCATCGCCGGCATCAACGAGGCCGGCATCTATCAGTACATCGCCAAGCCGTGGCATCCGGACAAGCTGCTGGAGACGGTGCGCGGCGCGGTCGAGCTGTTCCGGCTGCAGAAGGAAACCGAGACCGCCGGCGTCGACGTCAAGCTGACGCCGGAGCGGGTGCAGCGTGTCGTCACCGAGAAGCGCGGCGTCGCGCGCAAGCTGTACGACTTCGACCGCATCGTCCATGCGCCGGATAGTCCGCTGCGCGACGTCATCGAGCTCGGCAAGCGCGCCGCCGAGTTCGACATATCGGTGCTGATCACCGGCGAGAGCGGCACCGGCAAGGAGCTGCTGGCGCGCGCGATCCACTATGGGTCGGCGCGCAGCGGCAAGGCGTTCGTGGTCGAGAATTGCGGCGCGCTGCCGGATGAACTTCTGGAAAGTGAATTGTTCGGTTGCAAGAAAGGCGCGTTCACCGGTGCCTATCAGGATCGCATCGGGCTGTTCGAAGTCGCCGACGGCGGCACCATCTTTCTTGACGAGATCGGCGAGACCTCGCCGGCGTTTCAGGTCAAGCTGTTGCGCGTGCTGCAGGAGAGTGAGATCCGTCCGCTCGGCGCGCAGCGCGTTCGCAAGGTCGATGTCCGCATCGTCGCCGCGACCAACCGCGATCTCGAAGCTGAAGTCCGCGCCGGCCGCTTCCGCCGCGATCTGTTCTATCGGCTCGCCGCGTTCCCGCTGCATTTGCCGGCGCTGCGCGAACGTCCGATGGATCTGCCGCTGATCGCCGCGAAGGTGCTCGCCGACGTCACCAAATCCTATGGCCGCGCGGTGCAGGGTTTTACACCGGCGACGCTGGAGCGGATGCGTCACTACGACTGGCCGGGCAATGTCCGCGAGTTGCAGAATGAAATCCAGCGGATGGTGGTGCTGACCAATGACGGCTGGCTGCAGGAGCCCGATCTGTCGCCGCGCATCCGCAAGGGCGGCGCGCCGATCGAGCTGAAGCCGTCGCACCACGCGGGCCACTCGCTGAAGACCAACATCGAGGCGCTGGAGCGGCACATGATCGTCGAGGCGCTGGACCGCCACGGCGGCAATATCAGCCGCGTCGCGGGTGAGCTCGGCCTGTCGCGCGTCGGCCTGCGCAACAAGCTCGGCCGTTACGATCTGCGCAAGGGGCTCGCCGATGAGGTCTGATCGCGGCGAGAGTCTGATCGACCGCGTCGGCTCGCCCCTGCTGTCGCCGTTCGCGGGCGATCAGGAGGCGGCCTGGATCGAAGTGATCCGCAAGATGGACGAGGTCTATGCGGATCTGCTGCGCTACGAGACCGACCTCGAGGAGAAGAACACCGCGCTCGAAGAAGCGCAGGCCTTCATCTCCAGCGTCATCGAATCCGTCTCCGACATCCTGATCGTCTGCGACCGCAATGGCGTGGTGCTGCAGGTCAATCCCGCTGCGGTGCGGCTGCTCGGCAGTCCGGCCGAGGCTTTGCTTGCGCGCTCGCTTGCCGATCTGGTCGATCCGCCGGATGGAGCGCATATCGAGGCGATGCTACGCGCGCCGTCGGCTGCCGAGACCGTCGCGTTGGAGATCCGTTTCGCGACCACGAAAGGGCCGTCGGATCTCTACGCCATCAACGGCGCGACCCGCTGCGATCCGGCCGGCGCCCGTGTCGGCACGGTGCTCACCGGTCGCCCGATCGGCGAGCTGCGTCGGGCCTACGAGGCGCTGCACACCGCGCATAGCGAGCTGCAGCGCGCGCAGCGCCAACTCGTCGAGCAGGAGAAGATGGCGAGCCTCGGCCGCCTCGTCGCCGGTGTCGCCCACGAGCTCAACAATCCGATCAGCTTCATCTATGGCAATATTCATACGCTGGAACGATATCGCGAGCGGATGTCGGTCTATCTGACGGCGATCCATCACGGCGCCGATCCGGTCGAGGTGGAGCGGCTGCGCCGTGAGCTGAAGATCGACGCGCTGCTGGCGGACTATGCGTCACTGATCGAGGGCACGCTGGAAGGCGCGATGCGCGTCTCCGACGTGGTGAAGAATTTGCGCCGGCTCAGCTTCCCGAAGAGCGGCGAGACCCAGCGCGTCGATGTCGACCGCGTGGTGCGCACCGCCGCGCGCTGGGCCGCACGTGCCAAGCCGGGGCACGTCGAACTATCCTTCGACATCGCGCCGGACGTGGCGGTGGTCGGCAATGAGGGCCAGTTTCACCAGATCATAGTCAACCTCGTCGACAACGCGCTCGACGCGATGCGCGGCCACGCCGAGCCGCGCATCGACATCGTCGCGCAGCGCAACGGTGGCGACGTGCTGATCACCGTCGCCGATAACGGCCCTGGGCTGGCGGATGGGCTGATCGACAAGATCTTCGAGCCGTTCTTCACCACCAAGCCGGTCGGAGAGGGAACAGGTTTGGGCCTGTGGATCAGCTACGGCATCGCCCGCGAACACGGCGGCACGCTGGCGGCAAGTAACAAACCGGGCGGCGGTGCGGTGTTCACGCTGACGCTCGCAGCGGCGTAGCAACCGTAACGCTTCTCCGTCATGGCCGCGCTTGTCGCGGCCATCCACGTCTTCTGCGCCGCGATCGCTCAGGGCGCAGATGGCCGCGACGAGCCCGGCCACGCCGGATTCATGAGCGAATGGAATCGCTCACCCCAGCAAAAACTCCCGCACAAGCCGCAGCACCTCGTCCGGTTTGTCGTGCTGCAGCCAGTGGCCGGCACCTTCGACGGTTTCGGCGCGGGCGTTGGGGAAGTGGCTGGTGATGCCGGCTGCGGCGGCGTCGCGCAGGAAGCTTTCGCCCGCGAACATCAGCAGCGTCGGGCAGGTGATGCGGCGCCACAATTCGACATGGTCGTCCGGCCACAGCCGGTGCGGCGCCATCACCCGCTGATACGGATCGAATTTCCAGGCATAGCTGCCGTCGGCATTCTGCTTCGCGCCGTGAGTGGCGAGGTGGAGCGCCAGCTCGGGTGATAGCCGGGTGTTGTGCGCCTGCATCTGAGCAGCGGCCTCGGTGATGTCGCGATAGCGCCGCGGACTGCGCTGCTCGAGTGCTTCGAGCTGGTCGATCCATTTCCGGGTGCGCTCGTGCGCCGGGGCTTTCGTCGCGTCCGGCAATACAGTGATACCATCCAGAACCACCAGCCGGCTGACCTGCTCGGGAAACGTGCCGGCATAGATCAGGCTGACCATGCCGCCCATCGAGTGCCCGATCACTGTGATCGGTCCGCGTCCTTGAAAAGGCGGTAATCTTGTTAGGTCGTAGACGTATTCGGGCAGGCTATAGCTGCCGCCGAGCGACCAGTCGGAATCACCATGGCCGCGCAGGTCCGGGGCGACGACGTGAAAGTCCTGCCGCAGCGCGCGGGCCAGATGGTCCCAGCTGCGCGCGTGGTCGCGTCCGCCATGGATCAGCAGCAGCGGCGGCGCCGTGTCGTTGCCCCAGTCGACATAATGAAGGCGCAGACCATGCGAACGATAGAAGCGGCTTTCCGGATTTTGCATCGAATCTCGTGGTGCAGGATGGTTCAACGGCAGGTGGGAGCGCCGGATAGCAGTCGCGATGGCGCAACAACAGGCTTGCCCAGTTGAAAATGTGTTGCAACACTAGATTGTATCTTCGATGGTTCTGCCAGCACTGTTGATTCAAAACGACCGCAGGCTCGGCCGCCCGGGGTGGGATCGGCCGGTACAAGCCTGCAAGGGGCTTCTTCATGTCCGTGCCTAAGCGAGTCCGGAAGCCGTCGGGCGATGCGCCCGTGCGCGTCGATACCAGCGAATTGCGTGAGAATGCACAGGTCGCCAGCGACTTCCTGAAGTACCAGCTG
>NZ_JBMDXE010000081.1:0-16787 GCF_048594845.1 Rhodopseudomonas sp. | reverse complement strand
GCGGGCGTTGCGCGATCCCCGATCTCCAACACGAGAGGCGCTTGAGTCATCGTCGTCCGCCGAGGATGCCGGACGATTAGCAGTTGTCGCGGACGCCGGTCTCGCCTCGTTCGTACGCCAGACGACAAAGCGCGCCGCGATGTGCTACATCGGCGGCCGGCGCGTCGATGGGAGCGCGCGAGACAATTGGCGGCAGGGAATGATGACAGGTCTGGTTCGGTGGGCATGGCTGGTGGTGATTGCGATCGTGGCCGCGGCGCCGGCCGCGGCGCAGCAGCAGCCGGTGCGGGTGACGTCCGACGTCTCCTACGAGTTTCTGGCACGCTGGGACGTCGCGCAGCTCAACAAAATCCTGACCACCGACACGCCCGCGTTCGCCGGCGTCACGGTCAGCTACACGCCGGCGGTGAATGCGGTGCTGCTCTATCGCGTCACCTACGCGTCGGTGGTGCCGGAGCGTGGCAACAAGCCGATCACCGCAACCGGGTTGCTCGCCGTGCCGGACACCGGCGCGACGTCTTTCCCACTGGTGTCGTATCAGCACGGCACGGTGTACGGAAAGCAGGAGGTGCCGTCGTTCCCGGAGCAATCGCCGGAGACGCAATTAATGCTGGCGCAGTTCGCCGGGCAGGGCGCGATCGTGATCGGCGCCGATTACTTCGGCATGGGCGCCTCAACCGAGCCGGAAGGCTACATGGTCAAGGCCAGCCATCAGCAGGCGACGACCGACATGCTGGCCGCCAGCCGCGCCGTGCTCGATCACCTCAAGCTGACCGCGACGAAGCTGTTCCTCGCCGGCTGGTCGCAAGGCGGCTTCGTCACCATGGCGATGCTGGAGAAGCTGGAGCACGACGGCGTGAAAGTGTCGGCCGCCGCCACCGCCAGCGCGCCGCTCGATGTCGCCGTCGCGCTCAACGGCTTCCTCAGCTTCCCGCGCAAGAACGACGCCGCCTGGGTGAATTCGCTGTTCATCCTGTCGGCGTTCTCGTTCGAGAACTACTACGCCGTGCCGGGGCTGGCGCGTTCGCTGATCAACGACGACGTCTACGAGGTCGCCCGCAAGGCCTATGAGCGTCAGCCTTTCAATGTCGCCGACGTTCCGACCGATCTGCACAAGCTGATCCGTCCGGCCTATTTCGACGCGCAGTTCTTCGCCGACTCCGCCTATGGCCGGCTGATCGCCGCCACCACGGCGTATCGCTGGGTGATCAAGACTCCGGTCCGCAATTACTATGGCGAGAGCGACGAGGCGATCAGTGTCGGACTTGGCCGGCTCGCGATGACCTATCAGCGCGCGATCGGCGCCGGCAATACGCAGGTCGAGGCCGTTTCCACCGGCCCGACCAGCCATCGCGGCACCTTCGCCACCGCCGTGCCGCAGTGGAAGGCGTGGTTCGACAGGATGTAAGCGCGGACCAACGCGCAGCGCAGGGAGGCGGATGGCCCACCCCGTCGCGTCCCCCATCTCAAAACGGCCGCCGACCCTGCTCGCCCTGGTTGCGGCTGGTATCCTGGCGCGCGAACTTTCGCGGTTCCAATTAACTCGAAGTTCGTGTTTGCAACGCTAGCCTTCAATCATTGATTTACTCGATTGATGGTTGCAAATGGATATGCATCTTGCTGGCCGCTTGGACGGGGCTGAACGCGGGGATGTGGTCACCGGCGTCATCGGGTTTGTCCGGACAAACATCCGGCTGATCGCCGGCGGCCTGCTGATCCCCAATCTGCTGACGCTGCTGTCGCTGACCTCGGTCGTCGACATCGGCCTGCCGCCGCGCACCGAGAGCATCCTCTTGTATGCCTGCGTGGCGATGCTGGCGCGTCAGGTGCGGTTCGCGATCGTCGTGCCGCTGTTCCTGGCGGTGCTGGCGTTCGATCTGGTGCGCACGCTGGCGCTGATGTTCGGCATGGCGCCGTCGGAATTTCTCGCCGCGGTCGAGCACGCGCAGCGGATCGAGCTGTTCGCCGCGCCGCTTTATGTGGTGCTGGTCGCCACGATCGCCGCCACCACCATCGCGTCGCTGGTCTGCCTGAGCAGCCGCGCCGCGCTCGCCGCCGCCAGTGCGCCGGCGCTGTTCGGGCTGACGCTGGCATTCGCGGCGGTGGATTTCGTCGGCAATCTGTCGCCGCATTATCATCTCGGCTGGATGATCGGCCACAGCGAGCCGGTGCGGTCGGCCGCCGAGGTCTCGGGCTTTGCGGCGGCGGCCGGCGAGGGCGAGCGCGACGTCGTGCTGGTGATGGTGGAGAGCTTCGGTTACCTGCGCGACCCTGCGGCCCGCGCCCGGGTCGCCGCGCCGCTACGCGATCCGGCGCTGGCGCGCGACTACGCGGTGACCTCCGGTCACACCATGTATTACGGCTCCACCACGTCGGGCGAGATGCGCGAATTGTGCGGCACGCGGATGTACTACAGGGACTACGTGGCGCAGGACGACGATCGCTGCCTGCCCGACCGGCTGGCGCGGCGCGGCTATCGCACCGTGGCGGTGCACGGCTTCGTCGGCAGCATGTTCGAGCGCCAGCAATGGTATCCGACCATCGGCTTCGGGCAGTCGGTGTTCGGCGCGGAACTGATCAAGGCCACCGGCCGGACCTGCGGGGAGTCGTTCCGGGGCGCCTGCGATGCGGATCTGGCGGCGCTGCTCGCCGCGTCGCCGCCGGCGGAGGCCGGCCGCCCGCGCTTCGTCTACTGGCTGACGCTCAACAGCCACGTCCCGGTCGCGCCCGATCAGGCGCGCACCAATTTCCGCTGCGGCCATGACGGCGGCGCGTTCGGTCATGCCGATGTCTGCCGCATGGCGGAGCTCTGGCACGACGTGTTCAATGTCGTCGCGCAGCTCGCTCGCGATCCGTCGCTGCGCAAGCCGGAGATCCTCGTCGTCGGCGATCACGCTCCGCCGCTGTGGTCGAAGCACGGCCGCGCCCAGTTCGAGCCCGGCCAGGTCGCGTGGTACAGGCTGCAGCCGCGCGGTCTGTCGGAGCCGCGGATGCGGGAAGCCGGGCTCGGCGCGGTTCAATAGGCGCAGAATCTCAGTAAGCGCGGGCCGGCGCCCCGGCGGGCGGCGACGCCTGCCTGCGGGCATCGGACGCGCGGAGCTCGCCGCCGCGCCTCGGAAAGCGCTCGATCGTCGTCACGACCCGCTTCGGCGGCGGCTCGGCCGGCATCGCGGGCTGTGGCTGCGGAAACCGGTCGGCGAAGCTGTCCTGGGCCTTGGGAAAGCGCTCATCGAACCGCGCGGCGTTCGATGCCGGCTTCGCACTGGCAGCAGCCAGTGCTTCGGCGGCCGGCGCCGCCGAGCCGGCAAGCAGCAGCACGACGAGGGCGAGCAGCACCGCGCGGCCGTCGCGATGAGGCGCGGCGGTGCCGGGCAAGCACCGTTTCTCCGGCCTCATTGTCGCGGATGCGGCCGCGTGCATGATCATCGCAATCATCTGGGCGTCGCCGAAACTAGGACCGCGCGAGAGCGGCCACACGCGCGACGCAGGTTCCGTCGAAAGTTTCCGATTTGCCGTCCGCCCGCCAGCCTCGGACAATTACCAGGTCGGGGAGGGCAGATGACGCCCTCGCAGACTTGTCACGTTTCCCACCGCCGCTTCATCATGGCGCGCCGTCGTGCCTGCCTCGCGTGGCGCGGCCGGCCTCGAAGGATGAGCCTCGTAAGCGAACCGTCCCACGACCATGCACGCGTCGATCATTTGATCGCGCCGCCGCGTCGCATTGCGAGTGGCTGGCGAAAGCGCGCGCCGGTCTTATATCCATCAGCAACGTCCTTCCGTGGTTCCAAAGCTCCCGTGAGACGACTGGTGTTGTTACTTCTGTTGCTGCTGGTGGTGCCGATCGCCGTGTCGGCCGGCAAATACATGCTGGGCGATCGCAGCGTTTCCTGGCAGTCGGCGGACCGCTCCAGCGCCGGCCTGCTGCCGCCCGCGGCCGAGCATCCCGATGCGCTGGTCCGCGTCTTCGCGGCGCGCACCGTGCGTTGGCGCGGCATCTTCGCGGTGCATAGCTGGATCGTGGTGAAGCCGGCGAACGCCACCCGCTACACCCGCTACGACTACACGGCGTGGGGCGATCCGATCCGCGTCAACGGCTTCGTCGCCGACGGTCGCTGGTTCGGCGACCTGCCGCAACTGATCGCCGCGGCCGACGGCGAGGAGGCGGCCGCGATGATCCCCAAGATCGAGGCCGCGATCAAAAGCTACAAGCTCAGCGCCTATGGTGATTACCGCGCCTGGCCGGGGCCGAACTCCAACACCTTCGTGGCCGCCGCGCTCGCCGCGGTGCCGGAACTACGCACCACGCTGCCGCCGACCGCGATCGGCAAGGACTATCCGTGGGACGGCGGCTGGATCGGCCTCACGCCGTCCGGCACCGGCATCCGCGCCACGCTCGGCGGCTATGCGGGCCTGACGCTGGGCTGGATCGAAGGCATCGAACTCAATGTCCTCGGCGCCGTGCTCGGCCTCGATCTCCGCCGCCCCGCCATCAAGCTGCCGGGCCTGGGACGGATCGGATTGAGCCCGATCTAAGTCTGGTCGCCGGGCAAAGCGAAGCGCGCCGCCTTACGCGTTGTGATGCTCGCAGCCGCAGCCCGGCGCATTCACGCCGCGCCAGCGCGCGTATCGCCACGGCAGGTACCAGCGCGCGTTGGCGGGCGCGGTCGTCGGCACATTGTCGATGCCCGAGGTGCCGTAGGGATTGCAGCGGATGAGGCGCGCCAGCGTCATCCAGCCGCCGGCCCACAGTCCGAACCGGCCGATCGCCTCGTCGCCATATTGCGAGCAGGTCGGCAGGTGCCGGCAGTTCGAGCCGACCAGCGCCGAGAAGCTGTGCCGATACACCCAGATCAGGCCGCGGCCGGCATTGCGTGGCAGCCGGCCGAGGGTGCGCACCGCGTCCGTTCCGGTCGCTGGAAGTTTCACGAGCACTCTGCCTCGCAAGTCATCGCCGATCTGCCGAGTTCCTGATCGTGGAACGCGGGAGCGGCTGCAATTGCGCCACACACACGGAAATATCGCACTTTATTGAGTGCAGCGCAGCAGGAGTTGATGGCTTTGCGATTGATCAACGCCGGTTTTTCCATGACCATTAGATAACGCAAGCGTGACAGATTCCACGTCGATCGAACTGGAACCTTTTGCGCCATCGCTGACGGAGATGTGAGGAGGCTCGGTGAACGCCGCTGTCTTGTCCCGGTTCGCTCGATCCGCGCTGCTACGCGCCGCCGCGCTCGGCCTCGTGCTGGTCAGCGCCGCGTCCGCTCCCGTCGAGCTGGCCAAGGCCGGCGGCACGCTCGAGGCGCGCAAGCTGCCGATGCGGTTCGACTGGGTCGCCTGCGAGCCGAACTGCGGCGGCTGGATCAGCGCGGTCGGCATCGTCACCGCCGACACTCCCAAGGACTTCGACGATTTCGCCAGCAGCCGCTCGCTCGACGGCGCCACGCTGGTGCTGGATTCCAGCGGCGGCTCGGTCAACGACGCGATCACGCTCGGCCGGCGCTGGCGCAAGATGCGCCTGATGACCACGGTCGGCACCAGCGTGCAAAGCTCGACGCCGGCCGGCATGCGCGCCAGCATCGCGCCCGAGGCCTATTGCGAGTCGATGTGCGTGTTCCTGCTGCTGTCCGGCACCACGCGCTACGTGCCCGACGGCGCGCGCGTCCGCGTCCACCAGATCTGGATGGGCGACCGCGCCGACGACGCCCGCGCCGCCAGCTACACCGCGCAGGATGTCACCATCATCGAACGCGATATCGGCCGTCTGGCGAAGTACACCTTCGACATGGGCGGTACCGGCGACCTGCTGCAGCTCGCGCTCAGCGTCGCGCCGTGGGAAGATCTGCATCTGATGTCCCGCCAGGAACTCGGCGAGGCCAATCTGGTGACCACGCAGGCGATCGCCGATCTGCTGCCGCAGCAGGGCGAGGCGACCAGAACGCCGGTCGCCGCCGCGCCCAAGCCGGTTCAGGACCGCTTCGTCCAGGCTCCGACAGCGCCGACCAAGACCGCCGAAGCCGCGCTCCCGACTGGCGGCACGGCCCAGAGCCAGCCGCAAGCGCCAGGCCACTAGGCGCCCTATCCCCGTGCCCCGGACAAGCCGCGGCGTGCAACGCCGAGGCGCCGATCCGGGGCCCCGGTTGGGCCGGGCAGTCAGTCACAGGGCTCCGATTGTCCATTCCCGAAGCCGGAAGATAACCGGGTCCCGCATCTGCGATGCACCGCTGCGCCCTGCATCTTCGTGCGGGACACGGGAAGGGGGTGGATACGCTTCGCTTTGCCCATCCTGAAAGCCTATGCACCGCCCATCCCCGTGCCCCGGACAAGCTGCGGCGTGCAACGCCGCGGCGCAGATCCGGGGCCCCGGTTGGGCCTTTCAGTCAGTCACAGGGCTTCGATTGCGCGTTCCCGACGACGGAAGAAAACCGGGGTCCCGCATCTACGATGCATCGCTGCGCGCTGCATCTTCGTGCGGGAGACGGGGAAGGGCGTCGGCAAATTTCGCTCTGACCGCCTGCAGCAAGGCTAGGCCGTCGCCGCTTCGCGCTTCGCCTCGATCTGGCCGATTGCATCCACCACCGCGTCGAAGGTCAGCAGCGTGGAGGCGTGGCGGGCCTTGTAGTCGCGGACCGGCTCCAGCACGGCGATATCGGCCCATTTGCCGTCCGCCGGCGGCGCGCCGTTGTCCTTCAGCATCGCCCGGACCGCGTCGCGCAGGGCGCGGAGTTCGCCGGCGGTCGAGCCGACCACATGGCTGGCCATGATCGACGACGACGCCTGGCCGAGCGCGCAGGCCTTCACCTCGTGGGCGAAGTCGCTGACCACGTCGCCGTCCATCTTGATGTCGACCTTTACGGTCGAGCCGCACAATTTCGAGTGAGCGGTGGCGGTGGCGTCCGGGTCGGGGAGGCGTCCGAGCCGCGGAATATTACCGGCCAGCTCGATGATCCGCTTGTTGTAGATGTCGTTCAGCATGCGCGGGAATCCGGGCCGGCCCGTCCATCGCCGACGATTCGGCGGAGCTGTCTTGGCGGTTCCGGCGTATCATCTTATATAGGAGGGGCGGCTGCGAAGAACAGTCCGCCGGACCGTGCGAAACCGCCGTCCGTATCTGGTGAGCCGCGGGGCGGATCAGCCTGCTGCGGTCGCCGTTGGGATCAAGACGCAAGGCGGTGGCCCGCCCGTCCTGCCCGGTGACACATCCGGCCGAAAGGCCGGTCGAACGGAGTGAAGATGGACGCCAAGATCAAGCCGCTGCGGACCGGCAAGCTGCCGGAGACCCGCACCGATTTTCAGCCCGCCGAGCTCGACCCGTCGGAGTTCCTCGCCGCCGCGGTGCAGCCGGATCAGCCGCGGCCGTCGCGTGCCGAGGCCGAGGCCGCGGTCAAGACGCTGCTGTCCTATATCGGCGAGAACGTCGAGCGCGAAGGCCTGCTCGATACCCCGCGCCGGGTGGTCGAAGCCTATGACGAGCTGTTCCAGGGCTATCACCAGTGCCCGGCCGAAGTGCTCGACCGCACCTTCGGCGAAACCGCCGGCTATGACGACTTCGTGCTGGTCCGCGACATCAGCTTCACCTCGCATTGCGAGCACCATGTGATGCCGTTCTACGGCAAGGCGCATATCGCCTACACGCCGGTGGAGCGCGTCGTCGGCCTGTCGAAGCTGGCGCGGCTGGTCGAGATCTTCGCCCGCCGGCTGCAGACCCAGGAGCATCTCACCGCGCAGATCGCCGCCGCGATCGACGAGGTGCTGAAGCCGCGCGGCGTCGCCGTGATGATCGAGGCCGAACACACCTGCATGTCGGTGCGCGGCATCGGCAAGCAGGGCGCCTCGACATTCACCAGCCGCTACACCGGCATGTTCCGCGACAATCCGGCGGAGCAGGCGCGGTTCATGTCGATGATTCGCAACCACCGCTAAGTCGGCGGGACTGCGAGAGGAATTGCTCGTGACTTCATCTGCCGGGTCAACGCCCGCCCTCGACGATGTCGAGGAAGGCATCGCGCTGCGTCCGAAGTTCGACGCGGCCGGCCTCGTCACCTGCGTCACCACCGATGCGCGTTCAGGCGATGTGTTGATGGTCGCCCATATGAACGCGGAAGCGCTGGAGAAAACCATCCAGAGCGGCGACGCTTGGTACTACAGCCGCTCGCGCAAGCGGCTGTGGAAGAAGGGCGAGAGTTCCGGTCACGTCCAGAAGGTGCTGGAGATGCGGATCGACTGCGATCAGGACGCGGTCTGGATCAAGGTCGACCAGGCCGGCGGCGCCGCCTGCCACACCGGCCGCACCTCCTGCTTCTACCGCCGCATCGACCGCGATCCCGATGGTCAGCCGCTGCTGACCATGGTGGATGCGCACCGGCACTTCGATCCGGACAAGGTGTACGGGAAGTAGCAGCCTGAACTCTGCCGGCGCGGACAACCGGGACCCCGGATCTGCGCAGCAGCGCTCCGCGCCGCAGCGCGTCCGGGGAACAGAGACACGTGTCCCGCACGCGGCGCAGCGCGTAGCGGTGCTCCGCAGATGCGGGACCCCGGTTAAGCGGCGCCGCAGGTCATATCTCCGCGAGCCAGTTCCCGTCCATTAACCCCTCATTAACCATACCTGCCGCAGGGTCGCGGCAGCGCGCCGCGCAGGGATGCGGACTCACTCAGCGCTCGGGGAGCGGGGGCTTCCATCATGTCGACCGACATCGTCACGTCTGCGGTCTCGATCGTCGACCAGGCGCGGACGCGGATCGCCGGCGCGATCAAGCAGGCCGCGGGCGCGACCGGCGCCAGCTTCGAATATCTGCTGACCACCGCCAAGATGGAGTCGGACTTCAACCCGCAGGCGTCGGCGTCGACCTCGTCGGCCAAGGGCCTGTATCAGTTCATCGATCAGACCTGGCTCGGCACCGTCAAGGAAGCGGGCGCCCAATTCGGTTACGGCGCCTATGCGGACGCGATCAGCAAGTCGCCGTCCGGCAGCTACTCGGTGAGCGATCCCGCCGCCAGGCAGGCGATCATGGATCTGCGCAACGATCCGGTGATCAGCTCGGCGATGGCTGGCGCGCTGACGCAGTCCAACAGCGCCAAGCTCACCGCCGAGATCGGCCGCCGTCCGACCGACGCCGAACTCTACATGGCGCATTTCATGGGTGCCGGCGGCGCCGCCAAGCTGATCAGCGCCGCGCAGGACAATCCGAACGCGGTGGGCGCCGCGCTGTTTCCGAACGCCGCCGCCGCCAATCAGTCGATCTTCTACGACCGCACCGGCAATGCCCGCAGTGTCGCGCAGGTCTACGATAACCTGACCTCGCGCTACAACGCCGCAGCGAGTTCGCCGGCGACGCAGAGCGCTATGATCGCCGCCGGCGGGGCGCCGATGGTGCTGGCCTCGGCGCCCGACAACGCCGCTTACCTGTCGAGCTTCCCCGACGTCCGCAGCGTCTTGCCGGCGAGCGGCACCACGACCGCCAACGCAACGCCGTCCTCGACGCGGCAGTCCGGCGAGCCGATGTTCCGCACGCTGTTCCTCGGCGGCGACCGCAATGAGCCGATCTCGCCGGCCGTGCAGCAGCTCTGGACCAACCCGGTGACGCCGGCGGGCGTCACGCCGGGCGTGCCCGCCACGAGCGTGTCCGCGGCGCCGGCCGCATCCGCGACCACCAGCGCGTCAGGCCTGCCGTCGACCGGCCCGAGCCTGTCCTACGCGCCGACCGCGACGGCCACACCGTCCGCCGCGGGTCTCTCCTATGCCCCGACCGTCCGCACGCCGACGCCGCTCGACCTGTTCAGCGACCGCACCGGCGCCTTCGCGAGCTGATCGTCTGCAGTGAGCTGACTACTCGTAGGGTGGGAGAGGCGCGCAGCGCCGTGCCAGTCATCAGGACGATTGTAGGCCTAACTGACGGCTGCGCGCACTCTGGCGGCCGGGCACGTTACGCTTTGCCCGCCCTGCGAATGATTTGCGCTCAGCCCGCCCGACGAACCCCAACCTGGGGATTGGCCTCATTCTTCATCGCACCCACCTTTCGTTCGTCATTCCGGGGCGCACAGCGAAGCTGTGCGAACCCGGAATCCATATCCCCTGACGGCTGTTACTTCAGCGCGGCGGTCACTGCTGTGCTTCACCGCGACTCCAGGGGCTATGGATTCCGGGCTCGCGCGGCGCGCGCCCCGGAATGACGAAAGTGAGGTGATTAGTTCGGCCGTCGCCGTCATCCAACCGGTTAACAACCTCTGAACTTAACAAATCGTCAACGTCATCATGGTGAACCCTTTGTTAAGTCTCATGGTTTACGAATGGTGACGTTCGGCATCGGAGCATGATGCCGGGTGGTTGCGTCAGTCAGTCAGCCGGAATGGCCATGATCGTTCGGCAGTTCATTAGTTGGATCCGCCACGCGCCCGCCGGTGAGCGCGCCGAAGCGACAAGGGCGTTGGCGCGGGCCTGGTTGATTTCAGACCTCACTCCCGATGACCGCGCTGCCGCCGAGGGCGCGCTGCTGATGATGCTGGACGACGTCTCGCCGCTGGTGCGGCAGGCGATGGCGCAGGTGTTTTCGCGCAGCGTACGTGCGCCGGCCGCGATCGTCCGGGCGCTCGCCGCCGATCAGGCCTCGGTGGCGCTGCCGGTGCTCGAATTCTCGCCGCTGCTGCTCGATGCCGATCTGGTCGATCTGGTCGCGACCGGCGACGACGCTGTGCAATGCGCGGTGGCGCGCCGCGTCCGGCTGCCGGCCGCGGTGTGTGCGGCGATCGCCGAGGTCGGCTCCGCCGCTGCCGCGCTCGAACTCATCGAGAATCCGCACGCCGAGCTGGCGCCGTTTTCGTGGGACCGCATCGTCGAGCGCCACGGCCATCTCGCGGCGATCCGCGAGTCGATGCTGGTGCTGGAGGATCTGCCGGCGGCGACGCGGCTGGCGCTGGTCGCCAAGCTGTCCGATACGCTGCAGCAATTCGTCGTCGCACGCGGCTGGCTGTCGGCCGATCGCGCCGCGCGGACCACCGCGGAAGCGCTCGACCGCTCCACCGTGACTGTGGCGGCGCGCTCGCGCGGCGACGACATGCGCGCGCTGATGCAGCATCTGCGCGCCACCGGCCAGCTCACCGCGGGGCTGATCCTGCGCGCGCTGCTGTCAGGCAATCTCGAATTGTTCGAACACGCGCTGGCCGAACTGTCCGGCCTGCCGCAGGCCCGCGTCGGTGCACTGCTGCACGCCCGCGGCGCAAGTATCAACGCGCTGCTGGCGCGGGCCGGCCTGCCGGAGACGACGTTCGCGGCCTTCCGCGCCGCGCTCGACGCACTCCACGAGATCGGCTTCGTCGACAGCGAAGGCGGTGCGGTGCGGCTGCGCCGGCTGATGGTCGAGCGCGTGCTGACCCGTTGCGAAACCAGCGAAGACGCCGCCGCCCCGCTGCTGATCCTGCTGCGCCGCTTCGCCACCGAATCCGCCCGCGAAGACGCCAACGCCTTCTGCGACGATCTGATCGCCGATCAATTCGTCTCACGCCTCGAACTGTTGGCGGCGTAGCTCAGTCTCTCCGTCGTCATCCTGCGACCAGCGTTCGTCATTCTGGAGCGCGAGCGTAGCTCGCGAACCGGAATCCATAACCGCTGTGGGCGCGGTGGAGCGCAGACGCGGTGAGGCCGGTTCAGCTAGAGAGTCCAGGGGCTATGGATTCCGGGCTCGCGCTGCGCGCGCCCCGGAATGACGGGGAGGGGCTTCAAGTTCAGCCCATGCGTCCCGCTTATTCCCCCGGCACGATGCTCGGGGCCAGGATCGCTTCGAGATGCTCGGGGCGGTCCTTGTTGACCGAGGCGAGGTAGTCGTCGGCGACGTTGCGGAGCTTGCGGATCAGGGCGCGTTGCAGGTCGGCCTTGCCGGCCTGGGCGCCTTCGCGGACGATCGCCTGGATGGCGTCGACGTGGTTGGCGAGCAGTTCGTCCGGCACGCGCGCGAGGTCCGGCGCGTGGTCGATGACGCGGCACAGGCTCTCGGCGGCGGCGGCCGCGGCCGGGAAGCCGAAGGTGGCGCCGTCGCCCTTGATGTCGTGCGCGGCGCGGAACAGCTCGCCGCGCGTCTCGGACGACACGCCGCCGCGCTTCAGCCCCGCATAGGCGGCGGCGAGGCGATCGCATTCGACGCTCATCCAGCCGCCGAACTCGCTCGACAGTTCGGCCAGCGCCAACTCGGCGCGCGCCACCGGATCGTCCGCGGGCTCCGTGTCGGTCCGGCGCATCACCTTGCGCAGCGGATTGGCCTGGGTGATCACCTGGTGATCGGCGAAGGTCGCGACCTGAATGTCGCCGGGGCGTTTCCTGGGCATGGCGTCAGCTCGTGACCTTGGCCTTGTCGAGCAGCGAGGGCTGCTGAATGATGTCGGCCTCGCCGGTGCCGCGCCGTTCCGGGCCGATATAGCCGCCCGAGGTGTTGCGGCGGCGGTCGGGGCCGAAGTAATTGCGCGTCTTGATGAACGGGCGCGGGCTCGCCACCACGTTCAGCACCCGCTGATACAGCGATTTCGACGAGATCGGCTTGGCCAGAAATTCGGTGATGCCGGCATCGCGCGCCAGCGTCACGCGGCGCTTCTCCGAATGCGCGGTCAGCATGATGATCGGCACGAACGGGTTGGCCTTGGAGTCCGGCTGGCGGATCATCTGCGCCAGCTCGAGCCCGTCGAAGATCGGCATTTCCCAATCGGTGATGATGATGTCCGGCGCCGCATGCGTGGACATTTCCAGCGCGGTGGCGCCGTCTTCGGCTTCGTACACTTCGCGCGCGCCGAACGAATGCAGCAGCGTGCGCAGGATCCGGCGCATGTGCGGATTGTCGTCGCAGACCAAGAAGCGCAGCTTGTTGAAGTCGATGCGAAACATGGGGACACTTCGGGCGTTGCCGGCGCGCGGGTTACGTCGTGTTAACGATAAAGCGGCGGCGTTAAGGAAGGGTTGAGCAGGCCGCGTGCGCTGCGGCGCCGAATGCTGCGGCGCAGGCCGCATGGCTCCGTTGCGGCAGGAACTTGGCTCGCGGCGCTGGCGGAACGGAGCGCCGCCGCTAATCTTCGTCCGCTTCGCCCGGGCAGGCCGGGCGGAGCTAACAACAATCCGAGGGAGGGACTGATGGCGACGAGGCGTGATTTCATCAAGACGGCAGTGGCGGCAGGCATCGGCGGGGCGGCGCTCGGCGAGCTGGCGCCGGCGATGGCCGCAGCGCCCGCCACCGCCGCGGCGCCACAGATGCCGCGCGGCATGACCCTGCTGGCAATGCTGCAGGAGGACGGCAGCGAGACGCTCGGCGTCAAGCTCGACAAGGGCGTGCTCGACGTCTCCGCCGCCGGCAAGGCGCTCAATCTCGACGTGCCGCAATCGCTGGAAAGCCTGCTGGTGGTCGGCGGCACGCCGGCGCTGGAGCGGGTGATCGCCGCCGCCAAGGACAAGCCGGACTTCGTCAGGGACGAGGCCTCGATCAAGTTCGGCCGGCTGTTCACCGATCCCGGCAAGATCGTCTGTGTCGGCCTCAACTACAAGGAGCACGCCGAGGAGGCCGGCGAGAAGCTGCCGAAGGAGCCGATCCTCTTCAACAAATACAACAACACGCTGGCGCCGCATAAGACCACTATCAAACTGCCGCCGGCCGACGTCTCGACCAAGTTCGACTACGAGACCGAGCTGGTGATCGTGATGGGCAAGACCGCCCGCAACGTTTCGGAAGCCGACGCGCTGAGCTACGTCGCCGGCTACGCGGTCGGCCACGATTTCTCGGCGCGCGACCTGCAGCTCGAAAAGGGCGGGCAGTGGATGGTCGGCAAGACGCTCGACGGCTTCGCGCCGATCGGTCCGTATTTCGTCAGCGCCGACCTGGTCGATCCGAACAACCTGACGATCGAGACCTACGTCAACGACGAGAAGGAGCCGCGGCAGAAGTCGAACACGTCGAAGTTCATCTTCAACCCGCAGAAGGTGATCTCCTACACGTCGAAGCTGTTCGCGCTCGAGCCCGGCGACATCATCTTCACCGGCACCCCGTCGGGCGTGATCATCGGCATGCCGAAGGACAAGCAGGTCTGGCTGAAGAAAGGCGACCGCATCACCAGCAAGATTGAAAAGCTGGGGACGCTGACCTTCGATCTGGGGTAGCGCAGGCCGCGATCGACGCGCTCGATCTCGCCCCAGGCACGTCATTCCGGGGCGCTCACGCAAGTGAGCGAACCCGGAATCGCGACGTGTTGAGCACCGCCGACCTGTCCTCACCTCCTGAGATTCCGGGTTCGCGGGCTGTCGCCCGCGCCCCGGAATGACTCGGGGAGAGCGCGGGGAGCAACGCCGCCTGCGACCCGCCGCCGCGGCGATTATTTCGGGGTGGGTATCGCGCTGCGGTGACGCCGGGCGCGGCGCCAACTAACCTCGGGAAATTCCTGATTCGGATGGCACGCATGACCTCCACCCCGAGCTGCCCGGCCTGCAACGAACCGCTCGACCTGATCGGCAACCGCCCGCTGGTGCAGGGCTATCAGGTCCGCGAATATCGCTGCGGAAAATGCCAGACCACGAGCCACCACGCCACCCACTGGGACCACTCGCTGACCGAGCCGCACGGCCCGTTTTATCACGAGTAGCAGCGCTCACGGCGCGTGGCGCCGGTCTTGCGCGGCCTGTCCGTGCTGCAGCGCAGCGGCTTCATCGACGATTAGCCATCGCGTACGATCGCCTTCGCCATGCGTCCGAATTTGTCGGCACGCATGGCGGACGCGCGATTTGCCGGCTACGCTGATCGTCTCCGTGGCCGCGCATCGCTGCGGCCGCGCCGGCGAGTCACACAGGGGCTTTTCATGACCGACGAAGTCACGGCGTTTCTGATGTTCACCACGCTCTGCAGCGCCTTTCTGATCGGCCTGATGCTGACCTACACCCGCCGCCTCAACCGCCTCCGCGCCACCGTCGCCGTGCTGAGCCAGGTCAACGACATGGTGCCGCACCGCGCCCCGACGCGGCGAGACTGACCCCGCCGCCACCAGCCGCGCCGCCCCAAACCTCCGCCAGCCGTGTTCCGTTAGTCCGGGGCGGACGCAGCATAGTTGCGGCCAAACCCCACCCCCGTCATTCCGGGGCGGACGCAGCGCAGCTGCGGCCGAACCTGGAATCTCAGGGTGAGGGGGCGCGGTGCCGCGACCAAGGCTCGATTGTCCCTCAATCGCGATTCGCGTAAGGCTGGCACCGCTTTGGGAGGCCGGCCGGCGCATGAACCAGATTCTGATTCAAGACTATCTCAACGACCTATCCGACCTGCGTAAAGCGTCCGGTTCAAATCGCGAAAGCGTCGTCAGCGAAGCCTTCAAGGATCTGCTGAAGGGCTACGCCAAGTCCCACGACCTGATCTTCCTGCCGCAATACGAATTGCCCAGACAGGACGGCGCCGGCCGCATCGTCGACGGCGCGCTGGTCTATAGCCTCCGCGTGCCGTTCGGCTATTGGGAAGCCAAGGACGAGGAAGACGATCTCGACGCGGAAATCGCCAGGAAGCTGCGCCGCGGCTATCCCCGCGACAACATCATCTTCGAGGATTCCCGCACCGCCGTGCTGATGCAACACGGCAACGAGGTGATGCGTTGCGCGGTCGACGACACCGACAGGCTGCAGCACCTGCTCGAGCTGTTCTTCAAATACGAACGGCCTGAAATCGTCGAATTCCGCGCGGCGGTGACACAATTCCAGAAGGACCTGCCAGAGGTCCTCGCCGCGCTACGCGACATGATCAACGCCGCGCAAAGAGACAGCGCGCCGTTCCGGAAGGCCGCGACCAAATTCCTCAAGCACGCGCAGGAGACCATCAATCCGATGGTGACTGCGGACGATGTCCGCGAGATGCTGATCCAGCACATCCTCACTGAGGAAATCTTTTCGAAGGTGTTCGACGAAGACGATTTTCATCGTCTGAACAACGTCGCCAAAGAGCTCGACACGCTTGAGCGACTCTTCTTCACCGGAGCGGTCAAGAAGAAGACAATGAGGGCGCTTGATCCCTATTACAACGCGATCCGTAAGAACGCCCACGAGGTCCCAAACCACGTCGAGAAGCAGCGCTTTCTCAAGGTGATCTACGAGGGCTTCTACAAGGTCTACAACAAGAAGGCGGCCGACCGGCTCGGCGTGGTCTACACCCCGAACGAGATCGTGCGCTTCATGGTCGAAAGCGCAGACTGGCTGTGCCAGAAGCACTTTTCGAAATCGTTGATCGATCGCGACGTCCAGATCCTCGATCCGGCGACCGGCACCGGCACCTTCATCTGCGAACTGCTGGAGCATTTCCGCGGCCAGAAGGACAAGCTCGCCTACAAATACAAGGAAGAGCTGCACGCCAACGAGGTGGCGATCCTGCCGTACTACGTCGCCAATCTGAACATCGAGGCGACCTACGCGGCGATCACCGGGCAGTATGCGGAGTTTCCCAATCTCTGCTTCGTCGACACGCTCGACAATGTCGGCGGCCTCGGCCGTAAGGCCGGCCCTCAGCACGATCTGGTCGGCGCGATGTCGGAAGAAAACGTCGCCCGCATCAAACGGCAGAATTCGCGCAAGATCTCGGTGGTGATCGGTAATCCGCCCTACAACGCCAACCAGCAGAACGAGAACGACAACAACAAGAACCGCACCTATCCGCGGATCGACGAGCGGATCAAGGACACCTACATCAAGCAGAGTACGGCGCAGAAGACCAAGGCGTATGACATGTATACGCGCTTCTTTCGCTGGGCCTCGGATCGGCTGCACGACGACGGCATCATCGCATTTGTGAGCA
>NZ_JBMDXE010000080.1:0-67544 GCF_048594845.1 Rhodopseudomonas sp. | reverse complement strand
AGCTTCGCCTCGGCCCCGGCCGCATCCATCACTGCATGCGCACCATCGGCAAGGCCGAGAAGGCGCTCGATCTGATGGTGGCGCGCGGCCTCACCCGCGAAGCGTTCGGCAAGAAGCTGGCTCATCTCGGCGGCAACATGCAGATCATCGCGCAGGCCCGCTGCGAGATCGAATCGATGCGGCTGATGGTGCTGAAGGCCGCCAAAGCGATGGACGTGCTCGGCAACAAGGAAGCGCGCGTCTGGGTCAGCATGGTCAAGGCCATGGTGCCGGAGCGCGCCTGCAAGATCATCGACCAGGCGATCCAGATGCACGGCGCCACCGGCATCTCGCAGTGGACTCCGCTGGCCGAGATGTACACCGACGTCCGCCACCTCCGCTTCGCCGACGGTCCGGACGAAGTGCATTGGATGGTCGTCGGCCGTCACGAACTGACGCTGTAAGCACGGCGGCTGGTTTAGTCATGGAAGCCCCGGCTCTGCCCAGAGCCGGGGCTTTTGATTGCGTCCTCGGCTACGTCCGTCATTGCGAGCGAAGCGAAGCACCAGCCCCGTGCACGGGATGGATTGCTTCGTCGCGGAGCCTGTACTCGGACGGCGCGAAGCGCCGATCCGGGTGCTCCTCGCAATGACGAGGAGGCACTTCAATCCTTGAACACCACCGTCTTCGAGCCGTTCATGATGACGCGGCCGTCGAGATGCCAGGTGATGGCGCGGGCGAGCACGCGGCGCTCGATCTCACGGCCCTTGCGCACCAGATCCTCCACACTGTTGTGATGACTGATGCGCTCGACGTCCTGCTCGATGATCGGGCCTTCGTCGAGATCGGGCGTGACGTAGTGCGCGGTCGCGCCGATCAGCTTGACGCCGCGGGCGAACGCCTGGTGATAAGGCCGCGCGCCCTTGAAACCCGGCAGGAACGAGTGGTGGATGTTGATGCAGCGCCCGGCCAGCTTGGCGCATAGCCCGTCCGACAGCACCTGCATGTAGCGCGCCAACACCACGAGGTCGGTGTTCGCTGCGCGGATCAGCTCCCAGACCTGCGCCTCCTGCTCCATCTTGGTCGCCTTGGTGACCGGCAGATAGTGGAACGGGATGCCGTCGAGATCGAGATGCGCGTAGGTCTCGCGCGGATGGTTGGCGATCAGGCCGACGATGTCCATGTCGATCTCGCCGGTGCGCCAGCGATACAGCAGGTCGGCGAGGCAGTGATCGAACTTCGACACCAGGATCATGACACGCTGCTTCTCTTTCAAGCTGCGCATCGTCCAAGTCAGGCCGAGATCGTTGGCGACGGCTTCGAACTCCGCCTTCAGCGCCTCGATGCTACTGCCCGGCTTCAGGATCGCGAAGCGCGTCCGCATGAAGAACAGGTTCGTCTCCGCATCGTTGAACTGATGCGCCTCGACGACGTTGCAGCCGGCATCGAACAGCGTCTTGGCAACGGCCGCGACGATGCCAGGCTGATCGCGGCATGACAGCGACAGCACGACATTGGTGTGGGGCATGGCAGACTCCATGGAAAAGGCGCGGCTGATCCGCGCCGTGTCGAACGTCAGGACAATCGAGAGGCTTCAACCTCGCTCGGGCGTCACCGCGAGGCCGTGCACGGCCGCGGATACTTCGAGCCAATGCAGCAAACCGCCGACCAGACTGCGCGCGACTGCGATCGACACGCCGCCGTCGCCGGTCGCCCAGATCGTCGCGCCGACGTGGTGGACGCTAGTGACCGCGGCGCCATCGGCTCCAAAGGCCGCGCAATCGATCTGAAATCCCTTTTCAAGCAACGACGGCAAAGCCGGGCCGGACAGATGCAATATGGCCAAGCCGTCGGATTGCTCGACCACCGAAGCGAGACCATCGAGCTGTGCGGCGAGCACCGCCGCGAAGCCGGGCCCCGACCGTTGCGACACCGCCAGCCACTTGCCCGGGCCGATACCGATGAAGGTCACACGCTCGCTGCCGACGCGTTTTGGAACGTCCTGCAAAGCGACGCCGTAATCGGCCTGCACGCGCGCGGCGAGTTCGGTCGCGCGGCCCTTACGGGCCATTACAGTGGCGATGCCCCGACGCTCGATCGGCGTCGCGACGATGCCGGCGCCGGTGCCACGCGGGGCGAGTGCCCGCCAAGGGCTCTGATAAATCAGCTCAGCCACGCAGCCGCCCTCCTTCCGGATCGACAAACACCGGCGATACGATCTCGGCCTCGTAGTCTTCGCTGCGGATCGGATCGTAGACGCGGATGCGCTCGCCGATGCGCTCCGGCCCACGCACCAACAACGCCAGTGCGATCCAATGGCCGAGCGAGGGGCTGAAAGCCGACGAGGTGATGTAGCCCTGATCGGTCTCCGGCGACGGCGTGACGCCGGGGGTGAACAGATGCGCGCCGTTGCGCAGCCGGGTCGTGCGGTCGACCGGGCGTAGGCCGATCAAAGTTGGACGCTGCGGATCGATCAGCGCCGGCCGGCCCGCCATCACCCGGCCGACGAAATCCTTCTTGGTCGACATCATCCGGCCGAGGCCGAGATCGCGCGCGACGGTCTGGCCGCTGAGTTCATTGCCGGCGGCGTGGCCCTTCTCGATGCGCATGACGCCGAGCGCCTCGGTGCCGTAGGGCACGACGCCGAGCCCCTCACCCGCCGCCATCAGCGCGCGCATCAGCGCATCGCCATAGCCGGCCGGCACCGCGATCTCATAGGCGAGTTCTCCCGAGAACGAGATGCGGAACAGCCGCGCCGGCACGCCGCCGAGCTGGTACTCGCCGCATCCCATATAGGGCAACGCCGCGTCCGACAGGTCGGCGCTGTCGCCGAACAGCTTCTGCAGCAACACACGGGCCTTTGGCCCTGCGACTGACACCTGCGCCCACTGCTCGGTGACCGACACCATCTGTACGTCGAGCTCGGGCCACAGCACCTGATGGCAGAATTCCAGATGCTGCATCACCTTCACGGCGTTCGCCGTGGTGGTCGACATCACGTAGTGATCATCGGCCAGACGCGCGGTGGTGCCGTCGTCCATCACGAAGCCGTCCTCGCGCAGCATCACGCCGTAGCGCACCTTGCCGACCGCGAGCGTCGAGAAGGTGTTGATGTAGACGCGATCGAGGAACGTGCCGACGTCGGCGCCGCACAGCGCGATCTTGCCGAGGGTCGAGACATCGCAGATGCCGACGGCGCTGCGCACGGCATTGACTTCACGCACGACGCTTTGCAGCCAGTCGGTTTCGCCAGGCTTGGCGAACCACTGCGCGCGCAGCCACTGCCCGGTCTCGACAAAGGTCGCGCCCTGCTCGATCGCCCAGTCGTGGCTGGCGGTGAGCCGCGTCGGCTTGAAATGCTTGCCGGTGCTGAGGCCACCGAACGCCGCGATCGCCACCGGCACCTGAGGCGGCCGCACCCGCGTCGTGCCGGTGGCGGCGATGTCGCGGCCGGTCAGCGCCGCCATCATCGCCAAGCCGTTGACGTTGGACGTCTTGCCCTGGTCGGTCGCCATGCCGAGCGTGGTGTAGCGCTTGAGATGCTCGACCGAGCGGAAGCCTTCGCGCGCCGAGATCGCAACGTCTTCGGCGGTGACGTCGTTCTGCAGATCGACGAACGCCTTGGTCCGCGCGCCGACGACCTGCCACAACGGTGATACTGCGAAAGCTTCGTCACTCGCCCGATAGCTCGGCGGACTGCCGCTGCTGTGACCACAGCGGCTCGCGGCTTCGACGCCCCAGCGCGCGCCATCCTCCAGCGCCTGCGCCAGCGTGAAACGGCCGGCCGCAGCGCCCGCCAGCGTCATACTCTTGGGCGCACCGGCGGCGACGAAGGCCGACAGATCGTCCCGCCACTCACCCTTGCCGCCGAGATGGGTGGCGAGCGCGATGTTCGGGTTCCAGCCACCGGACACGGTGAGCAGATCGGCCTCGAAGCTGTGTCGCTTGCCGGCCGCATCGACGATCTCGACAGAGCGAAGCCGCCGGCCGCCGATGGCATCGGTGACGCTGGCGCCGAGATGCACCGGCACATTGCCGGCCAGCGCGCGCACAGAAGCTGCGACCTCGCGGCGCGGATCGACCACCGCGGCGATGCCGACGCCGGCGCGCGTCAGATCTGCCACGCTGCGCCAGCCGTCATCGCCCGAGGTGAACACCACCGCGCGATGGCCCGGCGCCGCCGCAAAGCGATTGACATAGGTCCGCGCCGCCGAGGCCAGCATCACGCCCGGTCGATCATTGCCGCCGAACACGATCGGGCGCTCGATCGCGCCGGTGGCCAGCAGCGTCTCGCGCGGCATAATCTTCCACAGCCGCTGCCGCGGCGTGAACGCCGGTGGCACCGGCAGATGATCGGCGACGCGCTCCAGCACGCCGACCTCGTCGTCATAGATTCCGAACACGTTGGCGCGACGCAGAATGCGGACGTTGCCGAGCGAAGCCAGTTCGGCCTCCGCCTGCTCGGCCCAGTTCGCACCGGACGTGCCGTCGATCTCGCAAACTTCCGAGAGCAACCGGCCGCCGAGGCGGAAATCCTCTTCGACCAGGATCACGCGCGCGCCGGCGCGGCCGGCGGCGAGCGCCGCCGCAAGTCCCGCCGGCCCGGCGCCGACGATCAGCAGGTCGCAGAACGCCATCGCCTTCTCGTAAGCGTCCGGATCTGCCTCACCGCTGAGGCTGCCGAGACCGGCGGAGCGGCGGATCAAAGGCTCGTACAGCTTCTCCCAGAACGACGCCGGCCACATGAAGGTCTTGTAGTAGAAGCCGGCGACCAGCAGCGGCGAGCCGAGCTGGTGCACCGCGTGCAGATCGAACGCCAGCGACGGCCAGCGGTTCTGGCTGTGCGCTTCGAGGCCGTCGTACAACTCGACCGTGGTCGCCTTGGTGTTCGGCTCGCACCGCGCGCCGCTCCGCAACTCGACCAGCGCGTTGGGCTCTTCCGGTCCCGCCGTGAAGATGCCGCGCGGACGGTGATACTTGAACGAGCGACCGACCAGCCGCGTGCCATTGGCGACCAGTGCCGACGCCAGCGTGTCGCCGGCGTAACCGGTCATCCGTTTGCCGTCGAAGCTGAAGCGCAGCGGCTTGCCGCGATCGATCAGGCCGCCGCTGAGACGAGAGGACGTGCTCATCGCTGTGCCTCCCCAGCCGCGAGCGCTACCTCGTGGATCTCGTGGGTCGATGGATTGCGTGTCACCACGAGCCAGCTGCGGCATCCGGAGCCATGATACCAAAGCCCGCGATGCGGCCCGGCCGGATTGTCGCGGAGGTAGACATAGTCGAAGAACGCAGCCTCAACGGCGGCGGGCTCGCCGGCCGGATCGGGACGCTGCGGCGCCGCGTCGCCGATGTAGCTGAATTCGGAAACGTCGCGCGAACCGCAATAGGGGCAGGTGATCCTCATGGCGCCCTCAATGCAGGTTCGGTTGGGCGCCCTGGCCCTTTTCGTCGATCACCGCGCCGCGCGCGAAGCGATCGAGCCGCAACTCGGTGGCGGCCGGATGGGGCTCGTCGCGCGCGAGCAGATGCGCGAACACCATCCCGGAGCCCGGTGTCGCCTTGAAGCCCCCGTAGTTCCAGCCGGCGTTGAGATACAAGCCCTGCGTCGGCGTGCGATCGATGATCGGCGAGCCGTCCATCGACATGTCGCACAGCCCCGCCCATGTCCGCAGGATGCGGGCACGGCCGATCGCCGGCATCAGCGCCATGCCGCCCTCGCAGATGTCTTCGATGGTCGGCAGGTTGCCGCGCTGCGCGTAGCTGTTGTAGCCGTCGAGATCGCCGCCGAACACCAGGCCGCCCTTGTCCGACTGGCTGATGTAGAAATGTCCGGCGCCGAACGTGATGACCCCGGGAATGATCGGCTTCAGCCCTTCGGACACCATCGCCTGCAACACGAAGGATTCGATCGGTAGCCGCATCCCGGCCATCGCGGCGACCTTGGAGCTGCTACCCGCGACCGCGATGCCAACCTTGCCGGCAGCGATCGGTCCGCGCGTCGTTTCCACGCCGGTGACGCGGCCGTTCACGATGGTGATGCCGGTGACTTCGCAATTCTGCACGATATCGACGCCGCGATCGGACGCGCCGCGGGCGAAGCCCCAGGCGACCGCGTCGTGCCGCGCGGTGCCGCCGCGCGCCTGCAGCAGGCCGCCTTGGATCGGGAAGCGCGCCTGATCGAAGTTCAGGAACGGATACAGCTTGCGGACGGCTTCGCGGTCGAGCAGTTCGGCATCGACGCCGTGCAGCCGCATCGCGTTGCCGCGGCGGACATAGGCATCGCGCTGCGCGTCGGAGTGATACAGGTTCAACACACCGCGCTGGCTGACCATCGCGTTATAGTTGAAGTCCTGCTCCAGCCCCTCCCAGAGCTTCATCGACAGCTCGTACAGCGGGATGTTGCCGGGCAGCAGATAGTTGGAGCGGATGATGGTGGTGTTGCGGCCCATATTGCCGCCACCGATCCAGCCCTTCTCCAGCACCGCGACGTTGCGCACGCCGTAGCGGCTGGCGAGATAATACGCCGTCGACAGCCCGTGACCGCCGCCGCCGATGATCACAACGTCGTAAGCGGGCTTGGGTGCTGCATCGCGCCACGTGGGCTGCCAGCCGGCATGGCCTTTGAGCGTATTGGCGAGCAGCGAGAACAACGAATAGCGCATGAGCGATCCTTCCTCCGCACTGTGGCGCGGAGTGCAGATCCGCACTAGACTGACAGCGACATCTGCTTGCTCAGGAGCGACATTGCCTCACACGACGCCTGAACTCGGCCGGCCCACCCGCGTCGGCTTCCTGCTGATCGACGGCTTCGCGCTGATGTCGTTCGCATCGGCGGTCGAACCGCTGCGTGCCGCCAACGCGATTTCGGCAAGGCAGCTGTATCAATGGTTTCACGTCTCGATCGACGGCCAGCCGATCGGCGCGTCGAGTGGACTGTCGATCACGCCGGATTGTTCGATCCAGGACGCGCAGCCGTTCGACATCGTGCTGGTCTGCGCCGGCGGCAATCCGACCAAATTCTCCGATCGCAAGACGATGACGTGGCTGCGCGCGCTGGCGCGGCGCGGCGTCGCGATCGGCGGCATCTCCGGCGGCCCCTACATTCTTGCGCGCGCCAAGGTGCTGGACGGCTATCGCTGCACCATCCACTGGGAGCACGCACCGGCCTTCACCGAGGCATTTCCGCATCTGGACCTGACACGCAACCTGTTCGAGATCGATCGCGAACGGCTGACCTGCGGCGGCGGCGTCGCCGGGCTCGACATGATGCAGGCGCTGATCCGCCGCGATCACGGCCCTGAATTGGCATCCAAGGTCAGCGACTGGTTTCTCCAGACCAACGTTCGGCTGGGCGATTCCAGCCAGCGCCAGGCCGCGCGCGACCGCGGCCGGCTCGGCCACCCCGGCGTCGCTGCGGCGATCGAGCTGATGGAACGGCGGCTTCGCGCGCCGGCGAGCCGCAGCGACATCGCGCGCGCCGCCAAGGTTTCGCTGCGTCAGCTCGAGCGGCTGTTCGCCGCGCATCTCGGCAGCAGCATCGAGCGGCACTATCTGACGATCCGCTTGCAGCGTGCGCGGACCCTCTTACGACAAACCTCGCTGCCGGTGACGCAGGTCGGGGCCGATTGCGGCTTCGTCAGTCCGACGCATTTTTCCCGCGTCTACAAGCAGCGCTTCGGCCGCACGCCGTCAGCCGACCGCAACCTCTGAGGCGACGCCGCGGCGCATCGCCTGGTCGCGCGCGGCGAGCTGCTGCTGCGCCTCGGCCTTCTGCGCCGCCGACATGCCGCGCACCAGCTCTTCGAGCTCCGCCATCGCCAGCCCCACACCATGCCGGCTCGCCAGCGTCAGCCAGACGAACGCCTGGACTGGATCGGGCTGGGTGCCGAGCCCCTTGGCATAGCAATAGCCGAGCCGGGCCTGCGACGGATAATGCCCCCCCTCCGCAGCGCGCGCGTACCAGCGCACGGCCTCGGCGAGATCGGGTGCCACACCCATCCCCTTGGTCAGCACCACCGCGTAGTTGAACTGCCCGAGCGCGTCCCCGGTCTCGGCCGCGCGCAGGAACCACGCCGCGCCGTTCGCCGGATCGGCCGCCACGCCTTCGCCCTTGGCGTACATCGCCCCGACATTATTGGCGGCGAGCGCGTTGCCGTGCTCGGCCGAGCGTAGATAGTAGGCGAAGGCGCGCGCGACGTCACGCTCGACACCGAGACCATTGGCATAGAGCTCCCCGAGCCAGGCTTCGGCCGCGGCATCGCCCTGCTCCGCCAGCGGCTCCCAAATCGTCCTGGCGCGATCGAAATCCTTTTCCAGATAGGCGTTTTCGCCGTCCTGCACGTGCATGGGGTTTCTCCTCAGTTCTCGACAGATTTGCGACCAAACGGCATCCGCTCAGCCGTCATTGCGAGGAGCGAAGCGACGAAGCAATCCAGCGCCGTGGACTGATCCTGGATTGCTTCGCTGCGCTCGCAATGACGTTGAAACTCATCAGGATCCCTGCGACGGCATCGTGCGCCGCGTTGCCAGCAAGGACGACACTCTACGGCCGCGTGTGCTCGGCGATCTTGTACAGATACACGCAGTCGAACTCTTCCGTCTGCGGCGCGTCGCGGGCGCCAGCGGTGCCGAGATGTTCGACGAAATAGTCCTGCACGGTGCGGGCGGCGCGGTTGGTGAGGAGTTGCTTGTAGAGCCACGGATCTTCGCTGTCGCGCACGCCATGTTGGTCCATCAAGGCGCGCTTCGGCTCGTCCGCGAGCCCGACGTACCAGTTCGCGAAGGTCGGATCGAACTCCTTGATGTAGGCGAGGAATTCGTACTTCACCTGCTGCACGCTATAGACCATGGCTCAGCGCCCCAACCGCGCCTGCATCAGCGGCGCGTTCCAGTACACCGGATGCTGCGCCGAGATGCGGTCGATCAGATGCTGATTGAATTTCCACGCCGAGCGCGACACCTCCGTCGTGTCGCAGGTGGCGGGGCGGACGATCTCTTCCTGAGCCACCGCGGCGCTCGCGGCGGCGCGCTCGACCAATGCCAGCAAGCTGTCGCAAGCCGCACCAGCGCTCTGCTCGTGGGTGAATACGGAGAGCCGAAGCAGAACCTGATCGAAGCCGGTCGGCTGCAGCACGATCGCCAGCGCGGCGCGGCGCGACTTGATGATGACGAGATTCGGGAAGTGCCATTCTGCCGAAACGTAGTTGCTGGCGCCACCGCCATCCGCATGCGAGCGCGCGGTATCGACCAGCGCCGCACCGGCAAGCTTCCAGTTCGCGGCGACCTCGCGCCACTCGCCGGCGACCCGGATGGCGTTACGTTCGATCGCGCCCTCGACCGGCGGCAGTTCCGCCGTTGCGCCGCGCGCCGGATCGATATTGACGTAGATAAACGGGCCGATCCGCTTGATGCTGATCGGCAGCAGGCGCTCCGGGTTGCCGCCGAGATATTGCCCGGCCTGCGGCGTCATTTCGCCGGACAGCACTGCGCCTTCGATCACGCCGCGATCACGGCTGTGGCCGCAGGACGTGTAGGAGCATTTGGTCTTGCGGCCGGTGCGGCACTGCGCCGGCACCTGTCGGCAGCCGCCGTGCTGCGCCTTGTTGAAGCGCCCGATCAGCCCGCCGGCCGCGAGCCGCTGCACGTGGATGGCATGATTGCCGACCGTGTAGGGCAGCAGATCGCCGGTGTCGGGAATCTCGACGGCGGTGCCGACGCAGACCCAGTCGCGCGTCCACACCTTCTCGTTCTCGAGCTCCTGGAACACCAGGGAACTGTAGGCCTGCCGCGGCAGCGCGGTGGCGACGCCGAACCGCGTGCGACAGGAGGCGTAGAGATCGGAGCGCAGGAAATCCACGCCGCCGTCGACGAAACCGAGATCCGGATGTGACAACATGAGCGCCTCGCACCAGGAAGGAGGCGCCCGCCACGCGGCGGGCGCCTGGCTCGTTTACTTCCGCGCCTTGTTCATCGGCTGGTCGTAGTCGGCGCGGCCGCGATGCACGATGGCTTCGGGGCTCGGCGTCGGCAGCGGTCCGTCCTGCATGAAGCGGTTCAGCACGTTGCCGACCAGCTTCGAGATGTTGTTGTCGCCGTTGTTCCAGGGCAGCGAGCCGCAGAACGCGATCGACGAGAACGCGAACGAGGCGCCGCCGTTTGGCGTCTCGTGATAGGCGATGTCGGAGCGGACGCGCGGATGCTGGGTGCCATCGAGGCCCTGCTGATTGAAGCCGTAGTCTTCCATCACCAGCAGATAGCCCTCGGTGTGACGCCCGGCCGAGGTCGCGACCACCAGCGTGTGCGGCGGGCTGCCCAGCATGGTGTCGACGATGTCGAGCTCGGTGCCGGCCGCACCGCCGCCGACCAGGCCGAAATTGCCGAGCTTCTCGTCGTAGTCGATGCCTTCGAATGCCCACGCCACGCGGGCGTCGTTGCTCTCCGGCGTGCGCGAATAGTAGGTCGAGATGTCGAAGCCTTCCGACGACATGCCGGTGCCCGCGATGGTGTGCAGATAGCGGCCGCGGAAACGCCACATGCCGCCGAGCTCACCGGTTCCCTGATGATAGTATTCACCGGGATCGGCGCGCCAGGTGCGGATGCCGGATTCGCAGCGCCGCATCTCGGTGACCACGCCGCGGCCGCGATCGTTGTAAGCCGGGTGATAGGAGTGGACCCAGTACCAGCCGTCGGCGCCCATGTACATGAAGCGTCCGCCGCGCTGCATGTAGTTGTGCAGCGCATCGAGCTGCGGGCCGCTGTTGTGCTCCGGATGCGAGCCGGAGATGACGACGTTGTAATTCTCCAGCCGGGCGAGACCGTCATAGGTGACGTCTTCGTCGGTGATGACGTCGTACTCGTAGCCCATCTTTTCGAGCCAGTAGATCATGTGCAGATCGGCCGGATACTGCCACGGCGCCTGCGCCAGGAAGTGATCGTATTTCGGCCGGATGCTCAGGATCGGGCGCAGCCGCGACGACAAGCAAAGACCGCTGCCGTCGGTGTGCGTGTCGTAGATCGAGCCGCCATATTCGCGGTGCTCCGACAGGAACATGTTCTGCTGCTGCATGATGGGCACGCGATAGACCAGCAATTCGGCACCGCCGGCGTTGTTCGCCAAATGCTCGTTGGCATAAGCCATATAGCTGATGGTCGGCACCATGAAGGCGATCTTGGATTGCTCCTGACCGACCCGGGGCACCACCCAGAACGGGATGTAGTCCTCGTCGCCATCCTTGGAGGTCAGCTTGGCAGCGTAGAACTTGCTGCTGGTGCCTTCCGGGACCTTCCACTCGAAGCTGGTCTGCCAGCGCGCGTCGTCGATATCGTCGTCGTGGAAGTGGATGGCACCGTACTGCTCGGGCGCCGACTTCCAGTCGAACACCTGGCCCTGCCAGTTGTAGCCGGTCATCGCCCGGGTCGGGCAGTTGACGATGGTGAGATCGAACAGATACGGGCCCTTGTCCTTGCCGATAATGGTGTTGATGCCGTCGGAGAATTCCCAGGCGGCGACGATGGTCTCGGACAGCTTGCCAGTCGGGCCGGAGTTGCGGCGCTCGGACAGCCCCGGCTGCGCGCCCTGCTTCATCGTCTCGATCTCGAGCCGGGTCAGCGCCTTGCTGGAGATCCGCGGGCTGTCGATCTTGCCGTTGTAGTGGCCCTTGATCAGGATGCCAGGCGGCACCGAGGCCTTGGCGACCGGCGCGTCGGTGATGCTGCCGCAATAGCCGGCGACCACGGTCGGCGTGCCGGGCGTGTAGGCGAGCTTGGTCGACAGCTTCTTGGTGACCGGCGGGATCTCCGGGTCGAGCGCATAGACGACCTGCGGCTCGTGATACAGCACAGCCTCGCCGGTCGCGGCGTCGACGCTGGCGGCGATGAAGTGCCAGGCGTGGTCGCGCAGCGGCGCGCCGGTGGTGATCACCTGATCGTTGACACGGAATTCGACGCAGCCGTCTTCATTGATGAACAGGCCGTAGCCCTTGCCGTCCATCCACTTCGTCACCAGCCCTTGCGCACCGTGCTTCCAGTACTTCGGATGGGTCTTCGGCGTGGTCGGCCAGATCCAGCACTGCAGCGTGACGCTTTCGACCTGGAACTGCGGCTTGTCGACGATGAAGCCGTAGGAGCCCGAATAGATCTCCTGCTTGACGCCCTTGTAGGTACCGTTGCAATCCGCCTTGATCGGCTCCTCGATGAAGCCGGGACCGCGCGGGTTGGTGTCGCCGTGGATCATCTTGACGAGTTCGGCCTGATACTCGGCGGGGCCGTCGCAATTCACGAAGAACTTGATGGTGTCGCCGGGATGCACGCTGAACTTGTCGGCGTATCCGGTAATCTTCATCCAACTCATGGCAGCTTCCTCGAAGGGGGACGAACGCTTAAGCGCGCGGCATTAGGGGTCAGGTGACGGTCCAGAAATCGTCGCGGCGCTTCCAGCCTTCACGGAAGTGCTCGGGGAAGCCGTCGGTCTCGGCGAATTCGTCGAGCCGCATCACGAAGATGTCGTGCTGCGGGTCCTGCTCGTTGTCGTAGACCTTGTCGGTGACGAATTCCGGCGGCACGCCGCGGATGCCGCTGAGCCGCGCGATCCGCCATTCCTTCTCGATCTTGGTGCAGACCACGACGAGCTTGCCCTTGGCCGGCGCGGCGCGCATCCGCAGCAGCACGCGATTGAGCTGGAAGTCTTCGTGAATGCCGCCGGTCACCGTGGTGGTGTCGCCCGGCGTCGCGCATTTCAGCACGCTGTTGCCGGCGACGCCCTTCATCGAGTCGATGCACTCCTTGTGCACCTTCATCATTCGCTCGGCGTCGGCAGTGGTCTTGCGAGGAATGGGAATCATCGTAATCCTCCTGTGCGGTTGCTTGTTGGGCGATCAGATCGTCAGATACTTGTGGATCAGCGCGTCGTCGAGTTCACCGATCGCGCCGGTGGCGACGACACGGCCGTTGTCGATCATCAGAAAATCGTCGCCGAGCCGGCGCGCGACCTTGATGTGCTGCTCGGTCAGCAGCAGCGTGATGCCGAGCTGCTTGTTCAGCATCATCAGCGTCTCGCCGATCTCGTGAACGATGTTGGGCTGGATGCCTTCGGTCGGCTCGTCGAGCAGCAGCACCTTGGGATCGACCGCGAGCGCGCGGGCGATCGCGAGCTGCTGCTTCTGGCCGCCCGACAGCAGACCGGCTCGACGATCGAGATTGGCCTTGAGATACGGAAACAGCCGCAGGCAGATCTCGGGAATCTGGCCGTCGCTATCCGGCCGCGCAAAGGTGCCGAGCAGGATGTTCTCGCGCACGGTGAATTCGGAGAGGATGCCGCGCCCCTGCGGCACATAGCCGATGCCGAGCTTGGCGCGGTCGTAGGTCTGCGCGGCGCTGATATCCGCGCCGTTGATCGCGATCGCGCCGGTGGAGCGATCGGTCAGCCCCATGATGGTGCGCATCAGCGTCGTCTTGCCGACGCCGTTGCGGCCGAGCACGCAAAGGCACTTGCCTTGTTCGAGCCCGAACGAGAAACCCTTCAGGATCGGTGTCTTGCCGTAATAGGACGTGACGTTGTCCATCGCGAGCAGCATGGTCAGGCCTCCGCGTCGCCGAGATAGACTTCGCGGACGCGCGCGTTGGCCTCGATCTCCGCGATCGGCCCGTGCGCCAGCAGGCTGCCCATGTGCATCACCGTGACGACGTCGGCGATCTCGCGCACGAACCCCATGTCGTGCTCGACCACCACCAGCGTGTTGGTGGCCTTCAGGCCCTTGAAGATCTGCACGGTCTTCTCGATCTCGGCCTCGGTCATCCCGGCGACCGGCTCGTCGAGGAGCAACAGCCGCGGGTCCTGCATCAGCACCATGCCGATCTCGAGCCACTGCGTTTCGCCATGCGACAGGATGCCGGCCTCGGTGTTGAGCCGCTCGGTGAGGCCGGCCAGCGCCGCGACCTCATCGAGCTTTTGCGCGAAGCCGGACGAGCGGAAGCGGAACATGTTCTTGATCGGGCTGGTGCTCTTGCTGTACGCGACTTCGAGATTCTGCCGCACCGTGAGATCGCGAAACACTGCGGGCACCTGGAATTTGCGGCCGATACCACGGCGCGCGATCTCGTGCTCATCGAGCCCGGTGATGTCGTCGTTGCAGAACAGGATCTGCCCGGAGGTCGGCTTCTGCCGGCCGGTGATGAGATCCATCGTCGTGGTCTTGCCGGCTCCGTTCGGCCCGACCAGACAGCACAGCGTTGCCTCGACGATCTCGATGCTGAAATCGTTGATCACCTGCGTGGTGTCGAAGCTCTTGCTGAGATTCTTGATTTCGAGAAAGCTCATCGCATCCCCCTCATTCGCCGGGTTGCGGAACGAGGCGCGAGGTGGCGACGCCGTTGCCATCGTCGCGGTCGCGCCGCGCCGTGAGCCGGCCGAGCGCGCTTTCAACAAGACCGGCGAGGCCTTTCGGCAGGAACCGCACCACCAGGATGAAGAAGGCGCCGAGCACCAGCAGCCAGGTGTTGAGGAAAGTGTCGCCGAGGTAGCTCTGCGCGCCCTGGATCAGGAACGCGCCGACGATCGCGCCGAGCAGCGACAACCGGCCGCCGATTCCGGCCCAGATCACCATCGACAGGCTGAATGTGGTGTCGAATTGTGCCGGCGAGACATATTGGGTGAGCATCACCCAGCAGCAGCCTGCGACGGCGGCGATGAAGCCCGCGATGGTGTAGACCAGCGTTTCGTAGCCGGCGACGTTGTATCCGAGAAAGCGCACGCGCTCCGCGTCGCCGCGCACCGCCTGCACCACCAGGCCGAACCGGCTCAGCGTCATGAGCTTGGCGGTGACGGTCGCGACCAGCAGCAGCACCAGCACGGTCCAGTAGGCCACCGGGCTGTAGGGATCGACACTGTATTCGCCGAACTTCAGCGGCGACGGCGGCGTGATGCCGTTGGCGCCGTTGGTGTAGGGCTGCACGTCGAGGATCAGCGTGTACCAAGCACTCAGCATCGCCAGCGTCATGATGGCGAAGAACGGGCCCGACACACGGGCGCGGAACATCAGGCCACCAAAGATCGCGCAGAACAGCGTCGGCACCAGCAGCGACAGAATGATGCCGAGCGTGGTGTTGCGGAACGGCTCCCAGAACAGCGGCAGGTGATCGAGGCTGTTGTTGAGCATGAAGGGCGGCAGCGGGTTTGAGGCGTCCTGTGTCTGCATCTGCATAGTCATCGCCATGCCGTAGGCGGCGAGACCGAACGGGATGCCCTGCCCCAGATTGAGGATGCCGCCGAAGCCCCAGCACAGACTGATCGACAGCGCCAGCAGCCCGAACACGCCGTAGGTCGCGAACTGGTTCAGCAGGAAGGAGTCGCTGACCACCATCGGCACCACAGCCAGCACCGCGAAGAACACCGCGTAGGCCAGCCACTGCGCCTTGACGTTGTGATAGATGTTCATGATCGCCTCGCTGATCGCTCGAAGGGACTAACGTCGCTTGGCCGACGGTGCGAACAGGCCCTGCGGCCGAATGCGCAGGAACACCACGATCAGCACGTAGAGAACGAAGCGGGCGAAGGTATCGTTGGTGAAATAAGCGAAGATCGATTGCAACTCGCCGGTGGCACCACCGGCAATCACACTGCCGGCCAACGTGCCGCCGCCGACCACCACGACCAGGAAGGCCTGCACGACGTAGCCGGTGCCCATCGTCGGCAGCACGATGTTGAGCACGCCGAACAGCGACCCGGCGATGCCGGCGAGCCCCGCGCCGATCGCAAAGGTCAGCATGTAGATGCGGTCGGAGTTGATGCCGAACGAGGCGGCCATCTCCTTGTCCTGCATCACCGCGCGAACCTGCACGCCGAACCGGGTGCGGTAGAACAGCGCCCAAAGCGCCACCACGAGCCCGATGGTGATCGCCAGCACGACCACGCGGAAGGCGGAGATGTTGACGAAGCCGAACTGGAAATTGCTGGTGAAGATCGGCGGCACCGCTAGATATTTCGGATCGCTACCGAAAATCAGCCGCACGCCCTGCATCAACACCAGCGACACGCCAAAGGTCGCCAGCAGCGTGTCGAGCGGTCGCTTGTAGAGGTATCGGATCAGTCCGCGTTCGAGCACCAGACCGACCGCCGCAACGATCACGAAGGCGGCGGGTACGCAGAGGAAGAACGGCAGCCCGACATAGCTCTGCAGCATGTAGGAGCTGTAGGCGCCGAGCATGATGAACTCGCCATGCGCCATGTTGATGACGCCGGCAGTGCCGTAGATGATCGTCAGGCCCAGCGCCGCGATCAGCCAGATGCTGGCGATCGAGACGCCGAGGATCAGCGCGTTGATGAAGGCGTTCCAGTCGAACGAGCCAAAGAACGATCCGACGGCCATATGCGCTCCAAATCATGCCGCAGGTCGTGCGGCAGGGTTCGGCGACGGCGGCATCGCCGTTGCACGTTGTCGAAGGAGCGGCGCGGGCGGGCTGAGCCCGGCCGTCGCCGTCGTCACGAAGGTTCGATCGCTACGAACGCGTCAGATCACGCTCTTGCGTAGCTTTCCGTCCGGCCCCTTGAGGCCGTCGGCGGTGCACTTGCCGATGTCCGGGTAAATCGAATACGGATCCGGGGCGACCTGCTCCTCGGCGGCCTTGACGATCTTGAAGCTGCCGTCCGCCTGGCACTGGCCGATCTTCGGCTTCAGCCAGGTGTTGAAGTTCTGATCGTCGATCCAGATCAGCCCCTCAGGGGAGATGTTGTCCTCGACCTTCACGCCGCCGGAGTGATCGCGGATCGCCCGCGGCGTCACGCCCTCGACGCCAACCGCTGCGATGGTCTTCTCGAGCCCGGCCTTGAACACATAGGCGGAGAGATACGTCTCCTCCATGTTGTAATGCGTTGTGCCGTTTTTGCCGTATTTGCTCTTGAGGAACCCCTCGACGAACTTGTGGTTGGTCGGATTGTCCAGCGCCTGGAAGTACGGCGCGGAGAGGAAGTGGCCGGCGCCGAACTCGTTGCCCATTGCGCGGGTCTCGATCTCACCTGTGGTGAGCGAGGCGATGGGCATCGAGTCGACCTTGAAGCCTTCCTGTTTGAACTGCTTGTGGAACGCGATATCGGACGCGCCGACCACCGTCGAGAAGATGAAATTCGGCTTGGCGTCGCGGATCTTGTTCAGCACCGGGCCGAATTCGGAGCTGCCGAGCGGGATATACTCTTCGCCGAGCAGTTCGCCGCCGGCCTTTTCCAGCCAGATCTTGGCGTTCTTGTTGGACTCCTTCGGCCACACATAGTTGGAGCCGACGAAGAACACCTTCTTGCCGAACTGCTGGACCATGTAGGGGATCAGGTCCTTGGAATGCTGGTTGGCGAGCGGGCCGGTGCAGATCGTGTTCTGCGTGCATTCCGCGCCTTCGTAGCAAGTCGGGTAGTAGAGCAGATGGTCCTGCGCCATCACGGTCGGCAGGATGGCCTTACGGCTCGCCGATGTGTAGCAGCCGAAGATCGATACCACCTTGTTGCGAAGGATCAGCTCCTTGGTCTTCTCGGAGTAAACCTTGAAGTCCGATTTGGCGTCGACGATCACCGGCTCGATCGGCATGCCGGCAACGCCGCCCGCCTTGTTGATCTCGTCGATCGCGTATTGCATCACCAAGGTGGAGTCTTCCTCGGGTACGGCGAGGCCGCCGGACAGCGAGAACAGCAGGCCGACCTTGATCGGCTCACCTTTCTTGATCCATGACTGGGCGCCCCACGCCTGGTCGATGGTCCGTACGAAGGTGTAGGGAGCGGCGATGGCGGCACCCGCCCCGAGCGCCGTAGTTTTCAGAAAAGACCGCCGACTAGTTCGCATTCGATCGCCTCCAGGAGGTGTTTTCTCACCACGAAATCTAGTTTCCGGACGATATCGAGCGGCGACTTATTCTCAAGAGTAAACTTATTGCACTGTGAGTCACAGCTTTCGGCGATTAGCGATGAAAGCCGCGCCACCTGTTTTGTGGTTCGCCGGGATGCTTCAACCTCTGCGTAGTTGATCAGCAGGGAACTGATAGCTGGGAAGGCAGTGACGCACTGCGCTTGTGCAAATCACCGACGGTGATCATTCGCGCGAACGTCGGCGTTCCGTCACCGATGCAAACACGATGTGTCCGAGATTCCGATAAAGCTGTCGCGAGGGTGCACGGAAAATCGTCGCCTGCCGGCCCCACAACTCGCGATTGATCAGTTGAAACCGTGCGGGCCTGCGGCATATTGATGAACGAACAGCCTCATTTCATAAGGAATTCCCGAGCAATGAAGAAGACCGAAGCCAAGCCGGGCGAGCCGGGCCGCGGCTCTCCCGACTATCGCACCGGGTCGAACGCGCCGCAGGACGGCGAGCGCAGCCTCGAGCGTGCACTCGGCGCCAAGATCCGCGCGATCCGCCGCGAGCGGGATCTGTCGGTCTCGGACCTCTCCAGCGCCTCGAAGATCTCCGCCGGCATGTTGTCAAAAATCGAAAACGGCCAGATTTCGCCGTCTTTATCGACGCTGCAGTCGATCGCCGGTGCCCTCAATGTGCCGCTCAGCCTGCTGTTCGCCGCCTCCGAGCAACGTCGGGACTGTTCCTTTGTCCGCGCCAAGCAGGGCGTGACGATTGAACGTCGCGGCTCGAAGGCCGGACATCTGTATCAGCTGCTCGGCCATGTGATCGGCGGCGAGGTCGTGGTCGAGCCGTATCTGATCACGCTGCAGTCCGGCGCCACCACCTACACCGCCTTTCAGCACGCCGGAATGGAGTTCATCTACATGCTTACCGGCGAAGTGATCTATCGCCACGGCGACAACTCCTATCGGCTGCGTCCCGGTGACTCGATGCTGTTCGATTCCGGCGCGCTGCACGGCCCGGAGACGCTGGTGAAGCTGCCGATGACCTACTTGTCGATCATCGTCTATCCGCGCAGCTGATCGTTGAAGCCGGCGCGCTCTCACAGCCGCGCGCCGGTTTTGTCTGAAGGCAGGCTGCCGGAGCGCCGCTCCCCAGTGGCTCGGAACCGGATGCCACCGCCACCAATTCGGGCGGACTGGCTAATTTCTTGTCAGGAAACTTACGTTCCCCATAGTTGACGGGACGATTTGTCCGTGGATATGCTGGCTCCAACAACGGAGTCATCGCATGTGCGGAATCGTAGGACTTTTCCTCAAGAACAAGGCGCTCGAGCCGCAACTCGGCGCGATGCTGTCGAAAATGCTGGTGACGATGTCGGCACGCGGCCCGGACAGCGCCGGCGTTGCAGTGTACGGCGCCGGCAGCGCCGATGAGGTCAAGCTGACGATCCGCGCTGAAGATGCCGGCGCAACCGAAGTTCTCGCGCAGCAATTTTCGGCAGCCCTCGGCGGCCCGGTGGACATGACGATCCGCGCCAATCACATCGTGGCGCGGCTGCCGCGCGACGCCGAGGCGAAGGCGCTGCAATGGGTCAAGGCGAACGCTGGCCAGGTGCAACTCGTCAGCGTCGGCACCCACATGGAGATCTACAAGGACGTCGGCCTGCCCGAACACGTGGTCAATGAGTTCGCGCTGCCGGCCATGAGCGGCAGCCACGGCATCGGTCATACCCGCATGGCGACGGAATCTGCGGTGACCATCAACGGTGCGCATCCGTTCTCGACCGGCGAGGATCAATGCCTGGTGCACAATGGCTCGCTGTCCAACCACAACAGCATCCGCCGCACGCTGGTGCGCGAAGGCATGAGCTTTTCGACGCAGAACGACTCGGAAGTCGCTGCCGGCTATCTGACGTGGCGGATGAACCAGGGCGATACCCTGAAACAGTCGCTGACATCGAGCCTCAACGATCTCGACGGCTTCTTCACTTTCGTGGTGGGCACGCGCGACGGCTTCGCGGTGCTGCGCGATCCGATCTCCTGAAATCCCGCCATCATGGCGGAGTCCGACGACTACGTCGCGTTCGGCTCGGAGTATCGCGCGCTGTCGGTGCTGCCCGCGATCGAGAAAGCCCGCGTGTTCGAGCCCGAACCCGCCACCGTCTATGCCTGGGAACGTTCGTAATGCCGACCTGTGATCTCGCCGTCAGCTCCGTCCGCGAGCTGAATGAAGCGCTCCATCGCCTCACGCCCGACACCAACCAGACCGCGTGGGAAATCGACAACCCACAAGGCAAGCACGCCATCGGCGCCGGCATCAACGTTCCGATCGAAATCGATATCAAGGGGCATGTCGGCTACTACTGCGCCGGCATGAACAAATTCGCCAGCGTGCGGATTCACGGCAATGCCGGCACCGGCGTCGCCGAAAACATGATGTCCGGCACCGTGCATGTGATGGGAGACGCCAGCCAGTCCGCCGGCGCCACAGGTCGCGGCGGACTGCTGATCATCGACGGCGACGCTTCGGCGCGCTGCGGCATTTCGATGAAGGGCATCGACATCCTGGTGAAAGGCTCGATCGGCTCGATGAGCGCCTTCATGGCGCAGGCCGGAAACCTCGTGGTGCTCGGCGACGCCGGCGAGGCGCTCGGCGACTCGATCTACGAGGCCACCATCTTCGTCCGCGGCCAGGTGAAGAGCCTCGGTGCCGACTGCATCGAGAAGCCGATGACCGACGAGGACCGCGAGCGGCTCGGCGCGCTCCTCGGCCGCGCCGGCCTCGACGACACCAAGGTCGACGACTTCCGGATGTATGGCTCCGCGCGCACGCTCTACCACTTCCACGTCGACAACGCCGCTTCCTACTGACGGGATTTCCTATGTCTGCAGCACCTCCACGTACGACCCCGCGGGTTTCGGCGACGTTCGATCCCTACACCATCTCCGAGATCCAGCGCGCCGCGGCGACCGGCATCTACGATATCCGTGGCGGCGGATCGAAGCGGCGGCTGCCGCATTTCGACGATCTGCTGTTTCTCGGCGCATCGATGTCGCGCTATCCGCTGGAGGGCTATCGCGAGAAGTGCGGCACCGGCGTCGTGCTCGGCAGCCGCTTCGCCAAGAAGCCGATCGAGCTGAAGATCCCGGTGACGATCGCCGGCATGAGCTTCGGCTCGCTGTCCGGCGCCGCCAAGGAAGCGCTCGGCCGCGGCGCGACGCTGGCCGGCACCAGCACCACCACCGGCGACGGCGGCATGACCGAGGAGGAGCGCGGCCACTCCAAGACGCTGATCTATCAGTACCTGCCGTCGCGCTACGGCATGAACCCGGACGATCTGCGCCGCGCCGATGCGATCGAGATCGTGATCGGCCAAGGCGCCAAGCCGGGCGGCGGCGGCATGCTGCTCGGCCAGAAGATTTCCGAACGCGTCGGCCACATGCGCACGCTGCCGGCCGGCATCGATCAGCGCTCGGCCTCGCGCCATCCCGACTGGACCGGCCCCGACGACCTCGAAATCAAGATCGAAGAGCTGCGCGAAATCACCGATTGGGAGAAGCCGATCTACGTGAAGGTCGGCGCCTCACGGCCGTATTACGACACGGCGCTGGCGGTGAAGTCCGGCGCAGACGTTATCGTCATCGACGGCATGCAGGGCGGTACCGCGGCGACGCAGGAAGTCTTCATCGAGAACGTCGGCATCCCGACGCTGGCGGCGATCCGCCCCGCAGTCCAGGCGCTGCAGGACCTCGGCATGCACCGCAAGGTGCAGTTGATCATCTCCGGCGGCATCCGCAACGGCGCCGATATCGCCAAGGCGCTTGCACTCGGCGCCGACGCTGTGGCGATCGGCACCGCCGCGCTGATCGCGCTCGGCGACAACAGTCCGGCGCTGGAGAAAGACTACGAAGCGCTCGGCACCCATGCGGGCGCGTATGACGACTGGCACGAAGGCCGCGACCCGGCCGGCATCACCACGCAGGATCCGGAGCTGGCGCGCCGGCTCGATCCGATCCTCGCCGGCCGCCGCCTCGCCAACTATCTTTCGGTTCTGACGCTCGAGGCGCAGACGATCGCGCGCGCCTGCGGCAAGAGCCATGTTCATAATCTCGAGCCCGAAGACCTCGTCGCCCTGACGGTCGAAGCGGCTGCGATCGCACGCGTGCCGCTGGTCGGCACCGACTGGATTCCCGGACAACGTTACTGACGAAGCCTCACAGCCCAGGATCAAGAGGACTCCATGACCGTCGATCTCGTAGCGGCCGCCAAAGAGAAGAACATCAAGTACTTTCTGATATCCTTCACGGACCTGCTCGGCACCCAGCGTTCCAAATTAGTGCCGGCAGAAGCGATCGCCACGATGGCCAAGAACGGCGCAGGCTTCGCCGGCTTCGCGACCTGGCTGGACATGACCCCGGCCGATCCCGACCTGTTCGCGATCCCGGACCCCGACAGCCTGATCCAATTGCCGTGGAAACCGGAAGTCGGCTGGCTCGCTGCTGATCTCTGGATGAACGGCAAGCCGGTCGACCAGGCGCCGCGCAACCTGCTGAAGAAACTTAAGGCAAAGGCCGCCGAGAAAGGGCTTCAGCTCAAGAGCGGCGTCGAATGTGAGTTCTTCCTGATCGCCGCCGACGGCCAGAGCATCAAGGACGGCGCCGATCGCCAGCCCAAGCCCTGCTACGATCAATCCGCGCTGATGCGTCGCTTCGACGTGGTCCGCGAGATCAGCGACGGCATGCTGGCGCTCGGCTGGAAGCCCTATCAGACCGACCACGAGGACGCCAACGGCCAGTTCGAGATGAACTGGGACTACGACGACGCGCTGGTGACCGCCGACCGCCACGCCTTCTTCAAATACATGGTGAAGTCGATCGCCGAGAAGCACGACATGCGGGCGACCTTCATGCCCAAGCCCTTCACCAACCTCACCGGCAACGGCTGCCACGTCCACGTGTCGCTGTGGAAGGACGGCAAGAACGCCTTCGAGGACGAGGGCGGCGAACTCGGCGTTTCGTCGCTCGGCTATTACTTCATCGGCGGCATCATCCACTCGGCCGACGCGCTCGCCTCGATCCTCAACCCCACCGTCAATTCCTACAAGCGCATCAACGCGCCGCGCACCACCTCCGGCGCGACCTGGTCGCCCAACACGGTGACGTATTCGGGCAATAACCGAACCCACATGATCCGCATTCCGGAAGCGGGACGGTTCGAACTGCGGCTGGCCGACGGTGCCGCCAATCCCTACGCGATGCAGGCCGCGATCCTCGCCGCCGGCCTCGACGGCATCGAGCGCCAGCGCGATCCCGGCAAGCGGCTCGACATCAACATGTATCAGGACGGCCACAAGATCGCCGACGCCAAGCGGCTGCCTCTGAACCTGCTCGACGCGCTGCGCGCGCTGGAAGCCTCCGAACTGCTGAAGGACAGTCTCGGCGAATACGTTCCGGCCTATCTGAAGCTGAAGCACCAGGAATGGAACGACTTCTCGCGCCACCTGACCGACTGGGAACGCGACATGACGCTGGATTGCTGAGGGCGATCCACGGATCCGCAACGCAGAATGGCCGGGCTCACGCCGGCCATTTTCGTTTCATCGGACGTCATTCCGAGATGCGAGCGCAGCGAGCCTCGAAGAGACCAAGATGATTGCCTATGGCTCATCCTTCGAGCCCCGTCGCGCCGCGCCAGCGCGAACTGGCGGGGCGCTCAGGACGACGCTTTGCCGGATAGAGGCCGCAACTGGCCCGCCAGAAGGCGACGCGATCACGCCGCGCTGGCTGCGAAGTCCATGCCGCGGCGGCGTTTGCGGAACTCCGCCGGCGTCTCGCCGACCTGACTCTTGAAGCCGCGTGAGAAGGCGCTGGTTTCGCTGTAACCGAGTTGCAGTGCGATCGAGGTTACTGGGGTTCGGGTTTCGAGCAGCATGCAACGCGCGATATCGGCGCGGACACGATTGCGGACATCGAGATAATTGACGCCGTGATCCGCGAGCTTGCGCTGGAACGAGCGCGTACTCATGCCAAAATCACCGGCAGCGACTTCGATATCGGTCGGCACCGAACGGCACAGCGAAGCCGCGATCCAGGCCTCGACACCACGCACCAGATCGAGCAGCGTCGCACGCCGCAGCATGACGTCGGCGAGATCGGCACGAAGCCGCGCATGACGCGCGCGATCCGCCCAAGGCACGGGCGCGTCCAGCAGCCGCGCGGAAAACAGCAGCGCGTTGTCGCGCCGGCCGAACCGCAGCGGGCAATCGAAATGCTGCTGATAGAACGGCAGATCATCCCCGGCGGCGTGTTCGAACTCCACCCCGATCGGTCGCCAGGACCGTCCCAGCAAGCCTTTCAGCATCGAGTATTCGATCGCAAGCGAGAAGCCGGCATCCTGCTCGCGAAACCGGATCGCCGGATCCTGGATCGCATAAGCCAGCCGGGCGACGCCGTTGCTCACCGACAGAGTTGTGTGGGTATTCGTCTGCACGCAGGCAAAGAAACGATTGAAGCTCTCCAGCGCGTCGCCGACCGTCTGCGCGCTATGCACCAGATCGCTGATCGGGCCGAGGGCAGCGAGGCGAAAATCCTTGCCGAGCTCGAGGCCGAGCGTGCGGTTGCCGCTTTCGTGCGCAGCCGCCTCGAGCATCGAGGTGAACGCGGCGAGCGGCAGCATCTCGGCGGAATCGTCGAGCTTCGCCCGCGAAATGCCCGCACGCGCGTTGATTCCAGCCGATTCCGGCCGAAGCCGGACCAGCGCGGATAGCAATTCCTGCACGGCACCCGCCGTGATGGTTCCCGATGAAGACATCTCCGACGACTCCAGAGGAAGACGAAGGATCTCTAAGCAAGAACTACACCAGAGCGTCTCCGACCCGCGCCTGGGGTCGGGAAACTCGAGCCAGTCTCAGAGGCACGACAAACAAGAAGTACAGAACACTGCCGAATTTGGCGCCGCAGCAATCGGCCGGACCATCGCCTCGCGCCGAGCCTGCCACTACGCGTTCACGTGATCAGCACTCAGCGTCGCTGAGATTGGCGGCTAGTGTCAATCCTGCTTCCCACTGGCCGATGCAGCATGGCGGCGAACAGCGTGCTCGACGCGCAGCCACAACAATCAAGGGAAGCAACACATGAGCCTCGCGGAAGACACGACCTGCTGTCACAGCGCCACAACCGCGCCCACGTCATCCATCCTGCATCCGTTGCAGCCGCTCACGCCCGACGAAATCACCCGTGCCGCCGCGATTGTCCGGACCGCCCCGCCCTACGGCGCGGCAACGCGGTTCGAGACCATCGAACTGCTCGAGCCGGAGAAAAGCGTCGTTCACGCCTTCAAGCCGGGCATGCCGATCGCCCGCAGCGCGCGCGTCAACGTGTTCAGCACGGAGGCACTCGGCGTGACGCGGATGACCGTCTCGCTCGACAGCGGCACGATTCTGTCGCGCAAGGACTTTCCGACCGCGCGCCCGATGATCCAGCTCGAACAGTTTCTCGCCATCGAGGGCTATGTCCGCGCGCATCCCGATTTCATCGCCGGCTGTGCGCGCCGCGGCATCACCGACATGACCACGGTCTGCGTCGATCCCTGGTCGGCCGGCAACTTCTCGATCCCCGGCGAGGAAGGCCGGCATCTGTGCCACGTGTTCGCCTGGCAGCGGCTGCGCGAAAACGAGAACTTCTACGCGCATCCGATCGAAGGCCTCAACGCGGTGATCGATCTGAAGACCTGGGAAGTAATCCGGGTCGACGATTACGGCGTAATCCCGATCCCGACGATCGAAGCCAACTACGAGCGCCAATTCATCGAAAAGCCGCGCGCGCCGCTGAAGCCGATTAACGTCACCCAGCCCGAGGGCGTCAGCTTCAAGATCGAGGGGCGGCATCTCAGCTGGGATAAATGGTCGTTGGTGGTCGGCTTCAACGCCCGCGAGGCGCTGACGCTGCACGACATCAAATACGACGGCCGCTCGGTGGCGCATCGCGCCTCGCTGGTCGAGATGGTGGTGCCTTACGGCAGCCCGGACAACGGCCATTTCCGCAAGAACGTATTCGACGTCGGCGAATACGGCATCGGCAAGCTCGCCAATTCGCTCAGCCTCGGCTGCGACTGCCTCGGCGCGATCGAATATCTCGACGTCCATCTCAACACCATGAACGGCGAGGTGCTCACGATCGAGAAGGCGATCTGCATCCACGAGGAGGATTCCGGCCTGCTGTGGAAGCACTGGGACTTCCGCACCGACCGCGCCGAGGTGCGTCGCGCCCGCAAGCTGGTGGTGTCGACGATCTGCACGGTCGGCAACTACGAATACGCGCTGTATTGGTACTTCCACATCGACGGCTCGATCGAGTTCGAAATGAAGGCGACCGGCATCATCAACACCGCCGCCTGCATTCCCGGCAAGCCGGGTAAATACGCCCGCGAAGTGCTGCCCGGCGTCGTCGGCCATATCCATCAGCACATCTTCTGCGCCCGTCTCGACATGGCGGTGGACGGCGAGCAGAACAGCGTCGTCGAGTGCAACACCTATGCGGAGCCGGCCGGCCCGGACAATCCGTACGGCAACGCCTTCTACGAAGCCGAGACCGTCCTCGACACCGAGAGCAAGGCGGCGCGCCGTGCCGATGCGGCCTCGCACCGCTATTGGAAGGTCGTCAATCCCAACAAGCTCAACTACGCCGGCACGCCGGTCGGCTACAAGCTCGACGCAATGAACTGCGTCACGCCGTTCGTCAGTCCCGCCTCGCCGTCCGGCAAACGTTCGGCCTTCACCCAGAACCACGTCTGGGTGACGGCATTCGATCCGGACGAGCGTTTTCCCGCCGGCGAATACATGAACCACTCGGACGGCAGCGGCGGCTTGCCGGATTTCATCAAGCAGGACCGCCCGATCCAGAACACCGACATCGTGCTGTGGCACGTGTTCGGCCTGCACCATCCGGTGCGGCTCGAGGACTTCCCGGTGCAGCCCTGCATCTCGACGGGCTTCAAGCTGGTGCCGCACGGCTTCTTCGACGGCAACCCGTGCATCGACCTGCCGGCGGAAGTCAACGCCGCCAGCTGCTGCGCCAACGCGACCAAGGCGTAAAGGCAGTAGCAGTGATGCGCCACTCCGTCATTGCGAGGAGCGCAGCGACGAAGCAATCCAGCCCAGCGCATCGGACTGGATTGCTTCGCTGCGCTCGCAATGACGGGGAGAGACGTCGGCGCCGATCGAGCGCGGTGAGCGACACGCGATGATCACCACCGGACTCCCTTTCATCGGCGGCGCTGTGCTCGGACTTGCCGGCAGCCTGCATTGCGCCGGGCTGTGCGGGGGTATCGCTTCGTCGCTGCTGCTCGCAACATCGGCGCCGGATGCGGCCGCGTCCGGCCGGGCCGCAACGCTGCTTCGCATCCAACTCGGCCGTGCGCTGAGTTACACGCTGTTCGGCGCAGCGGTCGGCGCTGGCGGCGCCGCGTTCGGCGGACTGGTGGCGCTGGCCGGCTTCCAGCCAGCAATGCGGATCGCTGCGGCCTGCGCACTGGCCTGGACCGGACTGTCGGTTGCGGGCCTGGTCCCCGGCTTTCGAGTGCTCGATCGCGTTCTCGCAGTCGCAACCTCGATGCGCACTCGCTCACCGCGTGGGCTTCCGCCGTCGCTGGCCCTCGGCATCGCCTGGGGCTTCGCACCTTGCGGCATGGTCTATGCCGCGCTGCTCAATGCGATGCTCAGTGGCTCGTCGGTGGCCGGCGCCGAGTTCATGGCTGGCTTCGGACTCGCGACCATTCCGGCCGTCGCCGCTGCGGCCTTCGGCGTGACGAGTCTCGCCAGCGCCCGCGTCTCGCGGCGTGGCTTTCGTAGCGCGCTCGGCGCCGCATTGGTCGCGCTCGGTGCCGCCAGCATGATCGAGCCGGCGATGTCGCTCACGGCGCTCTGCCTCGGCGCGTGACGATCCAAAAAACTCGAACTAAGCCGCCAGCGTCTTCAGCACCTCGTCACAGGCCGACACGACGAGATCGGCGTGCTCGCGGGTGAAGCACAGCGGCGGGCGGATCTTCAGCGTGCTGCCGAACGGCCCCGCGGCGCCGATCAGGATGCCATGCTCACGCAGACCGTTGATCACCTGGGTGGCAATCTCCGGCGCCGGCGTCTTGGTCTCGCGGTCGCGTACCAGTTCGAGGCCGACAAACAGACCGCTGCCGCGCACGTCGCCGATCTGGATGTGGCGGTTGCCGATCTCGCGCAGGCCGTCCATCAGGTAGCCGCCGACCCGGCTGGCATTGTCCATCAGGCTTTCGTCACGGATCACGTCGAGCACCGCGAGACCGGCGGCGGCGGCCACCGGGTTGCCGCCGAACGTGTTGAAGTACTTGGTCTGCCCCGTGAAGCGATCGATCAGTTCGGGCCGCGTCGCCACGCCGCCCATGGGAAAGCCGTTGCCCATCGGTTTGCCCATGGTGACGATATCCGGCACCACATTGTGCCGCGCAAAGCCCCAGAACGCCGCTCCGGTGCGGCCGAAGCCGGGCTGCACCTCGTCGGCGATGAACACGCCGCCATGCGCGCGCACGATCTCCACCGCCGGCGCGAGAAAGCCGGGCGGATCGGCATAGACGCCGTCGCTGGAAAAGATCGTATCGACCAGCAGCCCCGCGAACGGAATGCCGGCACGCTGCAGATCAAGGATCGCCGCTTCGATACTCTGCGCGAAACGAGCGCCGATATCGTCGCCCGGATTGCGGAACGATTCCGGCGCGGGCACGACGCGGACATGCGCGGGCGGCTCCCGCCCCGGCCACGACGACGGCGACACATCGCTGACCGCCGTGGTGTTGCCGTGATACGCGCTCTCGGTGACGATGAAGCCGCGCCCGCCGGTCGCAGCGCTGGCCATCCGCAGCGCCAGGTCATTGGCCTCGCTACCGGTGCAGGTCAGCACCAGCTGACTGATCGGTTCCGGGAAAGTCGCGAGCAGCCGCTCGGCGTAGCTGTCGACGACGTCGTTCAGATAGCGCGTGTGCGTATTGAGCTGGCCGGCCTGCCGGCTGATCGCCGCCACGACGGCGGGATGCGAATGGCCGACCGAGGGCACGTTATTATAGACGTCGAGATAGCGGCGGCCGTCGGCGTCGTGCATCCACACGCCTTCCGCCCGCACCATCCGGATCGGCTCCTGATAGAACAGCACCGAGCCGGAGCCGAACGAGCGCATCCGTCGCTGCAGCGCAGCGCGCAGCTCAGGATCGGCGGAGGCCGCCGCGCTCGGATCGAAGGCGTTCAACGCCAGGATCTCCTTGTCGCGCGCCACATCCTCTCCTTTTGCGGTTTGGGCTTGTGCTGTGCATCGCAGCACATCCTGCCACTCCACTGTGAGCCAAGGTGGAATCTCCCACAACCTCACCACAATGCAGGCAACGGCATTGCGGAATCGCGGGTCTATTTTCCGCAAAGCACCGCAACGTGCGGCTGATAACGGCTGAATTGATCGCGCGATCGGAGTAACAGCTCGCGTCAAAGCCTATTATTTGCGCAGAATGCCGCTCACTTTATGGGGGACTTGCCACATTCTTGGTGTGGACTCACAACTCGATTGCGCTGAAGCTCAACACCTGAGCCGGACCGCAGATCCTTCGGACGATGCGCATCCGGACCAACATCGAGTGCGCATGGTCAGCATCCCCGTCACAGCAGACGCCGAACCGCTCGCCGCCCGCAAGCCGCGGCGCGCCGACGGGGACCGGCTGTCGAAGACGGCGCGCCACCAGCACATCATCTCGCAACTCACCGCCGCGCCGACGCTCCGCGCCTCCGAACTCGCAGCCGTCCTTGGCGTCTCGACCGAGACAATCCGGCGCGACCTGATGGAGCTGCAGGAGCAGAAGCTGATCAACCGCACCTATGGCGGCGCCTCGCGGCCGTTCGCGCTGGAGCCGTCGCTGGTCGATCGCAAGCGCCTGCTGATCGCCGAGCGCGAAGCCATCGCGGCCGCGATCGCCGATCTGATCCAGCCGAACGAAGTGCTGATGCTGGGCGCCGGCGCGACGACCTTTCACGTGGCCCGTCGCCTCGCCGCCACCGCGCGCGATATCACCGTCATCGTCAATGATTTCGCGATCGCCGGCGCGCTCGCCACCAACGCCTCGATCCGCATCCTGTGCTGCCCCGGCCGCTATCACGCCACCGAAGGCTACGTGTTCGGCACGCAGACCATCGCGAGCATCAATACGTACGAGGCCAATCGCGCGATCGTCGGTGCCACCGGCGTCGGTGCACGTGGTATCAACGATGCCGACGAGGAAGCCGGCGCGGTCTATGGCGCGATGGTCAAGCGCGCCGCGGAAGCCATCATCGTCGCCGACCACAGCAAGTTCGAGCAGCGCGCCCTCACGGTGTTCGCGCAGTGGACCGAGATCGACCGCTTCGTCACCGACAGCGCCCCGGAAGGTGCACTCGCCACTGCCGTGCGCGAAGCCGGCACCGAACTCATCGTCGCCCCATGCTGACCTCGCGAACCTCCTCTTCGTCCGCCCCGCCAGAAAGGGTTATTGCCATGCATGACACCATGACCAGAAGCACCCCGACGACGACGCGGCAGATCCAGATCGGCCGCCTGCGCATCGACGGCGTTTCCGCCGACCAGGCTTACGTCTGGAAAAGCGAGAATGCCGATGTCGACCGCGACGCCTGCTACATCCTGGCGATCCCGACCTCGGGCTGCATGACGCTGACCCAGTGCGGCGAGACCAAGGTGGTCCGTGCCGGCGAATATGTCCTGCTCGGCCAGCGCGGTTCGACGGCGCTGTCAGCCGCCGCCGGGCTCCGCCTGCTGATGCTGCATATTCCGGCGACGGAACTACGCGGCCGGCTGGTCTCGGTGGAAGATCACGTCGGCGGCCGGTTCTGCGCCAATGAGCGCATGACCTGCCTGCTGGTCGATCTGGTGAAGGGCATCGCCGAATTGTTCGCCGATCGCGCCCCGCCGAACCCGCAGGCGCTCGCCACCGAGATCGTCAGCTTCGTGGCGCTGACGCTCGGCGCCGAGGATCGCGGCGCCGCGATCGACGTCCGCAACACCCGCTATCAGCTGCGCCGCCGGATCTTCGATTTCATCGAGAAACATCTCGGCGACCAGAATCTCTCGCCGCGCAAGATCGCGGAGAGCAGCCGGATCTCGATGAGCTATCTATATAGTCTTTTCAACGACGACGAGACCACAGTCGGCCAGTTCGTTCAGGTCAAGCGCCTGCAGCGTGCGTATGAGCTGCTGGTGGCCGATCCCAAAGGCCATCGCACCGTCGCCGAAGTCGCCTACGAGGTCGGCTTCAAGAACGTCTCCCACTTCTCGCGCAGCTTCAGCCGACACTTCAGCATCGCGCCGCGCGACGTGCGCCAGGTCGGCGCCGATCCGGCCGCAACGCCGGCAAAGGCGCGCAAGCCGGCAGCGTCCCGCTACGGAACGACTTATTGGGAAGCCGATCGGCTGCAGGAGACGGCGTAGTCCGTCTCCACCTGTTTGTTTGTAACTGCCCCTGCCGGAGGGTCCTGTGGCCACGCCCGATCACGCTTCGATCGAAGCGAACCTTGCGCCGTTCTTCGACGATCTCGCCGACGCCGCCGGCGTCATTGCGCGGCATCACTTCCGCACCCGGATCGACTTCGAGCGCAAGGACGATTTGTCGCCGGTGACGATCGCCGACCAGGGCATCGAACGCGAGCTGCGGCGGCGCATCGAAGCACGCTTCCCGGACCATGGCATTCTCGGCGAGGAAATGGGGTCGACGCCGGGTGAGCGATACACCTGGTATCTCGACCCGATCGACGGCACCAAGAGCTTCATCTCGGGCATGCCGCTGTTCGGCACGCTGATCGCGCTGAACGACGATCGCAGCGGCCGCGTCGTCGCGGGCATGATCGACATGCCGGCGCTCGGCGAACGCTGGTACGGCACCGCGGACGGCACCACCTTCAACGGCCTGCCGGTCCGCGTCAGCGCGACGACCGAGCTGGCCGACGCACAGATCTACACCTCGTCGCCGGACTTCTTCACGCCGGAGGATTGGGAGCGCTACGACACGCTCAGCCGCAAGGCGATGTTCCGCCGCTTCGGAGGCGACTGCTATCAATACGGCCTGCTTGCATCGGGCTATTGCGACCTCGTGGTCGAAACCTCGCTGAAGTCGTTCGACTTCATGGCGCTGGTCCCGGTCATCGAAGGCGCCGGGGGCATCATCCGCGACTGGTCCGGCAAGCCTCTGGACCCGACGTCCGACGGCCGCGTCATCGCGGCGGCCAACGAGAAGCTGCTAGAGCAGGCGCTCGAGATCATCGAGACCAGCTGAGCCGCGCCCCCTCTCCCGCTTGCGCGAGAGGGCTGGGGTGAGGGCGACGCGGGCAGCGAGTCAGCGACTCGCGGAGCGGAGGGCCCTCACCCGGATCGCTGCGCGATCCGACCTCTCCCGCAAGCGGGAGAGGTGCGCAGTGCCGCTCCGACAAACTAACAATTTGATGGTACCAAGCGATAAAATCGAGGCCCCTCCCCGATCGCAGCGCGCTCCCTCTCCCGCCTGCGGGAGAGGGCTGGGGTGAGGGCGCCCCAGGCAGTGACTCAGAGGCTCGCGGAGAGGAGGCCCCTCACCCGCCGCGCTTCGCGCGTCGACCTCTCCCGCAGGCGGGAGAGGTGCGCAGTGCCCTGGGCACGACTTCGCCTCACACCATCCGCAACCAGCTATCCCAGCGCGGATCGTACATCAGGCTGCGGGCGCGCATGTATTTCCAGATGCCATATTTCTGGTAATCGAAATCCCATTCCTTGAGCTTGCGATTGACCACCGCCCAGGACGCCCACTTCACGTCGGCGAGCGCGCGGTTGAGGATCACGCGCGCGACCATCGACGGGCGGACTTCGCCGCAATATTGCTCGATCAGGCTCAACGTCAGTTGCTCGTCAAAGAACATCTCGGCGAACAGCACCCCGAGCTCGTAGCTGCGCTCGTTGTTGGAAGCGAATTCGTAGTCGATCAGCCGCATCGGCTTCGGCGCCGACGGATCGGCGCTGATGAGGAAGTTGCCCGGCATCGGATCGTTGAAGCACGGCACCAGATCGAGGCCTGACGCCATGAAGGCGTCCTTGGCCTGCCGATAGCGATGTTCGATCCAGGGCATGTCGGCGGGAAAGTGCGCGCCGAGTTCGCGGCCCTGCTCGATATGCTCCTCGATCATGTCGAAGATCGTCTTGGTCTGCGCCAGCGCCGGGCCGGCATGCAGCCGCCGATACAGCGCCAGCACGTCCGACTGGATTGCCGCATCGCCGAAATCGCCGTTGGTGCAGGCGCGGTAGCCTTCGAGGAACTCGCTGACTTCGAGGCCATCCTCGGCATCGAAGAACACCACCTCCGGGGCGATCTCCATCGCATGCGCGTTGCGCGCCGCCTCATTGGCGGTGACGCGATCGATGAACATCTCCGAGCCCTCGCCCGGCACCTTGACGAAGTAGCGGCGGTCGTCGCCGTCGACCTCGACGATCCAGTTCTGGTTCATCAGCCCGCCGACCAGCGACGCATAGCTGAAGCTGCGGCCCTGCCATTGCGGGACACGCTTCACCGCCGCTTCGAGCGCCTGTTCGTGGTCAGTGCCGGCCTCGCCGGCGCGCCGCTTGATCGACATCAGACCCTCCGCACCATGTCGCCGAAGCGCGGCTCACGCACGGCCATCGAGCAGCGCAGAAAACGCCAGCTCGCGAATTTGTAGAACTCGAAGGTGTTGCGCGGCGATCGCGCCGACAGCAGCGCGCCGATCAGCCCGTGCCGCAGATCGTCGGCGATGCCGTAGATCCGCGTGCGATTGTAAGCCGCCTCGTCGAAGCCGCCGGTGGCGCGGATGAACGCGTCGCGCGCTTCGGGCTCGCGGTCGAACGCTTCGACCAGAAAGCTGCCGAGGTCTTCCAGCGGATCGGCATTGCCGGCGCGGTCCCAGTCGATCAGCCGCACTTCGCCGGCATCGCTGATAAGGATGTTGGAGACGTTACCGTCGCCATGGATCGGCACCGTCTCGACCTTGACGCTCGCCAGCGCCGCCGCAGCGAAGCGCAGCTCGGCCATCATCCAGTCGATGTCGGACGGCAGCTGCGCCCCGATCTCCTTCACCGCCTGATAGAACCGCTCGATCTCGGTAAACACGCCGGCGCTGCGCGGCAGCGGCGGCCCCTCGTGGAATTTCTTGCGGGTTGCGATCACCGCGTCGACCAGCTTGGGATCGAGCATCCGCTCCAGCGTGCCGACGCGCCAGCCGGCGTTGAGGTCTTCCATCACCAGCACGCCCGTGGCGGCATCCGCGACGAACACTTTCGGGCCGATGCCGAGATCCGAGGCGCGCTGCGCCGCCTCGAACGCGCAGGCGACATCGATATACAGCGCCGCATCCGGGTCCATCGCCTTGACGAACAGGCTCTCGCCACTCGCCTTGTCGGTGGCCCGCCACGGCGCGCCGTCGACGCCGCGCCAGCTCGGCGAAGCCAGCACGGAGAGCGCCGGCTCGATCACCAGCGATCGGCCGCTCCAGCCCGGCACGGCTGCGACGTGGCTGCGAACCTGCTCCATTTGCGCGTCGAAACTGATCATCGAATCTCCGGACCCTGCGCGCACCGACGCCATCCCGGCGGCGGCCTTCATCTGCGTGAAGTTTCCTCAGGATCGCCGCAAAGGGGATGCCCGCCGTTCCACCAAATCGTGCCGATGAAATCTCCCGTCGTTTGCCGGTCCGCAAAGTCCGCTATCCCGAAGGGAAGGCCCCGCTTGTCTCGGGGCGGTTGCGGAGTTGTCGATGTCGATTGAAGAGCTGATTGCCATGAATCTCGGCGACCTCGCCGACGCCTACGCGGCGCGGACGCTGTCGCCGGTCGAGGTGCTGCAAACCGTCATGGCGCATGCCGAAGCCGTCAATCCTGCCATCAACGCATTGTTCTGCTTCCGCCCCGACGAAGCGCTCAGCGCCGCGCGGGCTTCCGAGGGGCGGTGGAAGACGAATACGCCGGCCGGCCCGCTCGACGGCGTCCCGATGACCGTGAAGGACAGCGTCGCGATGGTGGGCTGGCCCTACCTGCACGGCATCAAGGCCAATGCGGAGCTGCCGCCGTCCAACTACAATTCACCGCCGGCGATCGCCCTGCAGGAGAGCGGCGCGGTGATCTTCGCCAAGACGACGATGCCGGATTGTGGCCTGCTCGCCGCCGGCGTCAGCTCGATGCACGGCATCACCCGCAATCCGTGGGGGCTGAAGTGGAATACGGGCGGCTCCTCCGCCGGCGCCGGCGCCTCCGTCGCGGCGGGCGCGGGGCTGGTATCAGTCGGCACCGACATCGCCGGCTCGGTGCGGCTGCCGGCCGGGCATTGCGGCCTCGCCTCGCTGAAGCCGACGCACGGCCGCATCCCGCATCTGCCGGCCGATACGATGCGGATGGCTGGTCCGATGGCGCGCAGCGTCGACGACGCCGCGCGACTGCTCACCGTCCTGACCCGCGCCGACGAGCGCGATACCTGGAGCTTTCCGAACGACGGCACGCAGTATCACCAGCATCTCGGCCGCGACATCAAGGGCCTGCGCATCGGCGTCCTCACCGACATGGGCTTTGGCCCCAAGCCGGAGCCGGCGGTGCGCGCGGCGGTGGAAGCTGCGGGACGGCTGCTCGCCGGCGCAGGCGCGATAGTCGAGCCGATGGCGCCGCCGCTCGATGTCGACGGCTACGCGCCGATCGACCTGTTTCTCCAGGTGCGCGGCTTCGTCGAAGTCAGCGGCCTGCCGCCGCACCAGGATGGTGGCATCAATCCGTATGTGAAGGCCTGGGCGCTCGGTGGCGAACGGCATTCCGGCGCCGACATGTATCGGGCGCTGGGCGCGATTACCAAGATGAAGACCGCGCTGCTCGCCGCGTTCGAAGGCTGGGACTACGTGATCGCGCCGGTGCTGCCGGTGGTGAACTTCCCGGCCGAGGAGCCCGGCGTGTCGCGCGAGGTGCCGCTCGCCCACACCGTGTTCACCGCGATGTTCAACCAGACCGGCCAACCGGCCGCGACGGTCTGCACCGCGTTCGACGAGCGGCATCTGCCGATCGGCGTGCAGGTGATCGGCCATCGCTGCGACGATCTCGGCGTGCTGCAGATCGCCAAGGCGCTCGAGCAGTTGCGCGAAGTGACGATCGACTGGCCGCTGACGCCGCGCGCCTGAAGGAGACGCACGTGGCGCAACACCTGCACGATTTGATCGCCGGCTTCGCCACCTTCGGCGCCACCGAGAATGGCGGGGTGTGCCGCCTCACCGGCACGGCGGAAGACAAAGCCGCCCGCGACCGCTTCGTCGTCGAACTGGCGCAGCGCGGGCTGCGGCTCGAGATTGATCCGATCGGCAACATGTTCGGCACCGCGCTGCTGGCACCGGGCTCGCCCGATGTCGTGCTGGTCGGCTCGCATCTCGACAGCCAGCCGACCGGCGGGCGCTATGACGGCGTCTACGGCGTGCTGGCGGGGCTGCTCGCGGTGGAGACGATCGCGGCGCGTGCGGCAGCGACGCCCGGCGCGGCGAAGCGCAACCTTGCCGTAGTGAACTGGACCAATGAGGAAGGTGCGCGGTTTCAGCCGAGCCTGACGGGGAGTTCGGTCTTTGCCGGCACGCAGGCGCTCGATCACGCGCTGGCGCTCGCCGACGGCAACGGCGTGACGCTCGGCGATGCGCTCGCGGCGATCGGTTATCGCGGCAGCGGCGCGTTGGCGCTGACGCCGCTCCGTTACGTCGAACTGCATATCGAACAGGGCGCGCGGCTCGAAGACAGCGCGACCGAAATCGGCCTGGTCGAAGGCGCCTGGTCGGCCCGCAAAATATCGATCGTGTTCGAAGGCGAGGCCTCGCACACCGGCCCGATGCCGATGCCGCGCCGCCGCGACGCGCTGCGCGCCGCCGCGCGTTGCATCGATATTCTGTACGAGGACCTCGACGACGGCGCGCACGCCTCCGCGGCGCGGATCAGCGTCTATCCGAATTCGCCGAACGTCGTGCCGTCGCGCGTGCAGGTGTGGTTCGAGATCCGCCACGAGGACGAAGCCGTCGCCACCGCGATCGGCGACCGCTTCCTGTCGCGGATCGACTCGGCGATCGCACCACTCGGCGTCTCGGCCTCGATCGCGATCGACGAACGCCGCGGCACAGCCTCCCTCGACGCCGCCGGCGTCGCCATCGTGGAGCGCGTCGCCGATGATCTCGGCTTCAGCTCGATGCGGATGAAAACCGTCGCCGGCCACGATGCATTGGCGCTGCAGAAGCGCGTGCCGGCGACGCTGATCTTCGTCCCCAGCCACAACGGCCTCAGCCACAACGCCCACGAATTCACCGCGCCCGAAGCGCTGGACAAAGGGCTGGCGGTGCTGACCGAAACGCTGTGGGAGATGGTGACGGCGGAGTAGCGCTCTCCGCCCCGTGTCCCGGGCGCGATGCGGCATGCAATGCCGCTTCGCAGACCCGGGACCCCGGTTGAAGCCACAGAAACCAGGGCCGGCTTCTTCCTGAGCGCATAACCGGGGCCCCGGATCTGCAGCGCACCACGCCGCGAAGAGCGGCGCGCTGCGCTGCGTCCGGGGAACAGGAAGTTTGAAGCTCACGTCGCGGCTCACCATCTGTTCACACCCAGCCTCTCCGTCATTGCGAGCGAAGCGAAGCAATCCAGTGCCGTGCACCGAGCTGGATTGCTTCGTGGCGGAGCCGGTGCTCGGACGCCGCGAAGCGGGCGATCCGAGTGCTCCTCGCAATGACGCGGGGAGAGGCTGCGGCTGGTTTTCCGCAGCGTAGAGGCGAGAGCTACGCCGCCGCCGGCTCCGCGTCCACATTGTCGAGCAAATGGCACGCCGCGAACCGCCCCGGCTGATGTTCCTGCAGCCGCGGGGTTTCGACGCGGCAGCGGCCGAAGGCTTGCGGGCAGCGTGAGGCGAAGCTGCAGCCGGGCGGGATGTCGATCGGGCTCGGCGGTTCGCCTTCGAGCAGGAAGTCGCCGGCATTGAACGGCTTCTCTTCAAGCGTGGGCGCCGCCGACAGCAGCGCCTTGGTGTAGGGATGCTGCGGATCGAAGAACAGGTCGCGGTTGTCGGCGATCTCCACCATCTCGCCGAGATACATCACGGCGATGCGGGTGCAGACCTTTCGCACCATCGCGAGGTCGTGGGAGATGAACACGTAAGTCAGATCGTTCTTGGCCTGCAGTCGCGAGAACAGGTCGATCAGCTTGCCCTGTTCGCGCTGGTCGATCGCCGATAGCGTTTCATCGAGGATCAGCAGCTTCGGATCGAGGATCAACGCACGCGCGATCGAGATGCGCTGACGCTCGCCCGTCGACAGCGCATTCGGCAGCGCATCGTACAGCTTGGCCGGCAGGCCGACCTCCGCCATCGCGGCGGTGACCTTCGCACGCATCTCCTTGCGCGGGACCTCACCGCGAATCCGCAAGCTCTCCTCGATCATGCGGCCGACCGTGGTGCGCGGCGGCAGCGCCGTGTAGGGGTCCTGCAGCAGCAGCTGGAATTCGTTGCGCTTGCGGATCAGTTCGCGCGGCGACAGCTTGGCGAGATCGGTGCCACCGAGCACGATCGTGCCGGTGTCGGGCGTCTCAAGCCACGCCAGCATCCGCGTCAAGGTCGACTTGCCGCAGCCGGACTCGCCGACGATGCCGAAATTCTCGCGCGGCATGATGTCGAGTGTGACGCCGCGCACCGCCTGGATGTTGCGATAGGTGTTGAAGGTGCCGCGCTTGCGCTGGCGATACGTGCGCTGCACGCCCGCGACCCGCATCAACGGCGCTTCGCCCTCGGCATGGCGGCGGATCGGCGGCCCCTCGCCCGCCGACCAGATCCGCGGCACGCTGTCGATCGCGCTACGCGCGGCGTCGGTTTGCGGCGTCTTCAGCAGATCCTCGAACGGCTGCTGCTCGACGAAGCGGCCGTGATGCATCAGCGCGGTGCGCTTGCCGAATTGGCCGAGGATCGGCAGCGACGAGGTCAGATAGATCGTCGCCATCTTGTGGCGCAGACAGAGATCGTGCAGCAGCGCGACGATCTGCGCCGCGATGGTGACGTCGAGCGGCTGGGTGATGTTGTCGGCGATCAGCACCGCCGGCTCGGCGCAGATCGCGTCGACGATCATCGCGCGCTGCATCATGCCGCCGGAGAATTTCGACGGATACTCGTAGTAGCGCTCCGCCGGCGACGGAATCCGCACCTCGCCGAGCAACTGGATGACACGCTCGCGGCATTCGTTCGGCGCCCATTCGGGCCGCACGCTGTGCAGCTTCTCGGCGATCTGAATGCCGACCGGCATGGTCGGATCGAGCGAGCTTTGCGGCTTGGAGCCGATATAGGCGATGTCGCGGCCGACCCGAAACGTACCCGTCGAGGTCTTCTTCAGCGTATCGTGGCCGGCGAACAGGACGCGGCCGGACCGATAGGTCAGACTGTCCGGCAGCCAGTCGGCGAGCGCGCGGCTCAGCATCGTCTTGCCGCCGCCGCTCTCCGCATAGATGCCGAAGATCTCCGACGTGTGCAGTTGGAAGCTGATGCCGTCGAGGATCGGCGCGGTGCCTTCGGCGCGCGGCCCGACGGTGAGATTGTCGACTTCGAGGATCAGCGACAGATCCATTACAGGCCTCCGTACACCCGGTTGCGGGCCTTCTCGAGCGCGGCGCCCATCAGGTTGATCGAGGTCAGCGCGACCGCGAGGAACACGCCGGGGCTGGTGGCGATCCACCAGGCGTTGATCAGATATTTGCGCGAGTCGGCGATGATGCTGCCGAAGCTCGGGGTCGGCGGCTGGATGCCGAGGCCGAGAAAGCCGAGGATGGCCTCGAAGATCATCATGCGGGCGACGTCGAGCACCGCCACGAAGGCGATCGGCGGCAGGATGTTGGGCGCGGCGAACAGCAGCAGTATGCGCCAGTCGCCGGCGCCGAGCACGCGGAGGCCCCGGACATATTCGAGCCCTCGCTCGGTGACGGCGGCGCTGCGCGCGACGCGCGCGTAGAGCGGCCAGCCGGACAGCGCCAGCACGATGATAATGGTCGGCACCGTCGGGCGCGACACGCCCAAAATGGTGATGGCGAGGATGATCATCGGGATCGAGAGCTGCGCGTCGGTGATGCGCATGATGATGGTGTCCCACCATTTGCCCTTGAAGCCGGCGAACAGGCCGAGGCCGCAGCCGATGATGAAAATCAGCAACACGGTGACGATGCCGATCAGCAGCGAGTAGCGCAGCCCGATCAGGCAGCGCAGCAGCATGTCGCGGCCGAGCTGATCGGTGCCGAGCGGATGGCCCCAGCTCCATTTGTCGCCGAGGAACAGCGGCGGCAGGAACTTGTCCTTCACCACCATCTTGGTGGCGCTCATCGACGAGATTTCCGGCACGATCGCCGAGGCCAGCAGCAGCGCCAGGAACACGAACAGCCCGATGCGGAAGCTGGTCATGCCCCAGGCGGCCGAAAGGATGCGCCGATTGACCGACTGCGTCGCGGCGGCGGGCTCGGGCGCGATGGTCACGGTCGAGGCCAGCGTCATCTTCAGAGCTCCACGCGCGGATCGATCAGATAGGCGACCAGATCGACGATGATGTTGATGAACACGAACACCGCACTGGTGGTGATGGCGATGCCCTGAATGACCGGGAAATCACGGCCGACCACCGAGACCACGGTGAGGTTGCCGAGGCCCGGATAGTCGAAGATGTATTCGATCACCAGCACGCCGCCGATCAGCGTCGAAAGCTGGATGCCGAGCAGATTGACCAGCGGGACGGCGGCGTTGCGCAGCGCATGCGCGTAGACGATCCGGCGCCGCGACAGGCCGCGTACCCGCGCCTCGTCGATGAACGGCGCCTGCATCACCTCGCCGAGCGAGGTCGTCAGCGTGCGGATGATGAACGGCGCGATCTCCACAGACAGCACCAGCGCCGGCAGCAGCACGTAGGAGAAACCCTGATAGCCCAGCGCCGGCAGCAGATTGAGCTTCACCGACAGGAACAGGATCAGCACGATCGCCAGCCAAAAATTCGGAATCGAGACGAACAGCGACTGCAGTCCAAAGGCGAGCTTGTTCGGCCAGCCGTCAGGTCTGAGCCCGCCGGCGATGCCGACCGGAAACGACAGCAGCAGCGCGAACACCAGAGCGACGGCGCCGAGTTGCAGCGTGAACGGCAGCCGCTCGAGGATCAGGTCGATCACCGGCGCCATGTCGGACTTGGTCGGATCGACATACTGGCCGCCGGCCGCCACCATGCCGCTCCGCGGCCGCAAATACGACTGGCCGAGATCGCCCTGCAACAGGCCAACCATGTAGCGGCCGTATTGCACGATGATCGGGTCGCGCAGCCCCATCTTGGTCGCGACCTTCTCGACCACATCGGGCGGCGCCATGCCGCCGACGATGAGCCGCACCGGATCGCCCGGCACCACGCGCAGCAGCGTGAAGATGATGAACGAGGTGATGCCGATGATCAGGAAGCCCTGCAGGATCCGCTTGATCAGAAATTCGAGGATCAGCATGAAGGCATCCTATGCACTGACAGAAGAAGGTACGACGGACCGGGATGCCCCCCGGCCCGCCGCGTGGATGACCGATCAGGCCAGCGTGGCCTTGGTCATGTCCTGCATGCCGTTCGGGTAGATGTAGAGCCCCTCCAGCTTCTTGCTGTAAGCGTGGATGAACACCGAGGTGAACAGCGCCAGCGCCGGCGCCTTCTTGGCGATGGTCGGCAGCGTCTCGGTCTGCAGGATCTTCTTGCGCTCTTCCAGAGACGGCGCGTTGCGCTCCTTGTCGAGCACCGCGTCGATCTCCTTGTCGACGATGCCGGTGATACGCTTCGACGACGAGTGGAAATGGGTGCGCAGCACCAGGTCGGGCTCCGGCGAACCGGTGCACCAGCCGCAGTCGATCATGTTGCCTTCACCGCCGCCCGGCTTGTCGTACAGCAGGTTACCCCAGGCCGCGACTTCCAGCGTCTGCAGGTTCACCTTGAAGCCCTGTTCCTGCAGCATGCCGGTGATCAGTTCGGCGTACTCCTTGGTCTTCGGATAAAACCCGACGGAAGTGTAGTAGGTCAGTTCCGGCAGACCCGCGCCCTTCGGGAAGCCGGCTTCGGCGAGCAACTTCTGCGCCTTGTCCGGATCGTATTCAGGATATTCGGCCACTTCAGTGTAACCGAACTTCACCGGCGAGATGTGCGCCTTGGAGAAGGTGCCCGAGACGCCGAGGATTTCGAGGATCTGCTTGCGGTCGATCGAATGGCAGGCGGCGAGCCGGATGCGCGGATCGTCGAACGGCTTCTTCGAGCAGCGGAAGAACAGATATTTGTTCTCGACCGAGACCGCCTTGTGGATGTTGAAGCGCTTGTCCTTGGAGATGGTCTCGACCTGCTCCTGCTCGAGCCGCTCGATGATGTCGGCCTCGCCGTTCAGCAGCGACAGCGTGCGCGTTGTGGTGTCGCCGACGAACTTGTATTCGACGCCCGGGATCTTCGGCGCGCCCATGAAGAAATCCGGGTTCGCCTTCAGCACCGTGGTGTCGCCCTTCTGCTCGACATACATGTACGGGCCGGTGCCGTTCATGCGGGCCGAGAGCTGCGCCTTGTTGGCGACGTCCTTGGCCGACATGATCGGCAGGAACGACGACAGATAGTAGAACAGCGTCGCCGGATAGCCCTGTTCCTTGGTGTTGATGCGGCAGGTGAAGTCGTCCACGATATCGACCTTGACGAGTCCGGGGTACCACTGCGCCGGGCGATCCGGCAGACAGCCGTACTCGTAGGTCGCCTTGACGTCGGCGGAGGTGAACGGCGCGCCATTGTGGAACTTGACGCCCTTGCGCAGCTTCACTTCCAAGGTGAACGGATCGATCGGCGTCAGCGACTCGGCGAGCTCGAAGATCAGTTCGTCCGGCTTCTCCGGCTTCATCGGCGCGCGGGTCAGATAGCCGAACACGAAACCCTCGACGATCAGCTGACCGAGATTGGTGTGCGTGGTCGGATCCCAATTGCCACTCAGCGCTTCGGCGCCGAGGAAGCGCAGCGTCCGCCCTTCCGCCGCGAAAGCGGAGTTGAATAGAAAATTGGGATCGACGCGTCCGAATCCCAGTGCGGCCGCACCCGCGGCGCCGCCCAGCAACAGGTTTCTGCGATTGATCATGGTGCCCTTTCCCCTCGGGGTGATAATCAGGTGACGCCGAATGCCGCCGACCGCGTTCAGTCGCTTCGCTCGCAGCGCAAGGACACCGGGGCGGCATCGTCCCCGTGACAGTGCGAAGCCTAGACCAACTGCCTGCGCGACCTGATACCCGCTGCTCCACGATTCCGTTGCTCACGCTTCTCCCGCAGGCATTGCCCGGAATCCGGGCTATGTCGGTTGCTGCAGTGCGGCTCATTGCACGCGCACAGCGCCCTTTCGACGTGCAGAACATGAACGGTGCATGGGCAGAAATGGCTTGGACAACGGCCCTCGCCTATCGTCCCGGGGCAATCATGAGCAGAAGGAGACGCGACTTGGCTATGGCCGGCGAAGACAAACGGGCGATCCGGGGTATCATCTCCGATCTCGACGGCGTGCTGTATCGCGGCGATCAGCCGATCGCGGAGTCGGTGGAAGCTTTCAAGGCCTGGCACGCGCGCGGCGTGCCCTATGCGTTCGTCACCAACAACGCGACCAAATCCGCCGCTCAGTTCGCCGCCAAGCTCCAACGCATGGGCGTCCCAACCACCGCCGCCCAGGTGTTCAACGCCGTATCGGCCACAGCCAGCCTGATGCAGCAGCGTTGGCGGAAGGGCACGCGCGTCTTCGCGATCGGCGAGGCGCCGCTGTTCGAGGCGATTGAAGAGAGCGGCTTCACACTCGCGGGCGACGACGCAGAGGTCGTCGTGCTCGGCTTCGACTACGCACTCAACTACGACAAGCTACGCACTGCGGTGCGCGCCGCGCTAAACGGTGCGAGCGTCGTCGTCACCAACCCCGACCTGCTGACTCCCGCCGACGACGGCCTCGAGCCCTGCGTCGGCGTACTCGCCGCCGCCGTGACCGCCGCAGTTCCGGCGGTGGAGCCGATCGTGGTCGGCAAGCCGCAGCCGTTCATGGTCGAGGCGGCGCTGGCGCATGTCGGGACCGACAAATCCGAGACGATCATGATCGGCGATCAAGTCGCAACTGACATCATCGCGGGCCAGCGCGCCGGCATCCGGTCGTTTCTGGTTGCCACAGGTTTGCCACATGCCCCCGTGGCCGGCGTGACACCGGATCGGGTGATTGCCAGCCTGCGCGATCTCATCGACGAAGTCGGTCGACCCTAGCAGTAGGGACGGTCAGCACATCAGCTGCTGATAGATCCGCGGCAGCGCCGACGGCAGCCGCTCGACCTGGCCGACGATCGCATAGCCGGCGCGGCCGAACAGCGGCGCGAAGTAGTCCTGCGCATCGACATCAATGGTGACGCCGAACACCGCGACGCCATTGCGCCGCGCCTCCTGCACCGCCTTGCGGCTGTCCTCCAGCGCGAAGCGGCCTTCGTAGTGATCGACGTCGTTCGGCTTGCCGTCGGTGAGCAGCAACACCAGCCTCTTGCGCTGTGGCTGCGCCGCAAGCTCGGCCGTGGCGTGGCGCAACGCGGCGCCAATCCGCGTATAGTAGCCCGGCCGCAGCGCTGCGATACGCTGCTCCACGATTGGCCCCATTTGCTCGCCGAACGCCTTCACGGTCTCGACCCGCACCCAATCGCGGCGGCGCGACGTGAAGGTCAGGATGCTGTGCGCATCGCCGCAAGCGGAAAGCCCATGCGCCAGCACCGTCAGCGCCTCCTTCTCGACATCGAGCACGCGACGGTTATCGATCCACGCATCGGTCGACAGCGACACGTCGACCAGCAGCGTCACCGCGAGATCCCGCGCCTGCGGCCGCGCCGCGAGATGCAACCGCTCCGAGCCGGCGCCGCCGGCTGATAAATCACAACGCGCCCGCACCACCGCGTCGAGGTCGAGATCGTTGCCATCGGGCTGCGCCCGCAGCAGTTCATGGCGCGGCCGCAGCGTCTCGAACTGGCGTTTCACGCGCTTGATCAGCACGCGCGTGGCTTCGCTGCACTGCCAGGCTTCGCCCTTGGCGGACGCCGGCGCGGCGACGACGCGGCAGTGATCCGGCAGATAGGCGGCGCGCTTGTAGTCCCACTCTGGATACAGCTTGCCAGCCATGAGACGCCCGGCCTCCACCGCCTGCGGCGGCAGATCGAGATCGAACCGGAATTTACTCGACGGCTTCTTGGTGGACTTGCCGAGCGTGATCTCGTCGAGATCATCGGCCGCCTTGTCGGCGTGTTCATCGTCGTCCTCATCGGTCGGGCGATCGACATTGACCATTTCGGCCATCGCCAGGATCTTCTCGAAGCGATTGAGCGCAAGCGGATCGCGCTGCGGTCCGTCGTTAGACTTGCGCTTAGCGGCCTTACGACGTGGTTCGGAGGTCTGACGCGACGCGGTGTCCCCCGGCTCGTCGGCTTCACGGCGCGGGGCGTCATCCGAACGAGCCCACACCTCGCCCCACAACGGACACGGCAGAAAGGTCTGATAGCCGGGGGGAGCGTTGGGCGGCAGGTCTGCATCGCCGACGATGATCCGCCAGAGTGCAGGATCGGGCCGCGCGTCGGCGCCGAGCAACCTGAGGATCAGCATTTCGATGTCGCGCTCGGTGCGCGACAGCGAACGATGCGGCCGCGTTTGGGCCAGCGCATCGCCAACCGCAGCATGTGCCGTGGAGAGGCCCGGAAACGCTGCGAGCACCGTGCGCGTCGTTCGCTCCGCGCGGCGCAGTACGCGGAGATCTCGCCGCAGCGGATCGGCCTCGCTGATCGGCTCATCCGGCGCTACGGCGAACCATGCCGCAAGCCAACGATACAGCGTACGATTGAGCTCGACGTCGGGAAACAGCGCGATCCGCTCGGGCAGAAACAGCGTCGCCGCATCCCGTCCCGGCTGCGCCAGCCGCTCTTCGCCAAGGCCGATGCGCTGCTTCCAGCCGAGCCGATGACCCGACGTGCGGGCGCCCGCCGGCGCGATCTGCACGCCGACCTCACCGCCGAGCCCGCGATACATCACGCCGAGCGCGGTCCGCTCGTCACGCAGCAGCGCCGCCGCCTCCGGATAGTCCGGATAACTCGCCGCGCGTCCGACCATGCGGTGCCAGGCACGGCCGACGGTTTCTTCGAGTTCGAGAAAGTCGAGCATCGTCATCGTCCAATGAGTAGGAACGCTTCTCTTTTGTCATTCCGGGGCGCCGCAAAGCGGCGAGCCCGGAATCCATAGTCACAGATAGGGGTTATGGATTCCGGGCCCGCGCCAAGAGGCGCGTCCCGGAATGACGAGAGGCAAGAGTTATGCGATCACCGCGTTCGCGACTTCGATCAGCGCCGCCTTCACATCCGCATCGTCCGTCAGCGGCTCGATCATTGCTGCGAGTACGGCGTCGCGCAGCGGCAGGCCTTCGGCAATCAGACTGGCGCAGTACACCAGCAGACGCGTCGAGACGCCCTCTTCGAGATCATGTCCCTTAAGTTGGCGCAGCCGCGCCGCGAGCGTCACCAGCGGCGCGACGCGGTCGGGGGCGAGGCCGCTTTCGGCGGCAACCACGGCGACTTCCTGCGCGTGCGGCAGAAAGCCGAACTCAATCGCGGCGAAGCGCTGCCGGGTCGATGGCTTCAGCGCCTTCAGCAGGCTTTGGTAGCCGGGATTGTACGACACTACGAGCATGAAATGCGGCGGCGCGATCAGTGCCTCGCCAGTGCGCTCCAGCGGCAGTACGCGGCGGTCGTCAGCCAGCGGATGCAGCACCACGGCGACGTCCTTGCGCGCCTCGACGACTTCATCAAGATAGCAGATGCCGCCCTGCCGAACCGCGCGCGTCAGCGGGCCGTCGGTCCACACCGTTTCGCCGCCCTTGAGCAGATAGCGGCCGGTGAGGTCGGCGGCGGTGAGATCGTCGTGGCACGACACGGTGAACAGCGGCAGGCCGAGCCTGGCTGCCATATGCGCGACGAAGCGCGTCTTGCCGCAGCCGGTCGGGCCCTTGACCAGCAGCGGCACGCGGCGCTTCCAGGCCTGTTCGAACAGCGCGCATTCATGGCCGGCCGGCGCGTAGTAAGGCGGTGGCGAGACGACGGCGTCGACGGCGTGCAGAACAGGCTTCATGGCGATGTCTCCGAAGGAGGAAAAGGCTGGCGGCCACGGCGTCATCGTGGCCGCCAGTTGGGCCTATTCGGCCGGCTGCAGGGCGCCGCTGAGGGCAGCCTGCTTGGTGCGTCCGGGCAGCAGGACAGCCCAGACGAACATCAGTGCGGAGATCAGCACGCAGACGCCGGAGCCGAGCCGCACCCAATAGAACAGCGCGAGCTGGTCCTGCACCTCGATGAAGCTCTGCCCGAGCACGCGTTGCAGATGCACTTGGATGACGCCCGCGAAGGTCAGCGCAAAAGTCATCACGCTCATCGCCGTGCACATCAGCCAGAACGAGGCGATCGACAGCATCTGGTTGTACGGCGCGCGGCCGCGCAGCTGCGGGATCGCATAAGTCATCATCGCCAGATTCAGCATCACATAGGCGCCGAAGAAGGCGAGATGGCCGTGCGCCGCGGTGACCTGGGTGCCGTGGGTGTAGTAGTTCACGCTGGACAGCGTGTGCAGGAAGCCCCAGACGCCGGCGCCGAAGAACGCCATCACCGAGCAGCCGACCGACCATAGCAGTGCGGCGCGGTTCTCGTGCTTGCGGCCGGCCTTCCAGGTCATCTGCACGGTGAACACCACCATGGTGAAGAACGGCGCGACTTCCAGCGTCGAGAACAGCGAGCCGATCCACTGCCAATAGCCCGGCGCGCCGATCCAGTAATAATGATGGCCGGTGCCGAGGATGCCGGAGAAAAGCGCCAGGCCGATGATGACATAGAGCCACTTCTCGACGACTTCGCGGTCGATGCCGTTGAGCTTGATCATCAGGAACGCCAGCACCGACGCCATGATCAATTCCCAGACGCCCTCGACCCACAGATGGACGACGTACCACCAGTACATTTTGTCCAGCCCGAGATTGGCCGGGTTGTAGAACGAGAACAGGAAGAAGATCGCGACGCCCCACAGCCCGAATAAGAGGATGTTGGTGACGGTGGTCTTGCGCCCCTTCAGCACCGTCATGGTGATGTTGAACAGAAACATCAGGCAGACGACGACGATGCCGATCTTGATCACGAACGGCTGCTCGAGAAACTCGCGCCCTTCGTGATAATGGAACAGATAGCCCACCACGGCAGCACCCGCGGCGCCGAAAAACAGCCAGAACTGCAGCTTGGCGAGAAACGGGCTGAACAGCTCGTTCTCGCTCTCCTCCGGCACCAGATAATAGGTGCAGCCCATGAAGCCCATCAGCAGCCACACGATCAGCGCGTTGGTGTGGATCATCCGGACGATGTTGAAGGGCAGAAGCTCCGACAATGTGTTGGGCAACACATAGATCGTGCCGGCGAGCACGCCGAATGAGACTTGGGCGAGAAACAGCGTCAGCGCGCCGTAGAAATACAGCAGCGCGACCCTCTGGGTTTGATATTTGATCATGACGGTCTTCCGGTGGAGGGCGGGTGAAAGCGATCAGCCGGCGCTGTTCGGCGGCCAGGACTGGGTCTTGATGCGGCTGGTCCATTCCAGGAAATCGGCGAGGTCGTTGACCTCCTGATCGCTCAGATGGAACTGCGGCATCTGGCGACGGCCTTCGACGCCGGAGGGCTGCGACGCCATCCAGGATTTCAGCATCTCACGCGCCTGCGCGGGATCCTTGTCGCCGCCCCATCGCACCCAGACGTTGCCGATCTCGGGCGCGTAGTAGGCGCCCTCGCCGAGCAGCGTGTGGCAGTTGATGCAGGAATTCTTTTCCCAGACGTGCTTGCCGCGCGCCACGGAGTCGGTCAGCGTTGCCGTGTCGGTCGACCGCGTCACGATGTAGTAATGGCTGTGCGCGGTGAGACCGACGAAGATTGCGAAGAAGAATGCCGAGCCGCCGAAAAAGACGGTGCGGGCGGCGGACTTGGTGAGGCGTTCGGCCATCACTTGGTTCCTTTCGATGCGGGGCAATGCGGAGCTTGCAGCTTCGCAACGGATGCTATCGAAGGCGGTCGGAGCTACGTTGTGCTGGCACAACGTTCAGTGCGATCAGCGCAGCAGTTGCGCGAGACCTGGGATCAGCGCGGCGAGTGCGACGAAGCCGATCCACATTAGCAGGATGGCACGCCAAGGGCCTGCGGCGTTTCGAAAGCCGAAGTAATCGAGCACGAGCAACCGTGCTTTGAACGCTGCGACGCCGATCAGCAGCGCGCCACCGGCGAAGGCGGCAGCTGGGCTGCGGCTGAGCGCGACGGTTACGCCGGTGAAGACGAGCAACAACAGCACGGCGCGATCGCGGCGATGGATCAGCCTGATCATCACGCTCACCGCATCAGATAGATGATCGGGACGAGCATCAGCCAGACGAGATCGACCATGTGCCAGAACGCGGCGCCGGTCTCGACATTGGCCGGCTCGGCGCGCCAGGCCACGACGCCCAGAATGACGAGGCCCAGCACGACGTGCAGCAGATGGAAGCCGGTGAGCAGGAAATACAGCGTGAAGAACGCACTGGTCTCGACGTCGATCCCGCGGCCGATCTCGTCGGCATATTCGGTCAGTTTCAGCACGATGAAGAGACCACCGAGCAGGCTGGCGCCCGCGAGCCATCGCCGGGCGGCGGCGCGCGCGTCGGCATGGGCCGCCGCACAGGCGCGGGCCGCACACCAGCCGCTGGTGACCAGGCAGAAGGTGTTGACGGCCGCGATCAGCGGATCGAGCTGCGCCTGCCCCGCCGCGAACGTCGCCGGGTCGAGCGCTTTCGCCACCGAGAACGCCGCCAGCAGTGCGCCAAATGCGGCGAGTTCGCTGAAGATCAGCAGCCAGATCATCGGATAGCCGGGCAGCGTGTCCAGCACGGAGGCTTCGGAAATAGCCGACGGTACGTCGGACACGGTCGCAGTAGGACAGGAACTCATGCCGCGACCCTAGCGGTCGCATCCGCGCGCCGTTTGTCGCCGAACAACCTCGCGGTTTTTTCCGGCTATCGCCGCGAAGATTGTGCTGCGGCAATCACGATCTGCCGGCAGACGCTAGGGTCTGGTCACGCCAAGTCCACCGGAGGCCGCCATGACCGAAGCGCAATGGGGATTGATCGTCGTTTCCGCCATCATCATTGCGTTCGCCATGGCGATGCGCTCGGTCGGCGCATTGCGGACGGCCGGCACCGTGACGGCGATCGTCGTCACGCTCGTGATTGCGGGGTCGCTGTTCCTGACGCAGTAGCGGCACGACTACGCGCCGATCCGCACCACCATCTTGCCTAGCGCCGCGCGCGTCGTCATTGCCGTGAAGGCAGCGCGAAACTCCGCGAACGGAAACACCCGGCCGACGACGGGGACGAGTTCGCCATCGCGCAACCAGGCAAACAGCTGCCGCATCGCCTCATCGCGCACCGCAGGCTCGCGGCGGCCGATCTGGGCGAGATCGACGCCGAGCAATGCGCCCCCCTTGAGCAGCGGCAGGTTGAACGGCAGAGCCGGGATGGTGCCGGCCGCAAAGCCGACCACGAGGTGGCGGCCATTCCAGGCGATCGAACGGAAGGCCTGCAGGCTGACCTCGCCGCCGACCGGATCATAGATCACATCGGGACCGTGCCCCGCCGTGAGATCCTTCAGCTGGTCGCGCCAGTCAGCGCTGGTGTAGTCGACAGCCGCATCGGCACCGTGCTTCAGCGCGAACTGCCGCTTCTCCTCGCTCGAAGCCGCCGCGATCACACGGGCGCCGAGCAGCTTGCCGATCTGCACCGCCGCGATGCCGACGCCGCCGGCCGCGCCGAGGACCAGCAGAATATCGCCGGCCTGCAGCTTTGCCCGATAGCGCAGCGCATACAGCCCCGTCAGATAGTTGGCGAAGAACGACGCGCCCATTTCCGGCGAAAGCCCCTGCGGCGCCGCCATCAGGTCGGTCGCCGGCAGGCAGATGTATTCGGCCAGGCCACCGTTCCGGGCCATCCCGATCACCGCCGTGCCGGGCACCAGCGTGACGCCGTCAGCCACCTGATCGACAACGCCGGCGAATTCCGTTCCGGGCGTGAACGGCAAGGGATCTTTGGTCTGGTAAAGCCCCTGAACTTTCAGTCCGTCAACGAATCCCACCGCGGCCGCCTGGATCCGCACCCGCGCCATGCCGGGCGACAGGGATGGTTCGGGCACATCCTTGATGCCGATATTCTCGATGCGGTTAAATTCGTCGACCACGACTGCTTTCATGACATCCTCTTGGCGAGACCTAGCCTCTGCATAGCCGGAAAACCGCAGCCGTGAACAGGCGCGCCGGCGCATGGATGGCGACACGCGCACGCCTTCAACGGGCCATGAGGATCAGAAAACGGCAGCCGGCCGAGCCCGCTGGCGATCTCGCCACCGGATTGGACAGGATTATGATTTTTCGGGGAAATCTTGGTCGGAGTGGCAGGATTCGAACCTGCGACCCCTGCGTCCCGAACGCAGTGCTCTACCGGGCTGAGCCACACTCCGACAAGGTGGGCGGCTTATAGCGTCCACCTTCCGGCTTCGCAAGCTTTCCTATGGGGATATTGTGCAGGATTTTGATCCAACCGCCGCCCTGCGGGCCGTGCGGCAGGCGAGCGAGGCCGGCTTCAGCGCGGCGCAGGCGAAAAGCCGTACAAACGGTGCGCGTTAGAGGTAAGGACGGCGTCGCGGGCGGCCGCATCAGGCACCCAATCGGCGAGCAGATCGAGCAGATCGCCGACATTCATCATATGGTTCCAAGTCGCCACATGCGGCCAGTCGCTGCCCCACACGCAGCGATCCGGAGCGGTGTGGTGCAACAGCCGGGCGAACGGGATCGTATCGGCATAGCGGAAGCCCGCGACCGAGTTGCGATAGGCGCCCGATAGCTTGACCCAGCCGCCGTCGCGCACGAGCGACACCAGGGTCTGAAAGCCCGGATCGTCGATGCCGCGCGACACCGGAAAATGCCCCCAATGGTCGACGATGAACGGCACCGGCAGCCGCCCGAGCTGTGGCGCCAGCGGCACCAGATCCTTGGCAGCGATCAGGAATTGCAGGTGCCACCCCAACTCCTTGGCGAGCGCCGCGTAATCGCCGACGCGTTCAAAGCCGATGCCGCCGCCATACAGAATGTTGAGCCGCAGCCCGACGACGCCGGCCTCTTCGAGCGCCGCCAGTTCGCTGTCCGAAAGGCCGAGCGGGATCACCGCGATGCCCTTCAGCCGATCACGATGGGCCTGCAGCGTTTCCAGCATCAGGCTGTTGTCGGTGCCGTGCACGCTGACCTGCACCAGCACGCCGTACGTCATGCCGGTGGCATCGAGCATCGCCAGATAGGATTCCGGCGTGGCCGCTGGCGGCGTGTAGCTGCGGGCCTCGACGAAAGGATGGGCCGGCGGCAGGCCGATGACATGGGCGTGCGTATCGACTGCCCCCCGTGGCACGACGAATCGCGTCGGTCGGCGCGGCGACGGATCAGGCCCCGGACAGGCCGGGGCCGAATCCGTCGGCATTCCCGGCTTACTCATCGGCGCTCAGCACCGTGCCGCGCGTCTCCGGCAGCGCGTAGGCGGCCGCGAAGAACAGCACATAGGCGAACACAGCGAACAAGCAGATGGCGTTCGCCAGCGTCGTGACCTGCGACAGATAGCCGACCAGGAACGGAAACAACGCACCGACGCCGCGGCCGAAATTGTAGCAGAAGCCCTGCCCCGAGCCGCGCAGGCTGGTCGGAAACAACTCCGTCAGAAACGCCCCCATGCCGGAGAAATAGCCCGAGGCGAAGAAGCCGAGCGGGAAGCCGAGCACCCAGAGCAGTTCATTCGACAGCGGAAGCTGCGTATAGGCCAGCACCACCACCATCGCGCCCAGCGAGAAAGTGAGGAACAAATTGCGCCGGCCGAACCGATCGGCGAACCACGCGCCGACCAGATAGCCGACGAACGAGCCGACGATCAGCGTCGCCAAATAGCCGGTCGAACCGACGATCGACAGCTTGCGCTCGGTCGTGAGGAAGCGCGGCACCCAGAAGGTGATCGCGTAGTAACCGCCCTGACATCCGGTCGCGACCAGCGACGCCAGGATGGTCGTCTTGAGAATACGGCCCTGGAAGATCGCAAGAATCGAACGGCTGCCGCCCGCCGCCGTCAGCTTGGCGCGCGTTTGCACAGCAACCTCGGGCTCCTTCACATAAGCGCGCAGATACAGCACCAGCAGCGCCGGCAGCGCGCCGATCGCGAACATCCAGCGCCACGCCTGATCGGCCGGCAGCAGCGAGAACAGCGCAGCCTGCGCCAGCACCGCCATGCCCCAGCCGACGGCCCAGCCCGACTGCACCGAGCCGACCGCGCGGCCGCGATACTGCGGACGGATCGTCTCGCCGATCAGCACCGCGCCGGCGGCCCACTCGCCGCCGAAGCCGAAGCCGAGCAGCGCCCGCAGGATCAGCAATTGCTCGAAGTTCTGCGCGAACGCGCACAGCAGCGAGAACAGCGAGAACCAGATGATGGTGAACTGCAGCGTGCGGACGCGTCCGATCCGGTCCGCCAGGTAGCCGGCAGCCCAGCCGCCGACCGCCGATGCCAGCAGCGTCACGGTGCCGGCGAGCCCGGCCGAGCCGGCATCGACCTTCCACAGCGCGATGATCGTGCCGATCACCAGCGGGTAGATCATGAAGTCCATGCCGTCGAGCGCCCAACCGGTCGCGCAGGCCCAGAAGGTCCGCTTCTCGGGAACGGTCATGTCTTTGTAGAAGCCGGTCAGGCTGGTGTCCGTGATCGGCGCCACCGTGCTCGAAGATGTCGTCATACGTATCCTCCCTCGTTCGCCTTCACCGGGCGACCGTCGTGCGCGACAAATTTATCAATCGCGAGAATGCGTCTGCCGAAAAATCGCCGGGCGACTGCGGAGCGCGCAGCTTTCTGTCGAAAAATTACTCGCGTCCGCGCTGCAGCCGGCGATAGCGCGCCGGGCTCTCACCGGTCACCTGACGGAACGCGACACCGAAATGCGACTGCGACGAGAAGCCGACGCCCAAGGCGATCTCCACGATCGGCAGATCAGAGGCTTCCAGCAGCCGACGGGCGGCGGCAATGCGCTGTTCCACCACGAACCGATGGGGTGTCATTCCGGTGGAGCGTTTGAAGCTGCGGATGAAGTTGGAGGGGCTCATCCCCGCCACCTCTGCCATCGCGGCCAAAGTAATCGGCGCCCCGGGATCGGAACGCACGAATTCGGCGATCCGATCGCGCACCGGCATTTCCAGAAGTACGGTCTGCTCGGCCGCGATCGACCGAAGCGCCGAATAGCGGTCCGTCAGATGCAGCGCGAGCGTGTAGGCGAGCTGCTCGGCGAGCAGCGCGTTCGGCCGCCCACCGCTTTCGCTGGCCTCGACGAGGCGCTTCGCCGCCACTTCGAGCAGCGCATCGTCGACGTCCCAGGCGGTGTCGCGCAGCGCGATCGCATCGGCTGCGCCCAGCGAACGTCCGACATCCTTGAGCAGCGGCTCGCCGAGATAAAGCAGCAACAGCTTGCCCTGATTGGTATCGGGCACGGCATCCACAACGACCCGCCGTCCCGGCTGACCGATGCGAAACCGTCCGGCGCGGACGGGCGCATCGCGGCGCACCTTGCCGTTCTCGATCAGGACGTGGCGGCGGACGTCGTACAGCGTGATGGCCACGGTCGGGACCGGCAATTCGCCGAACTCATAGAGGTGCGGCCCCGTCACTTCGCTCACGGCGGCGGCAAATCCGGTCGTTGACCAAAGATCGATCAGTGCGGATTGCCTGCGGCCGGTGACGCGTTCGGCATGAAGCAGCGGGTTGAGTTGCATTGAAGAAGCGCCTGTGTGAACAAACTATCCTCACTCTATATTGAAATCCGTTGCAAGCCCGCCGCGCAGCATTATGCGAGCTTCTTCCGCGGTGATATCGGGCGCGGAGCAATGCCGGATTCGCGATTTGCGCGAGCGTCGCCTCCCGGTCGAGCAGGGTGGCTCCCGCGTGTGATGCAGCGCAGCGCGTCGACTTTGCTACTTCGCATCTGCACGAATTGAGCTATGAACCGGGCATGATGCTCGACCCGACCACCATCTTGCTGACCGCCGAGGACGCACAGACTGCCGCGCAGACTTTGCACCGCGGTGGCCTGGTCGCGTTCCCGACCGAGACGGTGTACGGGCTGGGGGCGGACGCCTCCAATGCCGACGCCGTGGCCCGGCTGTACGCCGCCAAAGGGCGGCCGTCATTCAATCCGCTGATCGCTCATGTCGCCGATCTCAATGCGGCTCGCACGATCGCCCGGTTCGACGACGTGGCGTTGCGATTGGCCGAGGCCTTCTGGCCCGGCCCTCTCACGCTTGTGCTACCGAAGGCGGAGAATTGTCCGGTCTGCGATCTGGCCACCGCCGGGCTCGACAGTGTGGCGCTTCGGGTGCCGGCTCATCCGATCGCGCAATCGATGCTGCGCGCGTTCGGCGGTGCCGTGGTGGCGCCGTCCGCGAACCGCTCCGGCCATGTCTCACCGACCACGGCAGCTCACGTGGCGGCTGATCTCAGTGGACGTATCGATGCGATCGTCGATGGCGGCCCGGTGATCGTGGGCGTCGAGTCCACGATCGTCGGCTGTCTCGGCTCGCCCGTGCTGCTGCGGCCCGGCGGCGTACCGCGGGAAGCGATCGAGCGTGTCCTCGGGCGCGCTCTGATCGCGGCGGCGACGGTTGCTGATGCCGGCCACGCGCCGGTCGCCCCGGGAATGCTGGCGTCGCACTACGCGCCTCACGCGAACGTCCGGCTCGGCGCCACGCGGATCGAGCAGGGTGAAGCGCTGCTCGCTTTCGGATCGGATCTGCCTCCGGGCTCAGAAGCGGCCGTTGCAGTCCGCAATCTGTCACCGCGCGGCGACCTTGCCGAAGCCGCGGCGCATCTGTTCGGCGCGCTACGCGAGCTCGATGCCGCTGGTGTACGCGCAATCGCGGTGATGCCCATCCCAACGCACGGGCTCGGCGAAGCAATCAATGATCGCCTGCGTCGTGCCGCGGCTCCGCGCCCATGATTACGGGACAAACAAATCGTTACGTCGCGGCGAGCGGCGCGAAGCAATCTCGAGATTCCTGACCCACGATCCTGATCGCTTCGTCGCCGGCCTTCTCGCAACGACAGGGAAGAGGAAACAACATGAATATCGCCACATCAGCTTCGCCCGTCTCCTTGTCGCCCGACCTGATCGCGCGCTTCACGGCGATCGTCGGCGACAAGCACGCGCTGACCGATCCGCTCGAACTCGAGGGCTATGTCACCGAGGAGCGCAATCTGTATCACGGCCACTCGCCGCTGGTGCTGCGCCCCGGCTCGACGAATGAAGTTTCTGCGATCTGCAAACTGGCGCACGAAGAGCGCATCGCGCTGGTGCCGCAAGGCGGCAATACGGGCCTTGTCGGAGGTCAGACGCCGCACAATGGCGAGGTGGTGATTTCGCTGAAGCGGATGGACAAGATCCGCGAGATCGACCTCGCATCGAACACCATGACGGTCGAAGCCGGCGTCATCCTGCAGACCGCGCAGGAGCGAGCCGCCAGCGTCGATCGACTGTTTCCGCTGTCGCTCGGTGCGCAGGGAAGTTGCACCATTGGCGGCAATCTCTCGACCAATGCCGGCGGCACGGCAGCGCTCGCTTATGGACTTGCGCGCGACATGGCCCTCGGCGTCGAAGTTGTCCTCGCCGACGGCCGGGTGCTGAACCTGCTGTCGAAGCTGAAGAAGGATAACACCGGCTACGATCTGCGCGATCTGTTCATCGGTGCCGAAGGCACGCTGGGTATCATCACGGCGGCGACGCTGAAGCTGTTTCCGAAACCGCGCGCGGTCGAAACCGCGTTTGTCGGGCTACAATCGCCCGAAGCTGCGCTGAAGCTGCTCGGAATCGCCCAGGGTCAAGCCGCCGGCAGCCTCACCAGCTTCGAACTGATCGCCGAAATCGCTCTCGATTTCTCGGTGCGCCACGCTCACAACCGCGATCCGCTGGAAAGCCGTTATCCGTGGTACGTACTCATGGAACTATCCTCAATGCGCGATGATATCCGCGGCGCATTGGAAGCAATTCTCGAGCGTGGTTTCGAGGACGGCATCGTCGATGACGCGGCGATCGCCGCGTCCCTGCAGCAGCAGGAAGCGTTTTGGAAACTGCGCGAGGAAATCTCGCCGGCGCAGAAGCCTGAAGGTGGCTCGATCAAGCACGACATCTCGGTGCCGGTGGCCGCGGTGCCGCAGTTCATCGAAGAGGCGAACGCTGCGGTTGTCGAGCTGATCCCCGGTGCCCGGCCGGTGCCCTTCGGCCATCTCGGCGACGGCAACATCCACTACAATGTCAGCCAGCCGCCGGGGGCCGACAAAACCGCGTTTCTCGCGCGCTGGCACGAGGTGAACAGCGTCGTCTTCGCCATCGTGCTGCGCCATGGCGGCTCTATCTCGGCCGAACACGGAATCGGCGTGATGAAGCGCGACGAGCTACCCGGCGTGAAAGACGCCACCGCGATGGAGCTGATGCGGTCGATCAAGTCGCTGCTCGATCCGCACGACATCATGAACCCGGGCAAGGTAGTGTAGTCTCGCCGCTCGGGCACAACGGCCATCTTCCGAGACAGATTGCCTCCGGCTCGGAAGACCTGCGCATCACGCTGATTAGAACAGAGAGCCCTGCCCGCTGTCGTCGGTCGAAGGCTTCGTCCGCACGGCCCGCTTCGTTGCGGACTGTGTGGGAGGCGGCGCTTCGATAGCCCGCAATTCTTCGTCCGAGATCGGCAGGATCAGTTGCGGATTGTCGGTGGCGGCGCGATTGACTGCGGCAGATACCGGATGCCAGACGAACTGACCTTCCGGCGGCGGCCGCAACAGCGCGATGACGCTTTCGACATCGGTCTCATCGGCATCGAGCCAACGCGCGTAGTCCTGCGGCGCGACGGTCACCGGCACCCGGTCGTGCAACTCGGTCATGCTGCCTTTGGCGGCCGTGGTGACGATCGCAAGCGTATCGAGTTCCTCACCGTTCGGCCCGACCCAGGTTTCCCAGATGCCGGCAAAGCCGATCGGCGCGTCGTTTTGCGGATGGATGAAATACGGTTGCTTGCGTGATCCCGTCACTTTCCACTCGTAGTAGCCGTCGCTGGGCACGAGACAGCGCCGTCTCCGGATCGCGTTACGAAACGCCGGCTTCTCCAGCACCGTCTCGGCACGCGCGTTGATGACGAGGGAGAAGGACTTCGGATCCTTCACCCAAGCTGGCAGGAAGCCCCACCGCATCAGCCGGAATCGACGCGCGCCGCCATCCGCGATGACGACTGGAACCGGCTGCGTGGGCGCGATGTTGTAGCGGGCCGGGAAGTTCGGCTGATCCACATAGGCGAACGCCTGGCGGATCGCGGCCGGTGCAGAAGTAATGACAAAGCGTCCGCACATTGCGCGTTTATCCCAGGTGGATTCTTCAGAGCCTATTAACCCCGGTATCCGAAGAATACCAATGATGGCATCCATGCAGACCAGCCCCACACAGCGCCCAAGTGCATCGGGTGGCGCAGAGGCCGCAGCGCGTGCGGCGGAACTGTCGGCTGCCAATATCAATCCGAAAACCGGTCTCGCCACCGACTATCTGAATCACTTCAACGAAGCCATCATGCTGCTGGAGATGATCCCGGATATGCCGGAGTGCTCCGAGGATTTTCTCGGCTGGCAACCGTTGTCCTATGCGGAACACTTCAAGCTCTCGAATTTCAAGGCGCGGGATCTGGCGATCGAAGCCTATGAGCATGCCGACCCGGGCATTCGCCAGGACTTCGACGAAGTCACCAGCAACATGACGGCGATTCTCTCGGCGATAGGCGAGGCAATGCGCAGCGCCAGTCAGGACTCGACGCGCACCAAGCTGGCCGAGGAAGCGGTCGGCTGGATCAAGCCGCTGATCGGCCGCGCGGGCGGCATCATCAACGGCCAGGGCAGCGCCGCCGACGTCGATTTCATCATGTCGCACTGAGCTGCCGTGACGCCCGAGCCTCCCCGCCATCCCCAGCTTGCCGTCAGCGCATCGATTTTCCGCGACGGCCGCGTCTTGCTGGTGCGCCGCGCCCGCTCGCCCGGCAAGGGGTTCTATTCACTGCCCGGCGGACGGGTCGAATACGGCGAAACGCTGGAGACCGCTCTGGCCCGAGAGATCGCGGAAGAAACTTCGATGACGGTCTCCATCGCCGGCCTCGCCGGCTGGCGCGAAGTGGTGCCGGGACCAAGCCATGCCGGCCACTATGTGATTCTATCTTTCGCGGCTCGCTGGACCCGGGGCGAGCCTGCGCTGAATGACGAACTCGACGATGCGGTCTGGGTGGCGCCAGCGGCGGTTGGCGATTTCAAGGTGACCGAAGGCCTTCCCGGCATTGTCGCCACCGCATATGCCCTGATCGGCACCTGATCCGCCATCGCTTGCCGCTGCGGGCGAAAAGGCCTATCAGGCCGCGTCGGGATCCCCTCATGCTGAAGCGCCTGTTCGCCATTTCACTCGTGGTTGCGACCTGCAGCCTGGCACCGGCGCGTGCGCAGGACGGCGCCGCGCCGTTCGATGCCGACCTCCAGCGATTCGCCGAAATTCTGGGGACGTTGCACTATCTGCGCGGGATCTGCGGCAGCAACGAGGGCGCCAAATGGCGCAACGAAATGCAAGCCCTGATCGACGCGGAAACTCCCTCGGGAGAGCGTCGCACCCGGCTGATCGCTGGATTCAACCGCGGCTATAACGGGTTCCAGCAGACCTATCGGACCTGCACGCCGGCCGCCAAGGTGGCGATTCGCCGATATCTCGAAGAGGGTTCCAAGATCTCGCGGGACCTGACCGCCCGTTACGCGAACTGAGCACACCTGGGAATTATCCCAGGCCGTTAACCTTTCCTAAAGAACTGCCTAGCGGGCGCCACTGCGCGTGGTAACACTTCGATATTGCCGGTCCGCAGTGGACCGGGCCATACCTTGTTGAGATTCATGAGCGTCACGACTTACCCTTCCGAGCGCGACCTGCAGGCTGACCGCGAGCAGAAGCAGACTGCCCTCAGCTATCTCAGCGAAGCCTGGGCCGAAGCTTTGCACGACGGTGTGGACGGCGACTGCTTGGCGCAGGCGAGCCTGTTCACCGCCTTCGCGGAGCTCGTCGGGACCTACGGCGAAGATGCCGTGGCGAAGTTCGTCGAGGGCCTACCCGGCCGCGTGCGCAATGGCGAGTTCTCTGTCGCGCTGGCGAAGCAGTAAGCGCGACAAAGCGCTAACACCTTCTGATCAGCAAGCCACAAGTGCGCCGCGCCTCGACGACCGCAGGCCAGCCTAGGTAGAGGTTCGCGTCTCAGCTGCGAGCGAAGGCCTGCAGCCCCTTGAACGTCAGCCGCTTTGGATCCTTGACGCCCGCCAGATAGAAACGGCGGATGAACTCGGTCACGGCGGCGCGGTCACATCCGGTCAAGGTCACGATGGCATCGACCGCGGTCTTCTGAGCTTCCATCTGGAATCCCCCTCAAGCGTATCGGTCACTCGACGACCCGGCGATCGTTGCGACTGTCGTAGGCTGCGCCGCATTCGTTGATTTGCTATTAACCAACGTTCGAACCCGATCCGGCGGGCGCCAGCCGAATCGGATGCATCATCGCTGAAGATGCTTGCGGCGAGGATACGCAGAATCCCCCACCGGAGTTCCCCGGAGGTACTGACAAAACGACGCAGGTTGCCGCCCGCGAGCGTTCGCGCAGCGAAGCGGCTACGGCCGGGCAAGCGGGACGAGTCCGGCCACGACGGAGAAATCCAACTAACTAAAGGTCGCGAAGCGAGCCGGCTTGCCTACGCCTTCAGCGTCTCCAGAAACCGCACGGGCTCACCGCGCGACGGCGTGGTCAGCTCGCCTTGCCACATCACCTTGGCACCGCGCACGAATGTGCCGACCGGCCAGCCGGTGACGCGAACGCCGTCATAGGGTGTCCAGCCGGCGCGCGAGGCGACCCAGTCGTTGGTGATGGTCTCGCTGCGCTTGAGATCGACCACCGTGAAGTCGGCGTCAAAACCGGCAGCGATGCGGCCCTTGCAGGCAATGTTGAACAGCCGCGCGGGGCCGGCGCTGGTGAGATCGACAAAGCGGGCCAACGACAGCCGGCCGGCATTGACGTGATCCAGCATGGTCGGCACCAGCGTCTGCACCCCCGTCATGCCCGAAGGCGATGCCGGATAGGTTTTGGCCTTTTCCTCCAGCGTGTGCGGCGCGTGGTCGGAGCCCAGCACGTCGACCACGCCCTGCGCCAGCCCATGCCAGATGCCGTCGCGGTGCCAGGCATCGCGCACCGGCGGATTCATTTGCGCTTTGGTGCCGAGCCGCTCGTAGCACTCCGGCGCCACCAGCGTCAGATGATGCGGCGTCACCTCGACCGACGCCACGTCCTTGTGCTCGCGCAGAAACTCCATCTCCTGCCGGGTCGAGATGTGCAGCACATGGATGCGCTTGCCGGTCTCGCGCGCGATCGCTACCAGCCGCTGCGTCGCCTGCAGGGCGGCGACGTCGTCGCGCCACACCGGATGCGAGCGCGGATCGCCCTCGATGCGTTCGTCCTTGCGATCGTTAAGGCGGTACTCATCCTCGGCGTGAAACGCGGCGCGGCGCTGGATCACAGACAGGATGCGCTTCAGACTGGGATCGTCCTCGACCAGCAGGCTGCCGGTCGACGAGCCGATGAACACTTTGACGCCGGCGCAGCCTCGTGCGCGCTCGAGCTTCGGCAGCTCTTCGACATTGTCGCGAGTGCCGCCGATGAAGAACGCGAAGTCGCAATGCATGCGATGCTCGGCGCGCTTCACCTTGTCGGTGAAGGTTTCTTCGGTGATCGTTAGCGGATTGGTATTCGGCATTTCGAACACCGCAGTTACGCCGCCCATCACGGCGCTGCGCGATCCGGTCTCCAAATCTTCCTTATGCGTCAGGCCGGGCTCGCGGAAATGCACCTGGGTGTCGATGACGCCCGGCAGCAAATGAAGGCCGCGGCAATCGATGACCTCGCCGGCCTTCTCGGCACCGAGCGAGCCGAGGGCGGCGATCCGGCCGTCCTTGATGCCGATGTCGCCGATGGCCTCGCCGTCCTGGTTGACGATGGTGCCGCCCTTCAGAATCGTGTCGAATGTGCCGGTCATGGTTCCTCGAAAGCCTCTCGGCGGTGCGCGTCTTGCAAGGCTTGTTGACCGAGCCTTGTTCGAGCCAGCCTTGTTGCGCGCAGTGGAGCCGCTTATTTTGGCAGTCATAGCCGGACCGGGCGTCTCCGCAAAGGATGTTCCTGACCGGCGTTTCGACAGAATTCGATCGAGAATTTGATGAAGGCGACATTTCTCCCCGACCGCGGCGTGCTCAAGATCAGCGGTCCTGACGCGCGGCACCTGCTGAACGGCCTTGTCACGACCGACCTGACGCGGCTCGCCGCCGGACAGGGCCGGTTTGGCGCGCTGCTGACGCCGCAGGGCAAGATCGTCAGCGATTTCTTCATCACGGAGTTGCCGCCCGAAGACGATGGCGGCCTGCTGCTCGACTGCCCCAAGGCGCTGGCCGAACCGCTCGCCACCAAGCTGAAATTCTACAAGCTTCGCGCCAAGGTGCTGATCGAGAATCTGTCCGATCGGCTCGGCGTGCTGGCGTTGTGGGACGGCGAACCGTCGCAGCCGCCCGAGATGGGCTTCGCCGACCCGCGCTCGGAGCAGATGGGCTGGCGTATCATCGTGCCGGAGTTGCTGGCAAAGGCGACCGCCGACGCGCTGGGCGCAACGCTGGTCGCCATCAGCGACTATGATGCACAACGGATCGCCTGTGGCGTGCCGAACGGCGGCACGGATTTCGGCTATGCGGACGCCTTCCCGCATGAAGCCAATATGGACCGGTTGCACGGCGTCGATTTCAACAAGGGTTGTTACATCGGCCAGGAAGTGGTGTCGCGGATGCATCATCGCGGCACCGCGCGCACGCGCATCGTGCGCGTCAACTTCGAAGGCTCGGCCCCGCAACCTGGCAGTGACATCTTGGCCGGCGAGAAAACTGTCGGCACCATGGGCTCGTCTGGGGCCCGCAGCGGGCTCGCATTGCTGCGGATCGATCGTGTTGCCGAGGCGCGCGAGGCCGGACAGCCGCTTAGCGCCGGTGGCGCCACGCTGACGATCACCGACCCGGAGGAACTGACGCCTGCGCAACGCAGGACCGGCACATGAGCCGCGGTCCCCGCCTCGGCGCCGATGGACTGATGCGCTGCCCTTGGCCGGGCGATGATCCGCTATATGTCGCCTATCACGACACCGAATGGGGCGTGCCGGAATACGACGATCGTGCGCTGTTCGAGAAGCTGATCCTCGATGGTTTCCAGGCGGGCCTGTCGTGGATCACTATCCTGCGCAAGCGCGACAATTTTCGTCGCGCCTTCGACGATTTCGAACCTGCCAAGATCGCACGCTACGATGCCGACAAGATCGCGCTGCTGATGAACGACGTCGGCATCGTGCGCAATCGCGCCAAGATCGAGGGGGCGATCGGCAGCGCCAAGGCGTGGCTGAAAATTCAGGAAGAAAGCCCCGGCTTTTCGAAACTGCTGTGGGACTTCGTCGGCGGTGCGCCGAAGGTGAGTGCGTTCAAGACCACCGCGGGCGTACCGGCCTCGACGCCGCTGTCGGTTAAAATTTCAAAGGATCTGTCGGCGCGCGGATTTAAATTCGTCGGGCCGACCATCGTGTACGCCTTCATGCAGGCGGTCGGCATGGTCAACGATCACCTGGTCGATTGTCATTGCCATGCGCGATGCGGCACCATGACCAAGCCGCAGCGGCGCACCAGCTCAAAACTGCCGAAGCAGACTACACGTCAGCGCTGATCGACCGTCCGCCGCAGCACCATCTCGGACAGTGTTACGACGAGCTTCTTCAGCGACTCGTTCTCCTGCTGCAATGACTCCAGCGTAGGCTCGGACGCGTGCACATCCTGTACGCCATCGGGCGGTGAGCGCTTCGGATCAAGGCGGGCAGACTGTCCGGCCATTTAATAAAACTCCTCACAACGCGGCTCGACGGCGAATCCACCAATTTAATTTACTCTTTCTTATTTAATTTTGAAATGCCGCTCAATCTCTCAGTCGGATTGCGCAAAAGTTCGACAGCATGGCGGCCGAGATCGGGCACATGCGTCCGGGCGAGAGCGCAACCGCGGATTGTCGTCGATATAGGGACCGAATCGCACTACTGACGAACCCGCATGAGCAAAGCTGGCCCGCCCTCTCGATCGGACGAACGCGTCTGGCAACGCATGTTGTCCGGCCGTCGTCTCGACCTGCTCGATCCGTCGCCGCTCGATATCGAGATCGCCGATATCGCCCACGGACTCGCACGGGTCGCGCGCTGGAACGGGCAGACCAGCGGCGCGCATATTTTCTCAGTGGCGCAGCACACGCTGCTGGTCGAGGCAGTGATGCGCGAGAAAAGCCCGCGCGTTGACGCGCGGCTGCGCCTCGCCGCGCTGCTGCATGATGCGCCCGAATACGTCATCGGCGACATGATCTCGCCGTTCAAGGCGGTGATTGGGGCGTCTTACAAGAGCGTGGAGAAGCGGTTGTTGGGAGCGATTCACATTCGCTTCGGGCTGCCGGCGGAACTCGACGAGGCGATCGAGCGGCAGATCAAGGCGGCCGATCGCGGCGCCGCTTACCTTGAGGCAACCTGCTTGGCCGGTTTCACAAAAGCCGAAGCGAAGCGGTTGTTCGGCAGCGATCCCGGGCTGCCGGCGAGCATGCAGGACGATTATCTGACGCCGTGGTCGGCCGGGAAGGCGGAAAAGCGGTTCCTCGCCCGGTTCGAAGCTTTATGTGGCAAACTTGGGGCATTCGCCGGCTGACGCCGCCTGCTGCGATGCGTTAGCATCTGCCGGCTCCGCCGCCGTCCCCAGTTGGCAATCGCTCGCGTCATCGCGCTTTCACCGCCTCCGGCGCAGGATTAAGATCGCCCGCAACCTTCGGAAGACCTCATGATTCACGTCTGCTCCCTCGCAGCCCTGCACCCGACCGTCGCGGCGACCGGCGCAAGCCATATCCTGTCGGTGATGGCCAATGTCGAGCAGGTGCAGCGCCCCGCTTCGGTGCTCGAGGTCAACCATCTGCGGATCTCGATGGATGATATCACCGAGCATATGGACGGCTTCGTCGCGCCGAACGAAGCGCACGTCGCCGACCTGCTCGACTTCGTGCGCGGCTGGGACCGCGCGGCGCCGCTTGTGGTGCATTGCTATGCGGGGATCAGCCGCTCGACCGCGAGCGCCTTCGCGGCCGCCTGCGCGCTCAATCCACATCGCGACGAACTGACGATCGCGCAGCAGATCCGCGATGCTTCGCCGAGCGCCTTTCCCAATCGGCTGATCGTCACGCTGGCCGACCGCGCACTCGGCCGCGACGGGCGGATGCTGCGCGCGCTGGACGCGATCGGGCCGGGCAATCTCGGCGTCGAGGGACAGCCGTTCCGCGTCGACCTCGAATGACGACCGCCACCGCATGAGCGACAGGCTTTCGAGCAGCAACGAGGCTCCAGGCGGCGACAAGGTTTCGGGCGACGGCTTGCCGATCCCGATCGAGATCGGCCTCACCGCCGCGATCGTGGCGATCGAAAACAACGAGCCTCTGATCCTGACCGCCTCCGGCGGCAGCGCCGGCCTCGGCCTGCCCTACGGGCCGTTCGACGCGATCTCGCACCGTACGCTGGAGATCGGGCTGCGCGCCTGGGTGGAGGAGCAGACCGGGCTGCGGCTCGGCTATGTCGAGCAGCTTTACACCTTCGGCGACCGCGGCCGTCATGCGCGGATCGGCGACACCGACGTCCACGTCGCTTCGATCGGCTATCTGGCGCTGACCCGCGCGGTGGACAACGCGGCCCGCGCCGCCGGGGCGACGTTCGAACCGTGGTACCGGTTCTTCCCGTGGGAAGACTGGCGCGAGCAGCGGCCCGCGATCATCGAGCGGAGCATCATTCCCGAACTGACGACCTGGGCCAACCAGGCCGAACAGCCGGACACGGCGCGTGCGCTGGCGCGCAAGGACCGGGTGCGGCTGTATTTCGGCATCGATGGTGCGCAGTGGGACGAGGAGCGCGTGCTCGACCGCTACGAGCTGCTGTACGAAGCCGGCCTGATCGAAGAGGCGCGGCGCGACGGCCGCCCGGCGGCGCTGGCCCGCGCCAAGCTGCCGCCGCTCGGCGTCGCGATGCGGTTCGATCATCGCCGCATCCTCGCCACCGCGATCGCGCGGCTGCGCGCCAAACTGAAATACCGCCCGGTGGTTTTCGAATTGCTGCCGCCGGAATTCACGCTGACGGAATTGCAGCACACCGTCGAGGCGATCTCCGGCCGGCATCTGCACAAGCAGAATTTCCGCCGGCTGGTCGAAGCCGGCAAGCTCGTCGAACCAACCGGCGAGATGTCGACACGAACAGGCGGACGTCCCGCCGCGCTGTTTCGTTTCCGCCGCGAAGTGCTGCAGGAGCGCCCCGCCCCCGGCCTGCGCGTGCGCGGCCGCCGCTGATCCCGTAATATTCGCGACGAGCCCCGAATCCGGGCGCCGCGCCTGGAGACCCAATGCTCGAACTGCTGTCGATCATCATCGCCATCGTCGCCCTGGTGCTGGCACGCAAGGCGAACACCCGCTCGCTGGCGCTGCAGGCGCGGCTCGACGCGCTGCAAGCCGGGCAGCCGCTGGCGCCGAGGCCAAGCGTCCCAACCGCAGCAGCGCCGTCGCAGGAGCCCGCCGTCAGCGAGGCGCCGCTTGCACCCGAGCTTCAGCCGGAGGTGGTCGCGACGACTGCGACGGCCCCGGTCGAACCGCCACTCGCCGCGACAGAACAGCCGGCCGCCGCGGCCGTCCCGCCCGAGGTGGCGAGCACGCCGCTGGCCAAGCCCGGCTTCGAGGAACGCATCGGCACGCGCTGGGTGGTGTGGGTCGGCGGCCTGACGCTGGCGCTCGGCGGCTTCTTCATGGTGCGCTACTCGATCGAGCAAGGCCTGCTCGGCCCCGGCGTGCGCGTGCTGCTCGGCGGTCTGTTCGCGCTGGCGCTGCTCGGCGCCGGCGAATGGACGCGGCGCAAGGAGGACATCACCAACATCCGCGCGCTGCCGATCGCCAACATCCCAGCGATCCTCACCGCCGCCGGCACCGCGGTGGCGTTCGCGACCGTGTACGCGGCCTACGCGCTATACGACTTCCTCGCGCCGGCCAGCGCCTTCATCCTGCTCGGTCTGGTGGCGCTCGGCACGCTCGCGGCGGCGTTGCTCCACGGTCCCGCGCTCGCTGGTCTTGGCGTCGTCGCCGGCTTCGTCACGCCGATCCTGGTGTCGTCGGACAAGCCGGACTACTGGGCGCTGTACATCTATCTCGCGGTGATCACCGCGGCTTCGTTCGGCCTCGCGCGAATCCGGCTGTGGCGCTGGCTGGCGCTGGCGACGATCGCGTTGGCCTTCATGTGGACGCTGCCCGGCCTCGACATCGCGGCGCAATCACTGGCGCCGCCGGCCTTC
>NZ_JBMDXE010000008.1:0-4205 GCF_048594845.1 Rhodopseudomonas sp. | reverse complement strand
CAGGGAATATGGATTCCGGGCCCGCGCCAAGGGGCGCGTCCCGGAATGACGAACTCTGATGTAACGATACTCGATTAGGCCCTGCCCATGCTCACCAACCGCCGCGATGTGCAGATCCAGTGGGGCGATTGCGATCCCGCCAACATCGTCTACTACCCACGCTACTTTGCGATGTTCGATGACTCGACCTCGGCGCTGTTCGCGGTGGCGGGCTGCTCCAAGCAGGATCTGGTGCGCGTGTATGGACTGGTCGGCATTCCGATGGTCGACACCCGTGCGAAGTTCTACATCCCCTCGACCTATGGCGACGTGATCACGATCGAGAGCCGGATCGAGAAATTCAACCGCTCGAGCTTCGAAGTGACTCACCGGGTTCTCAAGGGCGAGGCGCTCGCGATCGAGGCGTTCGAGACGCGGGTGCTGGTCGGCCGCGATCCCGCCGATCCGGACAAGCTGAAGTCGACTGCCGTGCCGGCAGAGATCGTCGAGAAGTTCATGCGGGGCTGACTCATCGCTCCGCATGACGTAAGAACACGATACGACAACCAGGCCGAACGGCCGTCAGCATCACGAGGGAGGAGGAGCAGATGAGCAAATTCAAGCTGTCCGTTGCCGCAATGGCCGTGGCGATCGCGCTGCCGGCGCTGTCCGGCGCCGCGCTGGCTGAAACCAACGAAATCACGGTGGGTATCAGCATCACCACCACCGGCCCGGCCGCGGCGCTCGGCATTCCGGAGCGCAATGCGCTGGAATTCGTGCCGAAGGAGATCGGCGGCCACCCGATCAAGGTGATCGTGCTCGACGACGGCGGCGATCCGACCGCGGCGACGACCAATGCGCGGCGTTTCGTCACGGAGTCGAAGGCCGACGTAATCATGGGCTCGTCGGTGACGCCGCCGAGCGTGGCGATCTCCAACGTCGCCAACGAGGCCCAGGTGCCGCATTTCGCACTGTCGCCGCTGCCGATCACGCCGGAGCGCGCGAAGTGGTCGGTGGTGATGCCGCAGCCCATCCCGATCATGGGCAAGGTGCTCTACGAGCACATGAAGAAGCACAATGTGAAGACCGTCGGCTTCATCGGTTACTCCGACAGCTACGGCGACCTGTGGTTCAACGACCTCAAGAAGCAGGGCGAGGCGATGGGCCTTAAGATCGTTGCCGAGGAGCGTTTCGCGCGTCCCGACACCTCGGTCGCCGGCCAAGTGCTGAAGCTGGTCGCCGCCAATCCGGACGCGATCCTGGTCGGCGCTTCGGGCACCGCCGCAGCCCTGCCGCAGACGACGCTGCGCGAGCGTGGTTACAATGGCCTGATCTACCAGACGCACGGCGCGGCCTCGATGGACTTCATCCGCATCGCCGGCAAGTCGGCCGAAGGTGTGCTGATGGCCTCGGGCCCGGTCATGGATCCGGAAGGCCAGGACGACAGCTCCTTGACCAAGAAGCCCGGCCTCGAGCTCAACACGGCCTATGAAGGCAAGTACGGCCCGAATAGCCGCAGCCAGTTCGCCGGTCATTCGTTCGACGCCTTCAAGGTGCTCGAACGCGTCGTCCCGGTGGCGCTGAAAACCGCCAAGCCGGGCACGCAGGAATTCCGCGAGGCGATCCGCAAGGCGCTGATGACCGAGAAGGACATCGCCGCGAGCCAGGGGGTCTACACGTTCACCGAGACCGACCGGTACGGCCTCGACGACCGTTCGCGCATCCTGCTGACGGTGAAGAACGGCAAGTACACCATCGTCAAATGATCCATGCGGGGCGGTGAACGCCCCGCGATGCGAGCGTGAAGCCGGCCTCCTTCGAAAGAGGCCGGCTTTCTTTTTTGCCCGGGCTCGTGTGCCGCTCCGCGGAAGGCTGCTTTTGTTCCGCACGAGTCGCGGGATCGTTCGGTTGCGTTAGCGATGCATTAAGTCTGATCAATCGGATTGCGCGGATTTAACGTGATTGCCAGCGCGGGTTTGGTACCACTTGGCGCATTCGACCATCTCGCGGACCGAGAGAGCGGGAGGCGAGGTTGGGCTACGGCCGGACGTCGTTCAAGTGATTGCAGGGCATGCCGAACTCGATTGTCACGCGTCGGGACGTGATCCGCTACACCGCCGGGCGCGCCGCCATCGCCGGCGGCGTTACGGCGATCGTCACCATGATCTTCCTGGTCATGGACCTCGGCACCGATCCGCAGGTGCTGGTGCCGGTCGGTAAAGTAGCTCGGTTCTCGATGATCGTGGCGCTGTCGGTGTCGGTCGCATTGTCGGCTGCGCTGAGCTTCCGGTCGGCCATGCTGATGCGCCAATTGGCGTTGACCCGCGCTGAACTGATGCGGGTGTCACGCACGGATCCGCTCACCGGGCTCCTCAACCGTCGCGGCTTCGACGAGGCAGCCGCACGGCTGCTGGCAAAGGCGAATGCGGCCGGGAAGCGCGTGGTGGCGCTGATGTGCGACATCGACCGGTTCAAGGCGATCAACGATCGATACGGGCACGACGCTGGTGACCGAGTGCTGGCGCGAATGGGCGATATTCTGCGCGACTTCGGGGCTCGCAACGACGTGCTGATTGCCCGTCATGGCGGCGAGGAGTTCGCCGGGCTGATGATCGACGTCGGTGACGAGGACGCCACTCGCTGCGCGCTGGCCCTTTGCCGTCTGTGTTCGACTGACGTCACCGGCGGCGATGTCGCCGTGCCGGTGACGATGAGCTTCGGCCTCGCCACGCATCTGCCCGGCGGCGATCTCGCGGCGTTGATGCGGCGGGCCGATCAGGCGCTGTATCGCGCCAAGGATCTCGGCCGCAACTGCGTGGTTCAGATCGACGAGATGGAAGCCGCCGCCGTCTGCTGACGGCCGCACAGTTGAATTAGGCGTGCGAGAAGCCCAGATAGCTCGCCACGACCTGCTCGTTCTCCGCCACCTCCGACGCGGGGCCGTCGAGCACGAACTCGCCGAGCTCCATGACGTAAGCGCGATCGGCGATCGCCAGCGCCGCCTTGGCGTTCTGCTCGACCAGTAGCACCGAGACGCCGGCGTCGCGCAGTTCGCCGACGATGCGGAAGATGTCGGCGACGATGATCGGGGCGAGGCCGAGGCTCGGCTCGTCGAGCATCAGCAGCTTTGGCGCGCCCATCAGCGCGCGGCCCATGGCCAGCATCTGCTGCTCGCCGCCCGACAGCGTGCCGGCGAGGTGCTTGCGCCGCTCCTTCAGCCGCGGAAACAGACCGTACACCCGCTCCTGGGATTGAGCCGCGACCGACTTGGCAATGCGGAAGGCACCGAGCTCGAGATTGTCTTCCACCGTCATGGTGGCGAACAGCTCGCGATGTTCGGGCACCAGCGACAGCCCGGCGGCGACGCGGTCTTCGATATCGAGCCGCGAGATGTCGGCGCCGTCGAAGGTGACGCCACCCTTGAGCGGAAAGATTCCCATCGTGGCGCTCAGCAGGGTCGTCTTGCCGGCACCGTTGGCGCCCACCACGGTGACGATCTCGCGCGCACGCACTTCGAGATTGACGGACCGGACTGCCTCGACTTTGCCATAAGACACCGAGACGTCGGAAATCTGCAGCAGCGCGCTCATGACAGCGCTCCCAGATAGGCTTTGATCACTTCGGGATTGGTCTTGATCGTCTCGGGCGTGCCCTCGGCGATCCGCGTGCCGAAATCGAGCACGACGATGCGGTCGGCCAGATCCATCACGAAGCCCATGTCGTGCTCGACCAGCAGCACCGACATGCCGCTGTCGCGCAATTGCCGAAGCAGCGCGGCGAGGCGCTGCTTTTCCATGTGGCGCAGGCCTGCGGCCGGCTCGTCGAGCAACAGCAGAACCGGATCAGCGCACAGGGCGCGTGCAATCTCGACGATGCGCTGCTGACCGAGTGACAGGCTGCCCGCGAGCTGGTCGATCTCGGCGCCGAGACCGACGCGCTCGATCTGCTTGGTGGCCTCGGCGAGCAGCTTGGCTTCGTCCGCACGGTCGAACCGCAGCATGCTCGACAGCGCGCCGGCATTGCCGCGCAGATGAGCGCCGATCGCGACGTTCTCCAGCACGGTCATGTCCGGCACCAGCTTGACGTGCTGGAAGGTACGGGCGATGCCGAGCTGGACGACGTCCTGCGGCGGCGCATTGTCGATCGGCTTGCCGTGTAGTTCGATCCGTCCGCCGGTGGTCGTCAGGATTCCAGTGATCAGGTTGAAGGTCGTCGACTTGCCCGCA
>NZ_JBMDXE010000079.1:0-1527 GCF_048594845.1 Rhodopseudomonas sp. | reverse complement strand
TAGCCGCGGAAATGCGGCGAGTTGATCATTTCGATCGCCAGCTTCTCCGCCTCGGAAAGCGAAAAGAAATTACGCGACGCGATCAGCACGTCGCGGATCAGCCGATCCGAAATGCCGTGGCCGGTCAGATAGAAAAAGCCCGGCCCGAACGCCGCGGCCCGGACATCCTGCAGAAACCCGGTCCGGTCCGCGGCATGGCCGGAGAATCGGGTGAGGTCGAGAATTGGAAGAGTGGGAGGAATGGCGGGCATGAAATGGCTCCGGCTGATCGATCCATGGAGGATGAGTCTGTCGTCCGGCGCTGTCGAGCCCGCGGAAGAAAAAGCACCGCCGCGACTACGTCCGGTTCGCTGCGCGCGTCGTTTGTTTTGCCGAAGCTGTCCTGAGCGGATGATCATTCTCGGCTGTGTCGGGTGAAACGCGCCAGGGACCGATGCGTCTTTGCGGTGAGCTCACCGTCGATTCAAATCCGTTCGGGCCGGGTCATGATTATACCAGAAGTAGTACCCATTGCGACCGGTGCGATGTTTCGAACGACATTCCTTCGACTAATCAAAATTTAGATAGCCGTCCTCGCGCCTCCGATTGAAGCTGCGTCGCTTCGCCTCTAGCATCGGACACTGCGTAGCGACATCGAGGTCGCCGTGCCGAGATGCTCCGACCGATTGCGAGAGACTTAATCCATGCGAGCGTTTGCCGTTCCCGTCATCATTGCCGTCCTGATCGTGCTCGCATCGCCTGCGACCGCGGAGACCGTCCGGGTCGGTGTCACCAGCGGTCCGCATGCGCAGATCAGCGAGGCGCTGCTGCCGGTCGCCAAGGCCAAGGGGCTCGACGTCAAGCTGGTGGAATTCTCCGATGGCGCGCTGATCGATGTCGCCACCCACAATGGCGAGCTGGACGCCAACGCTTTCCAGCATACGCCCTATCTCGATCAGCAGAATCGTGACCGCGGGCTCGACGTGGTCTCGGTGGGGCGGACCATCCTGCTGCCGATGGCCGGCTATTCGAAGAAACACAAGTCGCTCGCCGATCTGCCGGTCGGCGCCACGATCTCGATCCCCAACGATCCGACCAATGGCGGCCGTGCGCTGAAGCTGCTCGAGGCGGGCGGGGTGCTCAAGCTGAAGGCCGGCAGCAATTTCAGCGCGACCGAACTCGACATCGTCGACAATCCCAAGAAGGTGAAGATCCTGGCGATGGAGACGGCGCAGCTGCCGCGGTCGTTGGAGGACGTCGATTTCTCGGTGATCACCTCGTTCTTCGCGCTGAGCGCCGGCCTCGTGCCCAACCGCGACTCGCTGCTGATCGAAAGCCAGCAGTCGGACTATGTCTGCCTGGTCGGTGTGGCGCGCAAGAATGCCGACAAGCCTTGGGTGAAGACGCTGGTCGAGAGCTATCAATCACCGGAGGTCAAGGAGTTCATCCAGAAGAAGTTCAACGGCAACATCATCGCGGCCTGGTGACGAAGCGATGGACGCATTGGCGCCGACCGCAAACTTCCGCCGAACGGCAGCCGCCGACGTG